>QHWY01000089.1:0-53439 GCA_003223875.1 Acidobacteriota bacterium | reverse complement strand
TGGGACTGCGGAAGAGGTTGATGAACTCCCCGTCCAGGATGAAGTCCTTCTGATAGCCGTTGCTGATATAGCAACCAGCCTTGCGCTCAATCTTCGCCGTAACGGTTTCGTTGTAATTGATGTAGTTGGGCTGATTAACGTCACGACGATCGACCGTGATCATAAGGTCGGGCGAAAGCTTTTTGATCTGGTTCTGCATCACGACGTTGAACCGCGCATTGTCGAAAAAGTTAGGTGGGCAGGTGTAAGTGCTGGTGCCTTTGCCGTTGCGCGAAGCCACAAAGATCGAGGGGGTAAGCTCACCATTGGTGTAGCCGCCAAACTTGTCATAGTAGAAGAAGTTGTTGATGATGGTGTTGGAACTGGGCGTCCCATGGGGGGTCGAGTTCTTTTCGCCACAGTTGCGATAGAGGTAGATACCGCCGTGGTTGAGGGTGCCTTGGAAGTGGTTGTTGACGATGATGTTTTCGCTGGAGCCGTCGATCGCGATCGCTTCACGATGCGAAGTGCCGCCGCTGATGATGTTGTTGCGGAAGGTGTTGCGATAGGACATGTCGGCCAGATAAATATTCGTGCCCCTGATGTCGCTGCCATTAATCTCGGAGTTGAGCATCTGGAAATAGCTGACGCCTGGGAAGAGATAGAGGGGAACGCAAGCTCCTCCATAATCGCTTTTCTCGCCTTTATCGCTGCACTGCGGCCCGGTGATGGTCACACGGTCGAAGACAATGTTGCGCGGCGCGTTGTTGCGGAATTGCGCCACATATGCCGCTTCATTGGTAGTTGTCGGTGTGCCTACCATGCCTATGATGCCCACAGAGCCCATGATCTTGAGGTTGCGGAGCGTGACGTTTGCGGGGCGCGACCAACGCGGTTCGCCGGTCACTGGGTCCGGGTATTCCCTGGATTGGATTACCACGATAAACGTCGGTGTGTCAGGGATAAACCACAACGTTCCGAAGCCGCTAGAGACGGTTACGAAGTTGCCCTCCACCGTCACGTCAGACCTCTCGAAGATAAGCCGTTTGGTGATGTGCCGAAAATCTTTGGGGTCGAGCGTCAGGGGGGAACAGTCAATGCGTACCTCGTAGGCCGTTGGAGTGGCCGGGGTGCGCACCTCGGCCATCTTTTGCGGGCTGCACGGCGGTGGGAGGACCGGGGGAACCGCAACAAGCCCACCCTGTGGTACCACACCCGGATTGATAGCGGTCCCCGTGGTTGTACCTGCGGCGGTGACGCCAGTGAGCACCTGAGGCGATTGGGCCTCGGCGGTCAGGGGCGCAATGGCGATCAAAACGAGAAGCGACAAGAGCCCGCCGAAGGCGACCCGTGAGTTCTTAACCCGACTCATTGTGGGTTCTCCCGTGTGCTTTTCTATCGTGGCAAGGCTTGTCTCCATTGCAAAGGTCCTGGCGCGCGGCGATGTAATGTGGTTTCCGTCATGTCTGCGTCTTGGGGTGATCATCTGCGTGTCCTCCTCTTATTCCTTTCTGTCCTTCAACTCGTCACCCTTAAACGCACTCGATGTGCCAACGACCAAACGACGCACTAAGGCGGGTTCGCAGACACATAAGCACTTCATTTACAGGAAGAACGGCGTTAACGTCCCTTCGGTCGCAGAAAGCGGTCTGAAGTTGTTTTAGATCTTCGCTATCAAGTTCGATGGGAGATGACTATCAATCTTGATTGGCCAAAGCATCGAACGGCGGATAGTAATTTCAAGCGGGGTGGGTCGTGTATCGATGTCCGATAACGGGCCTTATGTCAACCTTTGGGTGCCGCAAGGACCGGGCGGGCGGGGAAATTAAGAGATCCTTTCTGGGCGGGCGGCGGATTCAAGGGCGATTTTCGCCCACGGGAGACACACGTACCCCCGCTGTGTTGTTATGCGATGTACTCCGTCAGGCGTTCTGTGGACACGGCGGGCCGGGCTGCGTAGCGGACCAGCCGCTCCAGGCGCATGCGGTCGCGGCCTTCGACGCAGACGTTGGCGTGTACACTGAAGCCGGAAACCATCGCGCAGCGGGGGCTCTCGGAGGCATCCAAATTGTCTCCGTCGATCTGATCTCCCAGGCGCACGACACCGCGGCCAGTATTGGAACCCACCGCAATCCTGTGACGCACAGAGTCGGACACCAGAGCCGCCATCCCAGGATCTTCCTGGGACAAAGGATCCGCTTGTGGAGCATCCGCTTCAGGTCCGCAGCCTTGCCGCTCCAGCAGCGATTGAACCCGTTGACTCACGAGGGTTGTCACGCGCAGCACGTCTTCATTCCCGGGCGCCGGCAATTGGTGAAACTGGGGACGGCCATTGCCACCAGCGGCGTAAACCCCGTCGAGCACGAGCGAATGGAAATGCGGGTTGGCATTCAGGGCGTCTCCCCATCGCTGAACAAACGTGACGGCGCCGCACTGCGAGGAGGCGACACCGAGAAGTTCATAAACGCGCCGCCGCAATTCCCCAAACAGAACGCGAATGAAAACGTTCAGCACATCGCTTGTGAGATGCGCGTCGTAGGCCATGCGGTAGCGCAGAGCGAAGGGCACCGACAAAACCCACTGGCGCTCCGGCACGACAGGAAACACGCGGTCCACCAGATGCGCCGCGGTGTCCGCCATGCGTCTTCCACCACACGATGGACACCACGCACGCCCCTTACAGGAAAAAGCCAGTAACCGATCGAGTCCGCACGATTGGCACCGAAGACGCAAAAAGCCACGGGCCAAAACTCCACAGTCCAGGAATTCGTCTTCGACGAACCCGGGAACCGGATGGTCGCGGTCTTGTTGCCGGTTCAGAAATGTTTCCAGTTGTTCGGCGACGACCTGATACAGCACTGTCGTTTCCGGATGGCGCGGAGCGTATTCGCAGCCGGCGTTCAGCATCGCCTGCCATGTGCAACTCTGTGCGCAGTACCCCGCGCTCGTGGCTTCAACCACTTCCGGGAAGGGCACCATCGAAAAATCCCGCTAGGGCGTGACAATGCGATTAGGTTTGTCTTCTTTTGCCGACTTCCCTCCGTTGCGGGCACGGACCCGCCCTCAGCGAGAGCCGAAGGCGCCGTTTGCCATTCATATGACTTGATAGGGAGAACGCGACTCTCGTAATGTGTGAGCCACAGGTGGGTGAGCTGGGGCCCATCAGAAGGTGTCGCGCGCGGCGTGACAACTGCCGCGAGCCGAGCGTAACCCAACCTGTACCTCGCCAGACAGTGGCACGCGCATTTGCATGGAAGGGGAATGGCGCTCTTTTCCGAAGGAGGATGTTATGCCGATGTACCTTGTGCGGTGGCCGGACCTCTCCGCGTCGTTTGTTCAAGCCGAAGGTGAAGCGCACCTCCTGGATATTCTCGATCAAGTGGGGAACCCGGATAACTGCGAATGGTCCATTTACGAGGGGCCGCTGTTCATTGATTTCCGGCTCCCTGTGGAATGGACCGTCCAGGGGGACCGCCAACGGACTCCGGTCGCTCCAGAACAGGTCGTCCTTGGGGATGTGGACCGGCTCGCCAACGGCAATGTCGTGGAGGCAATAGAGCTGTCTCTTGCCGACGCGGATGATGGTTATGAAACCGGCGCGGAGGTACTTCGTGTGGCGTTTCCGAAGCTGCATGCACTTATTGAGAGGTGTTCCGAGACGGGTGGCGAGGTCGACCGCGAAGTAGCGCTTCCGGAAGTAGACCTCCGGGAGGCACTGTATGCTGAACTTGAGCGATTCCTGCGAGGATCCTGGCGACGTGCCAAACTTGAAAAGAAAACCGACGCGATTTCCAGGCTGGCGCTGGAGATGGACCTGTCGATCGAACTCGCGCGTACCTATGGAGAGATCGCGCCGAAGCAACACAGCGCCGGCCGCGACGTAGAGAAGCCTCTAGAGGAGAAGCCGTCAACGAATCCACCGCTATTCCGGATATCCAACCACCACACGGAGGATTGCGGGCAACCGCCTGCCATCGACGGTGACGGAGCTGGCAAGTACTTTGGCTACTTCGCCAATCAGTACGGCGAACAGTCGGTTTTCGTCTACGATCACGCGACCTGCGAGGCTTCTGTGTGGATGGGTGACACCGGCTGGGGCAAAGCTCACCGCGTCGTGGACGGTCGTCCGGAGGGCATCATCCTCACCGAATCCGAAGCGGTATGGATTCGCGCGTGCTGGCTAGCGGCGGCCGAGGGACTTAGGCGCGAGTGGGAGTGAGTAGCGCCGGCGACTTTAAGCCAAAAGGACTGGTCGTTGATCGTCCGTCTGACAACTGGGGCGCCATCGAAGACCGCGCGAGGAAATGTTCATTGTTATCCGAACGCGTGACAGAATCAGGAACGAAAGCGTGATCTATTGATCCGGTCTGCAGCCGGAGTACATGATCTCGGAATCGAAATCCAACCTCTGGTTTGGTTGAAGGTAAATTGCCGTTGTTATCTGGCCGGCTGCGCCCAAATTCATGCTGTGACTGTCATTCCCGTCAGTCAACGTCGCTACGGTCTGCTGCGGAAGATGCAGATAGGTGATCATCAGCGGACCTGAGATCGATCGTCCGATTCCCGTCTGGAAGTTCTGGCGGTTCTGGCAGCCCGATGCGGGTATGCGAATCTCCGGCAGACGCGTTATCTCAACTTTCGGGACCGTTTCATACGGGTTGATGTTCACCATCGGCGGAATATCCGTGGGATTGATATTCACGCGAAGATACGCAGCGCCCGTCGTGTCGAGCTCCGGCGGACGCTGCGCGTGTACTCGAGTCCCGACATAGCTTGCGGCGATCAGCAGATTCAAGACAAGAACGCCTTTTAGAAACGTCGACATGGATTATTCTCCTCTGATTCTGTGCCTTGGGCAGGCTTACCCTGCCAAAGCCGCACGGATTGCCTGGCCGAAGCGTTGGGAATCCGGTGGTCCTTCCGCCAGGATGATGTTGTTATGGATGAGAAGGGTTTTTTTAACGTACTTCGCGCCGGCGTCTTTCAATTCCTGGATCGCCTCGGGAAGAAAATAAACAGTGGCTTCGCGTCCCGCCAGGAGTTTCGCCTTGGCCAGCACAACGGTCGAAAGGCAAATGGCGGCAATGATTTTGCCAGCCGTCGCCATCGAGGTGACGAGTTCTTGGAGCTTCTTGTCGTTCCAAAAAAATTCGGGTACTGAGGAGCCACCGCAGAGAACCAGCCCTGCATAATCGTCCGCCTTTGCATCGGCGATTGAGATATCCGCTTGGGCAGTACCACCTTTCATCCCGCGGCAGGCCCGCGCTGCGATTGACGCGACGACAATGGTTGCCCCCTCATCCTGGAGAATTTTGCGGGGTTCAAAGAATTCTTCGTCTCTGAATTGAGTGGGAGGAATCACAATAAGAACTTTTTTTCCGTTCAGCTTCATATTGGTTAACGTAGGGCGCACCCGGCTAGGCCTACTTGCGGTACACCGCTTTTTCTTGAGGCTGCGCGCTATCGCGCTTGCGCTCCGCGGCGGCCTTTTTGAATCGGCAATCGGCCGGTCCCCCACTTCTCGCGGCATTATAGCGTGCACCTGTTAGAATGTTGACTGATGATTCATTTGAAGAGCCCGAAAGAAATCGAAACGATGAAGCGCGCCAGCAAGATTGTTGCGGAAATTCTGTTGGAGCTCCGCGAAAACATTCGGGAGGGAGCGACAACGGCCGATATCGACAGGATCGCCGAAGACCTGACACTGCAAAAAAAGGCAAAGCCTGCGTTCAAGGGCTATCGGGGCTTTCCTGCCAGCCTGTGTATTTCCGTTAACGATCAGGTCGTTCATGGCATTCCTTCGCCGAAACGTTTGTTGAAGAAAGGTGACATTGTCGGGCTGGATTTTGGCGTGATTTATGACGGCTATTACGGTGACTCTGCCGTCACCGTTCCTATCGGCGAAATTCCTGCCGAACTCGAGCGCCTCGTCAAAGTCACCGAGCAGTGTCTCTACCGCGCGATCGAACAGGCCCAGCCGGGAAATTATATCTCCGATATTTCAGCCGCAGTTCAAAGACTCGCGGATGCGAACAACTATGGAATCGTTCGCGAATTCTGCGGCCACGGCATCGGCCGCTCGCTTCACGAAGATCCTCCAGTCTTGAATTACGTCCAAAACGGTAAGGGTCCCAAAATCAAGCCGGGGTTCGTTATTGCTATTGAGCCGATGATCAATCTGGGGACCGATAAGGTCAGAGTCCTCGAAGACGGCTGGACCGTCGTGACTGCCGATGGGAAACCGTCTGCGCATTTTGAGCACACCGTTGCTGTTACGACCAACGGTCCGGAAATTCTGACGAAAATTTAATCAGCGGGTCCGTAATATCCGTGGCGATAGGTTGCGTAAAGCTTCGTGGTTCGGGGTGTTCCTCGAGGCGGAATGATTTCCACGCGCACCGAACGCCATTGGCCGGACCGTGATGGGTTGGAAGGTATATAACCCAGTGTGTATTGCTCGCGAAGGTCTCGCGCCACGCGTTCCATGTCGGCGCGCGCGTCATCGACAGTTAAGGGAAAGAAAGCCCTCCCGCCGCTTGTCTCAGCAATTCGTAGAAGCGAGTCTTCGGCCTTTTGTCCGCCAGATGCGCTGAGTAGTCCCACCGTATACACGGCCACGTGAGACTGTTGTGTTGCTTCGAGAGCTTCGGTCAGCGTGTGTTCGCTGGAATTGTCGACTCCGTCGGTGATGAGAAGTACGGCTCTCTTTTGATGCCTCGCATAATGCATGTGATCGAGTGCCAACATCAGGGCATCATAGATTGCGGTTTGGCCGTAGGGCTTGACGCCGGCCAGGCTTTCCTCGAGAAGGGGAATGCTGTCGGTGAAGTCCCGATCCAGCCGGGCCGCGTCGTCGAAGTGGACAATGAACGTCTCATCCTCAGGGTTACTCTTGCGGACAAATGACAGAGCCGCCGCATCGAGGCGCTCTTTGCGAGGCTCCATGCTTCTGCTGTTGTCAATCACCAGCCCAAGGCTGACCGGAAAATCTTCATGCTTGAAGACGGAAAGCTTTTGTTCCGTTTGATCCTCGAAAACGCGGAAGTTTTCCTTTGTTAAATTCCCGACGGGACGGTCCTTCTCATCAGTGACACTCACGTGGACTTCGGTGAGATCCACGTTCACATTCAACTTGAAAATGCTGTCCTCTTGTGCCCAGAGGAGTGAAGCGACCACCAAATAAATAACGGTCAGTATCTTTAGTTTCGTTATACGAGTCATAAGCCGCGCGCATTGTAGCCGAAGGACTAGGGGTCCGCACTACTTTTTTCGATAAAGGATCGCGCGTCGTAGTTTTTTCTTATGCTTGCGCCATTCCAAAATTCGAGAATACTAGTTCGACGCCACGGAGGAAGAGTTGGTCGCCCGGATAATCGAAGTACTGTCTGGTCTGATCGTCAGCACGATTTCTGCGTTGGGTTATCCCGGCCTGGTGCTGTTGATGGGGATCGAGTCTGCATGCATCCCTTTGCCTTCAGAAATCATCATGCCTTTTTCAGGCTATTTGGTTTACACGGGAAAATTCAATTTGTGGTCCGTTTCCGTTGCGGGCGCGGCCGGATGCGTCGTGGGATCGATTGTCGCGTACGGGGTCGGGATGTATGGCGGACGCCCCTTCATCGAGAAATACGGCCGCTATATTTTAATTTCCAAGCACGACCTGGACCTGGCCGACCGTTGGTTCTCGCGATACGGTGAAATGATCGTCTTTGCCAGCCGCCTATTGCCGGTGATCCGGACTTTTATTGCTTTTCCCGCCGGTGTCGCAAAAATGAATATGACCCGATTTGTTGTGTATACATTCATCGGTTCACTTCCGTGGTGCCTCGGTCTTGCGTATGTGGGTCAGGTCCTCGGCGAACAATGGGACAAAAACGATACTCTGAAGACCTGGTTCCATAACTTCGACTTTGTCATCGGGATCATCGGAATTCTTACCGCTATTTGGTGGATTTGGCGTCACCTGAAAACCGTGCATACAGATGACGCGAGAACAACACCATGATGATTATCCGCTGGCTCGTCATCCTTGTCTTTTTCGGCTATGCGTGGCGGCGAAAATCACTCACTACCTGGATTTTTGTCGCCATGCTTGTTGGCGCCGAGACCGGTAACGATTGGCCCGGCGTTGCAATCAACCTCAGGCTGTTGAGTCTGATCTTTTTGAATCTCATCCGGACCGTCATTGCGCCGTTGTTGTTCTCCACGCTTGTTGTGGGAATTGCCGGGCATGCCAGCCTGAGGCAAGTCGGACGAATGGGAATAAAGGCGCTGGTTTACTTCGAAGTCGTTACGACGCTCGCGCTGTTGATTGGGCTCGCGGCGATCAATTTCACGAAAGCCGGTGTGGGTGTTACGATGCCGGCTGCCACAACTTCCCAGTTGAGTGCGCCACCGCCGCAAAGCGCATCCGACATCATTCTCCACATTTTTCCGGAAAATATCGCGAAGTCGGTTGCTGAAGGCCAGGTCCTTCAGATCGTAGTCTTCAGCATCGTCTTCGCGATCGCGTTGGCTTTGGTTAAGGAAAGTAAACGCCAGCCCGTTCTTTCCTTCTGCGAGAGTTTGTCGGAAACGATGTTCAAGTTCACAAACATCGTCATGATGTTTGCGCCAATCGGCGTGGGCGCAGCCATAGCCTACACGGTGGGACATATGGGGCTGGGCATTCTCGTGAATCTTTTCAAGCTGCTTGCCACGCTTTATGCCGCACTCCTGGCGTTTATCGTTTGCGTTCTGGTCCCCGTCGCGGTTATGGCCAAAGTGCCGCTTCGGGAGTTTGCGAAAGCGATTGCCGAGCCGGTGTCGATCGCATTCGCCACGACGAGTTCGGAGGCCGCTCTTCCTCGAGCAATGGAACAAATGGAGAGTATCGGAGTCCCGCGGCAAATCGTCGCCTTTGTCATCCCCACCGGCTATAGCTTCAATCTGGATGGCTCGTCGCTGTACCTTTCGCTCGCTTCTGTATTTGTCGCACAGGTCGCAGGCGTTCAAATGAGTTTCGGCCAGCAGCTCTTGATGGTGTTCACGCTGATGCTGACGAGCAAAGGTGTTGCCGGCGTACCTCGCGCCGCCCTCGTCATCTTGCTGGGTACCGTCGCATCATTCCACCTTCCCGTCGAGCCGGTATTCATTATTCTCGGAATTGACGAGCTGATGGACATGGCGCGGACGTCTGTTAATGTGTTGGGAAATTGCCTCGCATCCGTGGTGATCGCGCGCTGGGAGGGCGAGTTCAGACCAGAGCCACGAGGCGCGATTAGAACGCAGACAGTTTCTCTATAACTTTGAACGCGTAAAAGAAGCCAAAGGTCGTACTCAATACTCCGGCAAACGCGCGCATGGGAAGCAGTGCGCCCCGGAAGAAACGAACGCCCAGGCTGATAGGCAGACCAATCAAGCTGGTCATGATCAGCATGCCCCCGATGGAACCGAACCCAAACACGAGTAAATACATGAAACCGAGCATAGGACTGCCGTTTCGAACGACTTCTGAAAGCACCAGAAGCGTTAAGGCAGCGGAACCGGCTAATCCATGAAGGATGCCGACCAACACAGGGCGCCAACCCAACAGCCCGTTATGCTCATCATTGTGTGTCACTCCAACATTGTGGGCGTGGGAGTGGTCATGAAAATGGAGATGAATGTGAGGCTTTCCGTTGTGTGTGTGGGCGTGAACATGAACATCCGGACGATTGCGAAAAATAATGTATAGAACACGTGTTCCCAGAAAGATGATCATCAACGCAACGAGCAGTTCGAGAAAGTTTGCGACCTTTTCGGGAATCGCAATACCGGCCGCAATGACCAAGAATCCGGCCACAAGCAGGGCAGCAGTATGTCCGGCGCCCCACAATAATCCCACGGACGCCGACTGCCAAATGGAATGCCTCTGGGAAACAATCGAGGAGATTGCCGCCAGGTGATCCGCCTCTGTGGCATGTTTAACGCCCAAGGCGAAGCCTAAAGCCAAGAGAGCCACGGACCCATTCATAGTAGCAACGTACAGGAGTAATGGAGCCCAATCAAGCGCAGCTTTAACTGTAGCGGCGCTCTATGAGCGCCGACAGTGCAGCAGTTTAGACATGGCCGGCGGTCATAGACCGCCGCTTCAGGTGAAACTGAGTCACCACCAGCGGGCAGGGTGCATTGACACCTCGTGCAACCTAATGCTCTAATCGAAAATTCAGCAAGGGCGGTTAGCTCAGTTGGGAGAGCGCGGCGTTCGCAACGCCGAGGCCGAGGGTTCGAATCCCTTACCGTCCATCACCCTAAGCGGTGTGGATCATCTTTTGCAATTTACTTCTACCTTCTTCGACGTATTCCTTCACATTGTCGAAGACTTCCATCACCTGTTCGTAACCGTCGCCGATTTGTTCCCGAAGGTCATTTTGCAGATCGTCGAGCTGAGTGACGGCTTTCTTCGAGAATCGCCGAATATCCTTGCGCGTTTGGGCACCGGTCTTGGGCGCAAATAAAAGTGCAACCGCGACGCCTACCGCTGCTCCGGAAAGGAAGAATCCGACTGCCTGGTTTTTTGAAAATCCTCTCATTCAATTCACCTCCAAAGGACCCAAATTCAGCATAGCACTAGGTCAAATGTGTGCGAGAATTTGACGTACGATGAAAGCAATCGTTGCATTGGTACTGCTGGTGTTGGTTGTAGTGATCTACGGATTCCAGCGTACGCCTCCCACGCCAAAGAGTTCGCCTTTCAGTGAACAAAGGGCTGAAGCGGATCTGCGAACAATTGTCGGCTTTGGACCGCGTCCCGCAGGAAGTGAGGCTCTGGCAAAAGCACGAAATTACATTGTTGCGGAGTTGTCAAAGGCGGGACTCAAGCCTGAGTTGGACGAATTCGACGCGCGCACCCCGAGGGGATTCCGGCACATGGTGAACATCCGTGCTGTGCGTCCAGGGGGGAGGCCTACAACCATTGCAGTCACCGGCCACTATGATACGAAAGTCTTCGACAGATTTTCTTTCACGGGGGCTAATGATGGAGGTTCCAGCGCCGCGTGGTTACTCGAGTTCGCGCGCGCGACCGCCGGGCTGAAGCTCCAAAATACTCTGGAATTTGTGTTCTTCGATGGCGAGGAAGCTGTTGTCGAATGGACGGACGATGACAGCGTTTACGGCAGCCGGCATGATGTCGACCGCAGGTACCGGGACCGGAAGCTGAATGACCTGAAGGCGCTAATCCTTGTGGATATGATTGGCGACAAGAGTCTCAATATCCGTAAAGAGGCTCAATCGACAAGCTGGTTGAAGAACTTAATTTGGGATACGGCGCGTTCGATGGGCTACAGCAAAGAGTTTCCCGACGAGCAGATCGAGGTATCCGATGATCACGTACCTTATTTGAGGGCCGCGATTCCTGCCGCCGACCTGATCGATTTCGAGTACCCATGCTGGCATGAGGCTTGCGACACGCTCGATAAGGTAAGCGCAAACAGCTTAAAAATCGTCGGAGACGTTGTCTATTCCAGCCTGCCCGAGATCGACCGCCGTGTGAGTCAGAGCGCCAGCCGTTAGTCTCCTGGTTCTTTCGTCCGCTTCTTACCGAAGACGTAGGCCACAACAACTCCCAACAGGTATAGCGCAACCATCGGTATGGCCATCATCATCATGTTTGGAATATCGGTAGTGGGCGTAATCACCGCGGCTACAACGAAGGCAAGCAAGATTGCATATCGCGTATTGCGGAGCAGGAAGGGTCCGCTGACGAGGCCGATGCGAGCCAAGAGGAAAATCAGCGCCGGTATTTCGAAGATCACGGCCAAGCCAAGCTCGACCATGATGAACAGGTCGAAATACTGGCTCGCATTGATCAGCGCCGTTACCCCCATGTTCTTTTCCCATTCGAGCAGGAACTTGAGAGCGAACGGAAATGCAACGAAATAGCCGAATAAGCCACCCAGCGCGAACAGCAGTGATGAAAAAAAGATGAAGGGTAACGCGTACTTGCGTTCATGTTTATAGAGGCCCGGAGCGATGAAAAGCCATACCTGACCCAACACAAACGGCGACGCGAGAAACACCGCTGCCATCAGCGCCAGTTTAAGTTCGAGATTGAAGCCCTCCGTTGGCGAAAAAACGACCAGAGTAGTCACGCCCGCTTGATTGATGGGCCCGGCGACGGCGCGAAATAGCGCATCGGCAAATGTCCAGCAAACACCCAGCGCCACACCGATCGCAATTAAGCTGTGAATGATACGTTTGCGCAGTTCCTCGAGATGATCGAGGAACGACATCTGCCCGTGCAATTCTTCTTGTTCGTCTTCTCGCTGACGGTCTGTATCGACGGGCATTACGCGTGTTCTTTCGAAACCGCGGGTTCACTCGGATGGGATGCTGCGGGCGAGGAATGCGAAGGTTCTTGCGGTGTCTCGGCTGCCGTTTCGAGCGACTTGTAGAGGTCGGATTTCATGTCCTGCCCCATGTTGTGAATGTCTCTTTTGACTTCGTTCAGGGGCGTGGCGATGTCCTTGACCTGGTCTTCCCAACTCGATTTGAGCTCTTCCGTGGCCTTCTTGAACTCACGAATGCCCTTTCCCAGAGATTTTCCGAGTTCGGGCAACTTCTTAGGTCCAAAGACCAGAAGCGCAATAATAAAAATCACTAACATCTCAGAGAAACCGAGCTGACCCATGTAGCCTCCTACAATCGCGATAATGATAGCATCAGTCGAATACGACAGGGTTCACTTTATTGACGACATTGGCGCCTGTCGTGCCGTCTGAGACTATAGGGCGATCGCCCCGCGGCGGAAGAAATTAGAGCGCCGGTACATGGCCACTGTAGCGGCGGTCTATGACGTCTATGACCGCCGGCGATCTCGCAAATTGCTGTATTGTCGGCGGTCATAGACCGCCGCTACAGCGGGAAGAGCCCGACATCATGCACTTTTTGTGCAAAGCGCCGCTACAGAGTTCACAGGCGCTTCTGTTATAATGCCTTGACCGTTGTTACGAAAGGGAGATGACTCAATGAGATTTCGACCGTCGCGCGCAATTTTTTGCCTGGTCCTGATGCTGATGATCTCGGCAGTTCTTGGCGGTGTACTTGGTGGCCAGGTTCGAGCCACGACGAAAGGCGAAGACGATGTGGAGGCGGCCGTTAAGCATTTTTCCGCGTTGTTGGCCGTTGTCGAGGAGAACTATGCGACGGACGTGGACGCTGACAAAGCGGTGTACGGGGCAATCGACGGGATGCTGCGCACACTGGATCCTCACTCGAAATTTTTTGATCCCAAGGCATTCAACTCCTTAAGAGAAGACCAGCGCGGCAAGTATTATGGCCTGGGTATCACGGTTACGACACGGTTTGGAAAGGTTACGGTCGTCTCGCCGCCGTTTCTGGGATCACCGGCAGAAAAAGTCGGGCTTCGAGTGGGCGACGTCATTAGCCACGTGAATGGTGAACCGACACAGGGCATGGACCTCAATGAAGTCGTCTCCAAGCTGAAAGGCCCCCGTGGCACTTCAGTGAAGATCCGGGTGGTGCGCCCTGGAGTTGAGGAGCCGATCGAGATGACTCCCATTCGCGACGAAATCGCGAAGTTCACGATCAACAATGCGTACATGATGCGTCCACGCGTCGGCTACATCAAACTCGAGAGCTTTGCCGAGACAACAGGCCAGGAATTACGGGACGCGCTTCGAAAGCTTGATGTGAAGAATATGGATGGGTTGGTTTTCGATCTCCGCAATAATCCGGGTGGTCTTCTTCAGGAAGCGATTGAGGTCTGCGAAACCTTTCTGCAAAAAGGACAGTTGATCGTTGAGACGCGCGGCCGCACACGAGGATCCAATCGGCCTTACGCGTCCCAAAAACTAAACACGGAAAATCTATTTCCTCTGGTCGTTTTGATCAATCCGCAGAGCGCCAGCGCTTCGGAAATTGTGGCAGGTGCCCTCCAGGACCATGATCGCGCGCTAATCGTGGGGCAAACCAGTTTCGGCAAAGGCCTTGTACAGTCGGTTTATCCGCTGAGCAAAAATGCAGGCCTGGCACTCACGACCCAGAAGTGGTACACGCCGAGCGGCCGGTTGATCCAGCGCGATTACTCTCAAATTTCCCAATTTGATTATTACAACCACCGCGAAACCGCATCCCCGAAGAAGGATGATATCAAGCATTCCGATATCGGCCGGATTGTCTATGGAGGCGGCGGCATAACGCCTGACTACGTTGTCGAAGAACCGAAAGTAAATGAGTTCCAGACACTGCTCGTGAGCAAGTTCGCCTTCTATACGTTTGTGCGGGATTTCCTTGCAAAGAATCCTCCCGTCGATCGGTCATTCCAGGTTTCGGACGCAATGATTGACCAATTCAAACAGCATGCTCTAAAACGCGGAGTTCAGTTCAACGACAACGATTTCACCGACAACAGGGATTTCATCAAACGGTCGATCAAATACGAAATCTTCTACAACAAATTCGGCGTTTCCGATGCCGCCCGCGTGTTGCTTGAAGATGATCCGCAAGTACTGAAGGCCGTCGATCTGATCCCCGAAGCCAAGGAGCTGGCAAGCAAGGCGCGGCGGCAAGTCGCAGAAAAGCGATAGTACCGTAAGGCGGTCCGCGAAGCGCAAGCGCGATAGCGCGCAGCCTTAAAAGATGACCGTCGCTACAGTGGCTTTTCCATCCATGCAGTCCATTCCGGTCCGGTTGAATCACTCTTCCTACGACATCCTCGTGGGCGCCGGCGTAGCAGTTGAGGTTGAAAAGCATCTGAGTCAGGCGGGCCTTTGCGAACCGTTCCTCGTGATTTCACAACCTCGTATCCTCAACGCCGTTGGAAAAGGTCTGAAAAAGAAATTTGCGGTCGAGTCCATTCCTGATGGTGAGCGCGCCAAGAGCTTGACGACAGTTTCCCGCCTACTCGATCGTATGGTCAAACTAAACCTGACGCGGCAATCCACCGTGATTGCCTTTGGCGGAGGCGTTGTCGGCGACGTTGCGGGCTTCGTTGCCTCGATTTACATGCGTGGAATTTCCGTTGTCCAGATTCCAACGACGCTTCTGGCGCAAGTCGATTCCAGCATCGGCGGCAAGACTGGTGTCAATCATCGAGCCGCGAAGAATCTCATCGGAACGTTTCACCAGCCTCGACTTGTTCTTTCTGATCCTCTTGTTCTCGAAACGCTGCCCGACCGTGAATATGCCAGCGGTCTGTACGAGGCCCTGAAGTACGGGGTCATTCGAGATCCTGCTTTATTCGAAGAATTCGAACGGAACACATCGATGCTGAGGAACCGCGATCCCGAGGCCGTCGAGCGTCTTGTCGCACGGTGTGCGGCCATTAAAGCAGATGTCGTCATGTCGGACGAAAAGGAGAGCGGCTTGCGCCGGATTCTCAATTTTGGCCACACCGTCGGGCATGGGCTTGAAGCCGCGGCTCGTTATCAGCGGATCAAACACGGGGAAGCCGTCGGCTATGGAATGGTCGCCGCTGCGCGGATCGGCCGAGCGCTTGATAAGATCGAAAATCATGATGTTCGGCGGATTGAAAACGCGATCGCGTCAATCGGGCGGTTGCCGCTGTTAAACGGAGTCCGCAGCAAAGACGTGCTCGGTGCTATCCAGCATGATAAGAAAGTCCGTGACGGAGCGATTCATTTTGTCCTGCCGCGCGCGATCGGACAGGTGGAAGTCACACCCGATGTGCCTTTTGAAATGGTGCGCGAGGTGGTAAAGGGAATCCTGAATGACGGAAAGAGATTATTCCGGACCGGATAGCCGCCGCGTCCAGCAGATGTTCGCTGGAATTGCTCACCGTTATGATTTCCTCAATCATTTCCTTTCCCTCTCCGTCGACCGTCGCTGGCGCAAGTTAGCGGCTCGGAAAATCCGCGATTTGGCCGGTATGTCACCCGCAGCGTGCCTCGACGTATGTAGCGGAACCGGGGACCTGGCCATTGCATTAGATCGATCCTTGCAAACTCAGATTGTCGCGTCCGACTTTTGCCACCCGATGCTGACGCGCGCAAACGGAAAATTCGGCCGGCATGCCATTCGGGTTGTTGAAGCCGATGCGCTCGATTTGCCGTTTCCAAATATGTCTTTCGACGCGGTGACGATGGCATTTGGCGTGCGCAACTTGCAGGATCCGTTTCGAGGGTTGTGCGAAATGCGTCGTATTCTCAAACCCGGAGGAGCGGCGGTGATTCTCGAGTTTTCCAAGCCCGTTGTACCTGTCTTCAGTCAAATCTTCGAGGTTTATTTCAGAACCATATTGCCGTTTCTTGGGAAGATGATTTCAGGCGACGCTGCCGCCTACCAATACTTACCGGATTCCGTGCGAAGGTTTCCCGACCAGGAACATTTATTGCAATTGATGCGGAGAGCCGAATTCCTCGACACTGGCTATAAAAATCTCAGTGGTGGGATCGCCGCACTACATTGGGGGCGAGCGGCAACATGATCGTTGCGATCACTCGAGTTCGTATTCTTTGACCTTGTTCAAAAGCGTCTTGTAGGAAACGTTCAACATCTCCGCAGCCTGGGTTTTATTCCAATTGCTAAGATCCAGCACCTGTTTGATCTTCGCCTTTTCCGCAACGGATGCCGCTCGATTGGAAACATCGGACAGGGAGCCCGAGAGATCAAGAAAGTGAACAAACTCTTCCGATCGGTTTCGGTCCTGAAAAGCGAAATTCAAATCTTCCGGCTGGATCATCTTGCCATCCGCAAGAATGACCGCCCGCTCTATAGTATTTTGGAGTTCGCGAACGTTTCCAGGCCACGAATACTGTTCCAAGGCTTGTGCGGCCTCGGGGCTGAGCTGCAGGGACTGCCGGTGAAGATCCTTCGAAAATTTGTCCACGAAGAAGTGGGCGAGTAGCCTCACATCCGAAATCCGTTCGCGCAATGGAGGGATGAGAATCGGAATCACAGAGAGGCGGAAGAATAAGTCCTCACGAAACTCTTTCTTTCCCACAAGGTCTTGCAGATCCCGGTTCGTAGCCGCGACCACCCGCGTATCGACTCGGATGGTTTCGAGGCCGCCAATCCGCTCGAACGACTGTTCCTCGATTACGCGAAGCACCTTCGCTTGTACAGACATGTGCAACTCGCCGATCTCATCGAGGAAAATAGTTCCTTGATCCGCGAGCTCGAACTTTCCGGCCTTGCGAGTGAAGGCGCCTGTGTAGGACCCCTTTTCATGGCCAAACAACTCGTTCTCGATCAACGTGTGTGGAATGGCAGCACAATTGACGGTAACGAACGGCTTGTCGCGCCTCGAGCTGAGCTGGTGGATTGCGCGTGAAAATACTTCCTTGCCTGTACCGCTTTCACCGGTTAGCAGAACGGTTGCATCGGTGGGAGCGACACGCTGAATCGATTGACTGACAGCTTGCATGGCTGCGCTGTCGCCAATGATCTTGGGAATACCGTATGCTCTTTGGAATTCTTCCCGCAGAAGGATGTTCTCCAGCATCAGGCGACGTTGCTCAACGGCCCGATTGATCAACAGAAGAAGGTGCGAAATATCGATGGGTTTCGGCACAAAATCGAAGGCGCCCTGCTTCATTGCCTCCACTGCTTCTTCTATCGTGCCGAAGGCCGTCATGAGGAGGACCGGAATTGTCGCATCCGTCTCCTTTTGGATTTTGAGAATTTCCAGACCTGAACGATTGGGCAGCCGGAGATCGGTGATCACAAGCTGATACGGCTGCTTCCGGATCTTTTCCGCCGCTATATTACCGTCCGCGGCTTCATCCACTTGATAGCCCGCCCGCCTTATCGCGGTCGAGAGCATCTGACGCAAACTGTCTTTGTCTTCTACGAGAAGAATTTTCACCCCGGCATGATAACCTCAGTTTGCCGAGCGTAGCTGCAGATTTCTGGGAATTGTTCTCAGCGCCAATGAATATGTTGGTTGCCTGCCTGTGCTGAGGATGCCGGAAGTTTGAACGGTAAGCTGGAGATCGACGCGGGTGATCGTAGCGCGATTCGCCAGCGATGTCGGAGCGACAACGTTGCCATTGGAATCGTAATAGGTGAAATTCAGAGCAGTGAAGTTCTTGCCGATTTCGTTTGCGGCGGACCACTGGGGACTGGCCGGGCTTGTCATGTCGGTGGCGGTTGCATGGCGGATGGTATCGCCGCTAAGGTAAATGGATACAGCTTCCTCGAGCGTAACTGTTGGAAGCCGTGTGAAATGAATTGTGCTGCCCATGTTCGAAGTTTGCCTTGGCGTGATTGTCAGCATCGTAGAGGTGATGGAATTTAGTTCCGCGCGGATCCAGGCCCAGGTGGAGTGTGAAGTCGCCCCCCAGACATAGACGAACCTGCCGGTAGGCAACGTTGTACCCAAAGCAGTCGAGAAGGCGGATCCGTCATTGACTGAAAGAGTGCTTTGCACGTTGAGGATGATGTCAAGTGGTGGGGCGCCGGTCACGGCGGCTTCAGCGGCCGAAAGTCCTGCACGAAAATCGATGCGGTCGTTGCTCGACGTGGGTAGAACGACGGCGACAGATTCCGCGATCGTGACATCAAACTTCGAGCTGTGCACGGGTACGCCCTGGCCGGCCATCCGAATCTCGTCGGCGATTTGCGAAGCCACGACTTGTGCGGTGTGTTGCATCTCCATAAGCAGCGTTTGATCTCGGACGGTGCGCTCGTTGCGGTGAAAGAGATGGAAGACCATCGCGCTTAGGGCAAGAGTCGTCGTCAATGCCAACAGCAATTCAATTAACGAGAAACCAGGTGACCGGCTACTCATCAGAAGATGTTGCTGACAAGGGTGGTGGCTCGAATCAATTCGCTCTGCCTGCGCGTCAATGGATTTTCGGCATATATCGCAATGGTGACCGTTCTCACCGCGCCGCCGCTAACCTGCCATACGCGCAGGTATTTCGTGTCGTAGGTCACTTCGTCTGTCCCGTCGCCCCAGAGCGGATCATCCGGTGACGTAGAACGGAGCTGCTCCATTTTGTCGTACAGCAGAGTAGCCGCCACTGCCGCCTGCCGGTTGCTCAGATCGGCGCAGACGGCGAGGGAGAACATCGCGGCGACGGCGACCAATCCGCACGCCACAACGGCGGCAGTGATCATGACTTCAATGAGTGTGAAGCCGAGGTTCCGCAAGGGCATTCCGGGTGGGGCTTAAAAAGGGCAGGGCAGACCTACTTTAAGGCAGGGCCAGGCTGGAATCAACTCTTTGGAAGAGTGATCGTAAAACGCGTACCTTCGCCTTCGACGCTTTGCACCTCGATGCGTCCGTTATGCGCCAGGACGATCTTTTGTACTAAAGATAAGCCCAGGCCGGTGCCATGGGTCTTGGTCGTGAAGAAAGGCAGAAAGATTTTGGAAACTATATCGTGCGGAATTCCTCGTCCATCGTCTTCGATCAACACTCGGATATACCCGCGCTCCTTCACGGCATCGACAGATACCGCTATCCCGCCTTTGTCGTCGTTCAGGGCTTCAACAGCATTGATCAGGAGGTTGAGGAAGGATTGACGCATCAAAATCGGATCGCAAGCAATCACCGCCTCATTAACAGTAGCGAACCGCACCTCATAGGCGCCGGGACGCAGGTTACGAACATCGGCAATGGCGTTCGTCAGCAACTCGTTCAAATCGACGTCATACATCGATATGCTCACGGGACGCGCGAAGTTCAGGAAGTCCGTCACCATGCGAGAAAGAGCCCGCGATTCCTTATGAATCTCTCGCGCATAGTTCTGAAGCGTGACGACATTTGTCTCCTCTGTCGACAGTTGCGCGTATCCCAGAATAGTCGCCAGAGAGTTCTTGAATTCATGCGCGATACCCGCGGACATCTCACCGAGAGCGGCGAAATTTTCCCTAAACTTCATGTGGTTTTGGAGTTCGACAATTTCAGTGAGATCCGACAAGAGACAGATCGCGCCCTCGGCCGTTCCGTCCGAATTCGCGATGGGTGACAAGTTAATTCCGATCAATTTGTCGTCACCGTTGTGGCTCGGAACGTTGAATTCCACTCTCGTGAATACTTCTCCATATTCGAGACACCGCTGGAGCAAGCCTTCAAGTGTTTCAGCCTCCCGTACCAAGTCCCGCAGACGCGAGTTGTTAGTCAACGTGCCTTCGAAAATGCGTTCGCTTGCCGGGTTATGCGCAATGATCCTACCGTCGCGATCGACTAGAATCAGACCACTCGGCATTTTGTCGGTGACGCGCTGAGTCAGTATTGGATTCATAAATTTGGCCGAATAATGCGATCGACGTACCAATGAACGAGTTCGTCGCCATAAAGGACCACGACGATTCCTGCTGCTGCGAGAAAAGAACCGAATGGTAGTTCATATTGTCGAGATTTGCCCGCAAACCGGATGTAGAGTAACCCGATAACGGATCCAAGCAGCGATCCGATCATGATGGTCAAAAGTGCAAGGGGTGCACCCAAGAAAGCACCTACCATAGCCATCATCTTGACGTCGCCAAAGCCCATACCTTCGATACCACGCAGGCGCAAATAGGCTTCGGCTACTCCCCACAGCAAACCGCCACCGATCACCGCTCCGACGAAACTGGCAGTCAGAGCTATTACGCGGGAGTTCGCGGCCTCGACGCCGAAGGTACGCAAAAGGCGTACAGCCAGAGGACTAGGTTGCGCGAGATACCCATTCGCGAGGATGCCGACCCAGATTCCATTGAGCGTAATTGCATCGGGAAGAATCCGATGATCGAGGTCGATAAAGGCAAGCACGATCAAAGCCGCGGAGAAGGAGAAAAAGATGACCCATTCGGTGCCTAATCCAAACTTGTAGTACATCAACAGACCGACGATCCCAGTGAGTGCTTCGACAAGAGGATACCTTATGGAGATCTTCTTATGGCAACCCCGGCATCGGCCGCCTAGAAGAACGTAGCTTAGAATCGGCACGTTGTCATACCAGGGAATCACCCGATTACATTTCCGACAATGAGATCGTGGCCGGCTGATTGATTTGCCCTCGGGAAGGCGAAGAATAACGACGTTCAAAAAGCTGCCAACCACAAGTCCCAAAATCAAAGGAAGCGCCACGGCCATCAGCCGAGTATACGGAACTCCTTTTGGAAAGCATAGCGGGCGCCCATGTAAGCGATTGCCAATCCGCGCCAACCATCAAGGAAGCCTGCGTGAAGCACGAAGCTTTTGATGAATACGAGAGGCGGCGCCATCAGCAGCCTGCAAATATTGCCTCGCCGTCCGCGTGAACGCGCGGCACGTGCAGCAAGCTCGCTATAACGCGCGATGCGGGCCGCATGATCGTTCCAATCGCGGTAAGGGAAGTGGAGAAGGTCGCTTTTGAAGGCGCCCACTCCACCATCGACCTCCAGCGATTCATGGACAAACTCCCCTGCCCACCGGCAGGCGCGCCGATCGTACAAACGAATTTTTCGGTCCGGATACCAACCCGAGTGCTTAATCCATGCCCCCAGATAGAACACCCGACGGGGCATGGAGAAAGCCCTCTCCCCTCCTGAACCCTCACCCGCGCTTCCATTGAGGCTTCGCCCTATCGGGCTCGCGCTTCGCGGCGCGGCCTCTCCCAGAGGAAGAGGCTTTTTTTTCCAGGAAACAATCTCGTCCGCCAGTTCGATACTCAAGCGTTCATCCGCATCGATGCTTAGTATCCAGTCATTCTGTGCCTGTCCTGCTGCGAAATTCTTCTGTTTGGAATAGCCCTCCCAAAGGCGCTCGATTACTCGTGCTCCGCAGGCACGAGCAACCTCTCGAGTTTGGTCCGTGCTTCCGGAATCCACAACAATGACCTCGTCGCAACAGGACAGACTGCCGATCGCTTCCGCAATGCGGTCCGTTTCGTTAAGAGTGATGATTGTTGCGCTGATTGCGGGCATGGCTCCCAACCCAAGCACATGCTATAACCGATTGAATGCGGAACCTCAAGTTGACGCTCGCCTATGACGGGACGCACTTCCACGGTTGGCAGATTCAGCCGGAGCTTCGTACGATTCAAGGTGAGATCGAGCAAGCTCTTCGGAAGCTTTTCAATCATGAGATCCGCGTGACGGGTTCCGGGCGTACAGATGCAGGTGTTCATGCGCACGGCCAGGTCGCGAACGTCCAAACCGTTCGCACCATGGATACAACTGCGGTGCTGCGCGGGGCAAACGCATTGCTGCCGTGCGAAATCCGTGTCGTCGCTGTGGACGAGGTCGGCCCGGAATTTCATGCGCGGCGCTCGGCGCGTTCAAAGACATACGAATATCGCCTCTGGCGCGGCGCTGTCGTCAGCCCGTTTCGTTGCCGGTATGTTTACCCATTCCGTTACCATTTATGCGAAGACGCACTGGATCGAGGCACCGGTTATTTTCTTGGCGCTCATGATTTCACGTCTTTTTGTGCGACGGCTACCGAGATCGAGGACCGAATTCGGACGATCTATGCGGCCTCCTGGGACCGGTCCAAAACAGAATGGGTCTTCCGGATTCGCGGTAGTGGGTTTCTTCAGTATATGGTTCGCACGATTGCCGGTACTCTATTAGAGATCGGCAGAGGCCGCAGGCGCCCCGAGCAGATTCCGGAGATTTTTGCTGCGCGTGACCGCCGGCTGGCAGGGCCTTCGCTGCCTGCGTACGGTTTGCACCTGATGGAAGTTGAGTATTAAAGCACTTTGCATTGCAAATTGCTAATCGCCGCGTGATAAAATCAAGAGGTTATATGGCGACGGAAGTATCCGATCTTCTTCCCCAGATCGATCGAAGCGCTTTACCCGCGCATGTTGCGATCATTATGGACGGCAACGGCCGCTGGGCTCGCAAGCGCGGCTTGCCCCGGGTTGCGGGACATCGTGCCGGCATTAACGCGGTTCGCGAAGTGGTCGAAGGTTCGGCCGAACTCGGCATACCCGTTTTGACGCTTTATGCGTTTTCGGTGGAAAACTGGAAGCGCCCTCGCAGCGAAGTTACGACGCTGATGCAGCTCCTGAAGGAATATCTGAACAAAGAACTCGAGAACATCCACCGCAACAACATCCGATTTCGCACCATCGGACGGACCGACGAACTTGACGCTTCGGTTCAGGCTGAACTAGATAAGGGCATCGCGAAAACCAGCCGCAACAGCGGAATGATTTTCAATGTTGCTTTGAACTACGGTGGACGTGCCGAGATTGTCGATGCAGTGAATCGTCTCCTGCGCAATGGAGGTAAGGCTGCAGCCGATAACGGCGGGATCACCGAAGAACACTTTGCCCAGTATCTTTACACCGCGGGTCAGCCGGACCCGGATCTGTTGATTCGCACCAGCGGCGAATTGCGGGTAAGCAATTTTCTCTTGTGGCAGATCGCTTATGCCGAGATCTGGGTGACCGACACCTTATGGCCGGACTTTGAAAAGCGGCATCTTTACGAAGCTATCATTGCGTACCAGAAGCGGGAACGCCGTTATGGCGGACTGGAGCCTGCTCAAATGACAATTGAACATTGAACAGTGAACAATGACAATTTTGGTGGAAATGTTCATTGTTCACTGTTCAATGTTCAATTGTCATTTCGAGCGGACCGTCGGTGGTGACTCAGTTTCATCTGTAGCGGCGGTCCGCGAAGCGCAAGCGCGGCAGCGCGCAGCCTCAAGAAATGACCGCCGGCGATGTCTAAACTGCTGCACTGTCGGCGCTCCGCGAAGCGCAAGCGCGATAGCGCGCAGCCTCAAAGATAGAGTGCCGTTGCAGTTGGGAAACCCCGCAATTTTCAAACTGAGCCACTACCGGACCGTCCTCTCGGAGATCTTAGGGTGAGGATTCTGACGGCTGCCGTTGCGGTCCCTTTCGTCGTACTCCTCACCGTTTTTGCTCCTGACGCAATTTTTGCCGCAACCGTTGCCATCGTATCCATGTTAGCTGCAGAGGAATTTTTTTCCCTGGGCGTAAAGAACGGAATAGGCCGGCCTGGACGATGGTTTCTCCTGGCCGTCGGCTTTGTCTGCATGTCGGCTCTCGGCGGCCCCGCTTCGGTACTGAGTGCCTCAGTCTTTGCAGCGATTTCGCTGATGATCATCGAAATGCTTACTGCGTCGGTTAAGGACGCTTTGGGTCGTGTGGCGATGGGCTTAGGTAGTATCCTCTATTGTCCGATCACGCTTGGTTTCATCATCTTCATGCCACGCAGGCAGGTCCTGCTGCTGTTTGTGATCATCTGGATCGGCGATAGCGCAGCCTACTATTGTGGACGCCGTTTGGGTAAGCGAGCGCTTGCGCCGAGCCTGAGTCCGAAGAAGACTGTCGAAGGTGCGATAGCGGGTTTCATCGGATCCGTTGCGGCGGGCGTCATCGGCGGAAGATGGTTGCTGGGAGAAACGCGTCTCGATTTGATTTGGATTTCGGCCATTACGGCTATCGCGGGCCAATTCGGAGATCTGGCGGAGTCGATGCTCAAGAGAAGCGCCGGAGTTAAGGATTCTTCTTCTGTTCTTCCCGGACATGGCGGCATACTGGATCGCCTGGACAGTCTTTTTTTCGCGACTCCGGTATTCTACTGGTTGTTGATTCCATGAAACGTCTAACCGTGATCGGCTCCACAGGCTCCATCGGCCAGAATACATTACGTGTGGTCGACCATTTGTCCGATCGTTTCCAGATCTTCGCCCTTGCCGCCAACTCGGCAGCAAGTCTGCTGGCGGAGCAGGCCGCGGTATTTCATCCAGCGGTGGTGGCAATTGGTGATGCCGGGCGGGTCGATGACTTTCGGCAGCGCTGCCGCGAGCTGCGGATCTCGATTCCTGAGATCGTCACGGGGGAGTCGGGCCTTCGAAAAATTGCTGCAGCCGGCGAAGTCGACATTGTTGTATCGGCAGCTGTCGGCGCCGCTGGTATACAACCGACGTACACGGCCGTCGCTTCAGGCAAAACAGTCGCGCTGGCAAACAAGGAAGCCATGGTCATTGCCGGTGAATTGCTCCGCAAAACGGCTGCCGGCACAGGGGCGCGAATCATTCCGGTGGATAGCGAGCATAGCGCGCTCGACCAATGCCTGCGTTCCGGTCAGCGAGCGGAAGTACGGCGCCTGATCCTCACCGCGTCGGGAGGGCCTTTTCGGGATACGCCTCCTGAAAGGTTTTCTTCGATTACTCCCGAAGAAGCGTTGAAACACCCAACTTGGCAAATGGGGAAGAGAATTACGGTGGATTCCGCGACGCTTATGAACAAGGGTTTGGAGGTTATCGAGGCGCGGTGGCTGTTTGATATTCCGGCAGAGAAGATCGACATCATGGTCCACCCGCAATCCGTCATGCATTCTATGGTCGAGTTTGTCGACGGTTCCGTCGTTGGGCAACTCGGCACAGCGGACATGCGGCAGCCGATTCAATACGCCCTCACTTACCCGGAGCGACTCTCATCGCCGGTACCGCCCCTGGACTGGAACTTGGTATCGCGGCTTGATTTCATGCACCCAGATCGAAAGAAATTCCCATGTATCTCCTTAGCGTATCGGGCCATCGAGGTGGGGGGTACGGCTCCCGCCGTTCTCAACGCCGCTGACGAGGTAGCGGTAGAAGCATTCTTGAATCGAAGGATTCCGTTCTCTGACATTCCCAACTTGATCGCTGCCACCCTCGAAGCGCATCAGCTCAACAGAGCGGATCGCCTTGAAGCCGTCATTGAAGCGGACGCCTGGGCACGAAGACATGCTCTGCGATGGCTACCATAATTCGGTCAATGGCCACTGACGTGCAACATGCTAGAATGAACGAAGTTTTAGCGCAGGTAACAAAATGATCGGTAACGTCGCTTCCAATATCGTCATTGCACTTTTGGTACTTTCGGTGATCATAGTCATCCACGAACTTGGTCATTTCCTCGTAGCCAAATTTTTCAGGATCAAAGTGGAAACCTTCTCTGTAGGGTTTGGCCCGCGGCTTTTTGGTTTCACGGTAGGGGGGACGGATTATCGCGTCAGTGCGTTTCTTTTGGGCGGATACGTGAAAATGGCCGGGGAAACGCCGAGCGACACGATCACGGGGGAAGCCTACGAATTCCTCTCGAAACCGAAGTGGCAGCGGTTTCTCGTAGCGGCAGCGGGCCCCGCCATGAATGTCTTCTTGGCAATCGGCCTCGTGATGGGTTTGTATCTCTATGGAACCGACATTCCGGAATTTGTTCTCGGACAAGCGGTGATTGGGATTGTTGAGCCGGGCTCGCCGGCAGAGAAGGCCGGTCTGAAACCAGGCGACCAGATCGTTTCGCTGGACGGGAAAGAGAAACCCGATTGGCAGGCAGTACAGAACGACTTTCTGACCAGTCCTGGGCGGCCTCTGCCGATAGTCGTCGAGCGGGACGGGCGCCGGATGGAAACGACCGTCACGCCGGAGCGGCATGGACGCGAGGAGGCCGGCTATGTTGGCATGTTGCCGGTGATCCGGACGGTGGTGCGTGCCGTCCAACCCAATTCGCCCGCAATGGCGGCGGGAATCAAACCCGGCGATGAAATTATCCGCGTCAATGGAATCGATCTCCGCAACAGTGGAAAAACGATCCAGCAGTCCATCCAGGAAACGACCGAAAAGACTTTTCCAATTACTGTGGTCCGTAACGACAATCAACCCCAGGAAGTCGTGCTCGATGTAACTCCTGTGTTCAGAGATGGACGCAAGATGATCGGCATCGATGTGCCGGTTCCAGCTGTCCACATGAAGCTCGGGCCCCTGGGTGCATTCCAGAAATCCATTGAGACGAACAAAGAGAATGCGGTCCTGATTTTTCAGGTCATCGGAAGATTGATCAAACGTCAGGCTTCGCTCAAGCAACTCGATGGACCCCTAGGGATCGTCGCCGTTTCCGGTCAGGCCTATGAAGCAGGATTCGCCACCTTGCTGACGTTCATGGCAGTCATCAGCTTGAATCTCGGTATCCTGAACATATTGCCGATTCCGATTCTCGACGGCGGCGTGATTTTGCTTCTGGTCATTGAATCGTTGATGGGACACGATCTCAGCTTGCGAATGAAGGAACGTATCGTACAGGCAAGTTTCGTCTTTCTCCTGATGCTGACGGTTATCGTGCTCTACAACGATGTCGTGAAGTTGCTTCCGCCCGCTCAGCCCACTCCATGAAAGCGTTTGCTCCGGAAATGCAGGTGTTTATGGAATACCTGCAGGAGCATAAACTGAAGCTCACCCCGCATCGTCAGCTCATCCTGGACATTTTTCTGGAGCACGAAGGCCATCGTAGCGTTGAGGACATCTACCGCGTTGTTCGCGAGAAGGATCCGCGTGTCGGCTACACGACCGTCTACCGAACAATGAAAATCCTTGCCGATTGCGGACTTGCTCGAGAGATCGATTTGGCCGACGGCATCACGCGTTACGAACATCTCTACAATCACCAACATCACGATCACATGATTTGCATGCAGTGCGGCAAGTCCATTGAATTTTACAAGCCTGAAATTGAAGCGCTCCAAGACGAAGCGTCGGAACAACTCGGATTCAAGGTCCACGACCATAAGATGCAGATCTATGGCGTCTGTAGCGACTGTAGAAAACTATAGCCACAAAGAGGCACAAAAAACACAGAGAGCGCTTTGTGCATCTTGTGAATTTTGTGCCTTGTGGGCTTTGCACAGAAAGTCGAGAATGGCCCCTGTAGCGGCGGTCTATGACCGCCGGCGATCTAGCAAATTGCTGTATTGTCGGCGGTCATAGACCGCCGCTACAGTACCCGCCCCACCAGATCCACGGCGCATTCCATGGCTGCCCTCATGCCCGCCGGATCTGCCTGGCCTTTGCCCGCAATCGAAAAAGCAGTGCCGTGATCGGGTGAAGTGCGCACGTAGGGCAATCCGAGCGTAACGTTCACGGCTTCTCCATGGGCGATCAGCTTCACCGGGATCAGCCCCTGATCATGATATGGAGCAATCACAACATCGAATTCGCCGGAGTGCGCGCGGAAATAGAGGCTATCGGCAGAATGAGGCCCTGAGACGACAATGCCTTCGCCCGCGCATTGTTTCACGGCCGGAGCGAGAACGTCGATATCCTCCCTTCCGAACATTCCGCCTTCTCCCGCATGTGGATTGATCGCGGCGACAGCAATCCGTCGATTCGAGAACTTGAACCGGCGAAGCTCCGAATCGACGAACCGGATTAGGCGAATATAGCGATCGGTCGACATCTGGCCGAGAGCTTCCCGCAGGGAGACATGAATGGTTGCGAGGACAACTTTGAAGGTTGGCGAGAAGAACGCCATTCCGAACTCTGGGCAGCCCGCCATTCCCGCAAGGAAGTCGGTCTGGCCGTGAAAATCGTTCCCGATGGCTTCCTTGTTGACGGGTGCCGTGACAACTGCCTGGAGCGACCCCGAAAGGGCCTTCTCTCCAGCGGATTTCAGATATGCAAGCGCCCGCTGTCCGGACTCGCGACTCCGCTTCCCGAACTCAACGCCGGATGTGTCACCGCCCAGATCGTGGATAAACAGCACAGGTTCGTCGGTCACCTCGGAAGGGTCGCCGATCCACTTGTGTTTTAGTCCGGGGGCAAACTGCGAGCGGTTCCGTTCGAACACGGAGCGGTCCGCAAACAATATCCATCGGGCCAATGGCAGGGTTGTAGAGATCGATTTAAGAACGACTTCAAGACCGATTCCGCCCGGGTCGCCGGCGGTGATCCCGATCGTAGGGCGCATGAGGGAGACCGCCGAGTTGCGATTAGTCGACGTCCTTGTCCTCGTTTTCCTTGTACATGTACTTGATGTAATGCTTTAGAACCAGCAGGTTCGGTTCCGGTCCTCGATTCACCTTGATCGAGTTCTTATCGTACCAGTCAATAACGCCTTTAATGGTTTCGCCGTCCTGCAGAACAACGACCATGGGCGTTTTGTTCTGCATCTGCTTGACGTAATAGAAATTTTCGGCGTTGGTCTGATCGTTCGGCGAAGGCCGCGGTTTTCGCGGCTGCCTCACTGTTAGCTGATCTTTGATCTCGGCAAGGGTCGGCCGGATCAGTTTTCGATTTGACATTTCTTCCTCACCAAAACGCGCCGCAAAATGAACTGGAGTTCGGTGATTTGCGCAGGTTCGCAGTTAAGTACATAGATTTTAACGGCTTTCGTCAGGAAAGTCCATGCATAATGTTGCTGCCAGTCAAGACGAGCACGTCCGTCAGCATCTGCCGGTTGACATTACTCTTGAGACTAGATTCAATCAACCGCAAAAACTCAGCCATTCGAATGAGCTGGTCCACAGTCGCACGTTCAGCAAGCTTCTCGAGGGTGCCTTCCAGGTCGATATTGACGAGCTTTTCAGGTATTCCTTCTTTGATGTAGAGCGTGTCGGCTATTAATACGGCCAGGATTTCCATTCGATTCTCAAAATCCTGCTTTGCTCGCCCGAGCTCGGCACTGAGACCTAGCAGTTCCTGAAACTTGTTCTCGTCTGCACCGAGTGCCGTCTGTAAAAGATTTAGAACCATTTGACGCTCGTTCTTCAGCCGGCCCATATCCAAGCTTTGCGCCCTCCCAATACTGCCGCGTGAGCAGCGGAGAAGGAGCTCATCCGTTATGCCGTGCTGCCGCATTTCGGCAAGTGTTAGGGGCACGAAGTTGTAAATCTGACATCGCGACCGAACCGTCAGCAGCAGCTCGTAAACATTGACGGTGATCAGAATGAAAAATGTATTCTCAGGTGGTTCTTCTAAGCCCTTCAGGAGGGCATTGGCGGCTTCGGCATTCAACGAATCGGCAGGATCGAGGATGAAAACCTTATTACGTCCTTCGAGCGGCTGCAAGTTGAGTATTTTCAGAGCATCACGGATCTGCGCAATTTTGACCTGTGTGGCGTCGTCTTCCACGGAAATCGTCCGGACATCGGCATGCGCATCGGAGTTGATCTTTCGGCAACTCGAACATTCATCGCAAAAGTCGCCTGGCTGAGCCCGCAAGCAATTCAGTGCCTTCGCGACCATTACCGCGCACGTGTGTTTGCCGATACCTTCAGGGCCGGAAAAGATCAATGCATGAGGAAAGCGGCCTTCGAGCAGTTTCCGGCGAAGTGTCATGACAGTCTTCGCGTTTCCTAGGAACGCATCAAAGCCCATCAGTCGAATCCAAGAAGTGTAAGGACGTGGCGGTGAACCGTTTCGATCGGACGATCCGCGTAGATCAGCTGAATGCGCTCGTCTTCGGATGCCAGTTCAAGGTAACCGTCCCGAACGCGATTATAAAATTCGAGCTCTTCCGCTTCGAAGCGGCCTTCATTTTCGATTCGACCGTGATTCCGCGCGCGCGCGCGAGCCAGTCCGATTTCCGGCTCGATGTCGAGCAAAAGAGTCAGATCGGGCCGATACGGATCGCAGACCAGATCGGTAAGCTTGCGGATGAAATCCAGGGGAATACCCCGGCCATAACCTTGATAAGCCATCGATGCGTGATAATAGCGGTCGCAGATTACCATTTCGTTTCGCTCTAGAGCCGGTTTGATCTTTTCCTCAATGTTCTGGCTTCGCGAGGCGTAAAACAGCAGAAGCTCGGAGGCTGCCGTCAGGTGAATCGTTTCGGAATTCAGCAGGATTTTGCGAATGCCTTCACCAACAGCGGTTCCGCCGGGTTCCCTTGTAATCGTGTGCGGAATGGAATGCTTGCGGAGGTATTCGGATAGCAGCGCTATCTGAGTGGTTTTACCGCAGCCTTCGATCCCTTCAAAGCTGACGAACCGCCCCTGTTGCATAGGACGGGTATTCTAGCAGAACCTCCGAAGCGTCCATGGCCGCCTTCATGGCATCTCCAACGTTCAACCGAGCCTCGGATTTTTCGATTTCGGCGAGATTCGCTTTGGTTTCGGGATGCTTCGGCACAAAAAGCGAACAGCAATCCTGATCCGGCTGGATCGAAATGTCGTATGTACCTATTTGTCGCGCGATCTCGATGATTTCGACCTTATCATCACCGATCAGTGGCCGAAGAGTGGGCATTTCAACGGCGCGCGAAATGACGTCGATGTTTTCGATAGTTTGTGATGCCACCTGCCCAACGCTGTCACCGGTCACCAGCACGCGGGCTTTTTCTTGCCGCGCAATTTGCTCCGCAAGCCGCAGCATATACCGCCGGTAGAGAATCACGCGGGTCTCGAGCGGCGTATCCACCATGATGTGCCGTTGAACCTCGGCAAAAGGAACCAGGTAGATCTTTGCTCGAAACGCGTAATGAGATAACAATTGGACAATCCGTTTCGCCTTTTCCTGCGATTCTTTGTTCGTGTACGGAAAACTGTGAAAGTGCACGAACACCGGCGTACAGCCGCGTTTGATCATTTTCCAGGCAGCGACGGGCGAATCGATGCCGCCCGACAGCAACACGACGACTTTGCCGCTCGTGCCGACCGGCAGACCTCCAGGCCCAGGCAAGCGCTCAAGGTAAATTAAAGCGTACTTTTCAACGATCTCGATCCAACAGGTCATCTCCGCATTCTCGAGATCCACCCGGGCGCCGGACCGCTCTTTAACATATGCGCCTACCCGCTGGTTAATTTCCACAGATGTGTGTGGAAAAGTTTTATCGCCTCTACGCGCTTCAATTCTAAAAGACTTGAAAGAGTAGCCTTCCATCAGCCCCCAGGCATTTACCTCTAGGTTTTCCACAGCTTGCGCAGACGCCCACGCTTCGCCAAAATAAGCAATCCCGAAGACCCGGGCGAGCCGTTTCTTGATTTCCGAAACATCGGCGCTTGAGCTCAACGGGAGGAGTATCCTCCCCGAAATGCGCTTTGGCCTTTCCGTTCCACAATTTTGCAACGCGGCGTTGATGTTCCCGCACAAGGCGTTTTCGAAGTAATCGCGGTTGCCTTTTTTTAGTCCGAGCTCGTTGTAGTGGATGACGAAGAGACGGTCCACAGCTCATTATAGCTTGTAAGTTAGTGGTATAATTGAGATTATAGTGAGCCCGCCGGGGAGGGCGGATCTACATGAGAGCCATATGGAAAGGCAATATCAGCTTTGCTCTCGTTTCTATTCCGATCTCGGTCTTCAGCGCCACCCGCAGGGACGAGCTGTCGCTCCACTACCTCCATAAGAAGGACATGAGCCCCGTATCGTACAAAAGATTTTGCGATCAGGAGGCTGTAGAGGTTCCTTGGGAAGAAATTACCCGGGGGTACGAATACGAGAAAGGTCAGTACGTCGAGATCACCGACGAGGATCTCGATAAAGCCGATATTGAACTGACCAAGACAATCCCAATTGTCGAATTTGTCCATGAAGAAGAGATCGATCCACTGTACTTCGATAAGCCGTACTACCTGGAACCCCAGAAAGGCGGTGAGCGGGCCTATGCCCTGATGCGCGACGCGTTGGCACAATCCAGGAAAGTCGGCATCGCGAAAGTCGTACTCAAATCGCGCGAGCATCTAGCGGCGCTCAAAAGCGTCGGCGAGCTGATGACGCTGCAAACCATGCGGTTTGCGCATGAGATCGTTGAAACTGGCGCGCTGAACCTTCCCAAGAAGGCGGACATTTCCAAGAAAGAGATGGACCTGGCAAATACGCTCATCGACTCCATGTCGGACAAATTCGATCCAACGAAGTACAAAGACGAATACCACGACAAGGTCCTCGAGATTATCCAAATGAAAGTGGCAGGCGTTTCGCCACAGGCTCCTGCCGCAAAAGGGCCCGGACCGGCGAAAGTCATTGATCTCATGGAAGTGCTGAAGCAGAGTTTGAATGAAACCCAAAAGGCTAAAGCCGCGCGCTCACCCGCAGTCGAAGAAGAAACCGTCGTCGCCAGCAACGGCCGGTCACCCAAAAGCACTCGAACGAAGAAAGTAAAATGATCTGTAGCGGCGTCGATGAAGATCTAAATGAATTGATTGCGCCACTCTCCTCCTAAGTTAGGAGGGGTGCCTGCGAGGACACGCGAAGCGCGAGCCCGATAGGACGAAGCCTCAAAAACAGTCCGAGCAGGCGGGGTGGTTTCCCCCCGCCCGTTACTGGCACTTCATGGAACCACCCCGCCCTCGCCTTCGCTCGGGCACCCCTCCTAACTTAGGAGGGGAGTTGCCGCACCGCCGCCAGAGTAAAGACGAGAATGACAGACGTTCGCGAGAATTGCCGCCGAATCCTCGACAAGATCGAAACAGCAGCTGTCCGAAGCGGCCGTTCCCCAGGATCAATCAGGTTAATTGCGGTTACCAAAACAGTTCCTGCCGAAAAGATTCGCGAGGCTGTGGGAGCGGGTATCGCCGATATCGGGGAGAATCGGCTTCAAGAGGCCTTGTCTAAGCGTGAAGCACTCCGCGATCTACCTCTGACGTGGCATTTCATCGGGCATCTGCAGACGAATAAGGCAAAAAAAGTTGCGGAACACTTTGATTGGGTCCAGTGCGTCGATCGGCAAGAGCTTGCCGAGAAGCTGAATCAAACGGCCACGAAACCTCTGCCTGTACTGATCGAGGTGAATATCGGCGGCGAGCCGGCGAAATCGGGCATTCATCCGGGCCATCTTCAAGCGTTCATCGACGATTTCACGAAGTATGAAGGACTACGCCTTACCGGCTTGATGGCCATTCCACCATTTTTTGAGGATCCCGAACACGTGCGGCCGTTTTTTCGAAAGCTTCGCGAGTTATCGGAACGTTTCAATCTCCCGGAATTATCCATGGGCATGAGTCACGATTTCGAAGTTGCTGTGGAAGAGGGCGCAACGATGGTCCGCATCGGCACCTCATTATTTGGGGAAAGACACTGAGTGAGTACGGCGGCGAAACTGAAGATTCGAGTCATTCCTAACGCAAAGAAAACCGAATTTGCAGGCATGCGGGGTGATGAGATCGTGTTGCGGCTTTGCGCGCCTCCCATAGACGGTAAGGCGAATAAGGCCGCTGTAGAATTCGTATCACGATTTTTCGGCGTGTCTCCCTCTGCGGTCGTCATCACAGGGGGAGAAAGGAGTAGACACAAAATATTTGAAATTGTAGGCTTGAAAAGTGATGACCTCGAAAGGAAACTCGCCGATCTAACGCGTTGATGGAACAAGTAAACAATCCTGTACAATCCTCGACACAACCGGCCGCCATAGAGTTGAAGCGCATGAACATGACCGCAACGCTCGCGATCTGCTCGACCGGGTGGTTGATTCCGGGGCTTGGCCATGTCTTGATTGGACGCTGGGTGCGGGGAGCGATTTTTGCCGCCTGTGTGCTGCTGATGTTCGTATTAGGCCTGGGCATGCATGGCAAGCTCTATGATCTCGAATTTGATGAGCCACTCCACATTTTCGCCTTCATCGCGAATATCGGGACAGGCATGCCATATTGGATCGCGGAGCGTTTGAATTTCGGACTGGGTACGATGACCTGGCCCAGCTACGATTACGGTACCACGTACTTGTGGGTCTGCGGTCTGTTGAACTATCTCATCGTGCTCGACGCGTTCGATATCGCGCAAGGGCGCAAGCCATGATCGTGTCCCATTTCACGGCTTTGGTTCTGTTCGCCCTCTTCGTCTCGACTGTCTTCGCCCTCATAACGAAAAACGAGCCGCGCGAACAATTCCGCTATGGCGTTTTCGTCTTTTTATCTTTTCTCGCCGTCGCATTTGCTGTCGGCTGGATCATGTATCCGCTGCCGCTGTAGGGAAAAAATTGGGGACGGCGGACCGTCCCCCAAAGGGCAGTTCATCACTACATACACATGTGAGTCACCGAATCACTCCAGTCGCCCGAGCCTGTTGAGCCGCCCAGGGCACGTACCTGGATGGCGTAAATGGTGCCCGGGGTGAGGCCGGTGATGGCCATTGAACGGGATTTGGTGAAGACGCCCGCTGTTTGAAACAGACCCACCGTGTTGTTGGCGCCCACCGCAGCTGCTTGTACTTCGTACAACTTCGCACGCGGGACCTTCTGGACCGTTACCACGAGTTGCTTGGTGTGGCCATTATCGACACTGAGGATCTTCGCTTTATCGAGCTGTGTCTGCGATCGCACTGGAATAGTCTTGGCCTGGAATCCGCTTTTCAGCACGAGCTGCACATCGTCGTTACAGTTCGCCTGAACGTAGTGCGCGAGCTTACGCAGCAGACCATCCAGCGCGTTACGTTTTTTGTTTTTGACCGCGGTTACCGCCGTACCGCCTCCTGCTTGGGCCTGAACGGCAATGGCTCCAGTCAAATCATCTACCGCGGTTTGCAAAGTTGTCTGGTCAAAGGGCGGCGCCGCCGAAATGGCTTTATCGGCGTAAACACCCTTGAGGACAGCGCCCGCTATAGCGAGCGCCTCTGAATCGGACAACTTCTTGAACCCAGTTTTTACAGTTACTTCTTGAATCATTGTGCACTTCCTTTTAAATGGGGTTGAATTGTTGTCGGTTGAAGGTAACCCGTCCACACCTCGTGGACGGGTTTCTCGGACCCGTAGCCATATCGGCCCGAGCCAAAGAAAGTCGGATCCGTTGCCAGGACGCATCGGTCCGGCACGGCGCAATATCGGAATGTCGTGAAGCCATACGTCTCATTAACGAACTCAATCGTCGACGCCCTGAAATGAATCGTCGCGGGCCCCAGACGACCTCCGAAGGACTCAAAACCATGTGGAGATGGGTTATTTCCATGTGGAAATGACTCAATTCCACATGGAAAAATCGGGTATCGCTGCAGTCCGTTGATGGCTCATGTACTTGTCGACAGTCATTTCCATATGGAAATGACTCCATTCCACATGGAAATGAGCCAAAGACGCATGTCGGCGTCTGGATGCGAATCGGCTCCAGCCCGAAATGACTTGGGAACGACAGAAACGCACACGCCCGTGCATCGAAGCAAAGCGGGTTTTGAGCGACACCTATCGCCTGCGCGCCGAATCCTTCTCGATACCCCATCGCTCCGTGGGAACTCCGGCTGAACAAATTTCGCGTCTTCCACTCCATCGAAGAAAGCAAACCTGCAAAGGCCGAAAACAAAACCAGGAGCGTGAAAGTTGTTGCGGTGGGCCATAAGGAGCACAATGAACTCTTTATAAGAGGAAAGAAGTCCAGCTATGAAGACCGTCAACTTAAGTAAAGAATCACTCTCAGTCGACGAGCTTTTAACCATGGCCCGCGAAAAGTCTGTTTTGCTCGTCTCCGCTGACGGCACAACCTACTTCCTCGAAGAAGCGGATGACTTTGACCGGGAGGTGGCGGTCCTTGGCAATAGCGACCGGTTCCTGAAGAAACGCTCAAAAGAGAAGAGCGTGGTTTCCATCGAGGAACTTGCTGAGGAGCTGAGTGAAAAGATGCATAAGCCGATGCAGCCGACGCGCTCGGCGGCCAAGCCGCGTCGCGTTCCCTCGGCTCGCAAAAAACGCTCGCCTCGGCGCGACTGATCGGCAGGCCGTTGGAAAGATAAACATGTTCAGACGCACTAACAACGCTGACAAGCAGGACACGAACCTCCGATGCTCCTTCTGCGCCAATCCGCAGGATGGCGTTCGGCAATTGATTGCAGGTCCAAGTGTATTCATCTGTGACGAATGCGTTGAAGCTTGCGCGGAAATCATCGCCGAACGTCGTCGGGAACAAGATCACCATTCCGAGGTAAGCGTTGTCGCGTCAAACGTTGCTGACAACGCCCCGTCCGTATTGTGTGCTTTATGCAGAATGCCAATTTCCGCCAGAGATGCATTATTAGTAGAGGCTCGCGGTGCCCTCTGCCCTGGATGCGTAGGCGAAATCGAGGCAGCCATCAGTAAGATGCGTGAATCGCCATAGCGAGTGTTGAGATCAGACGAGGAGGTCATCCAATGACTTGGAACATTAAGGGAGAAATGATCGAAAGCTGTAGTTGCAACATGCTGTGTCCATGCTGGTTCGGTGTGAAAGACCTGATGGTGATGGACCAAGGGTGGTGTGCGAGCGCGATTGCCTTTCGCGTCCGAGAGGGATTCTCGGACAGCGTGAAACTGGCCGGGAACACGCTTGTCCTCTCCAATGATTTTCCCGGACCAACACTCTTTGACGGCAATGCCACAGCTCGTTTGTACATTGACAAAGGCGCTACCGCCGATCAGCGGCGCGAGTTAGAAGCGATTTTCCAAGGTCGAAAAGGGGGTCCAATGGCGGTCTTGGCGACGCTTGTCGCAAAGTGGCTCCCTACTCAGACATCCAAGATCGATATACAGGAAAATGGCGACGATTTGGCCGTCACCGTTGGCAACTTCGGTCAGGTGAAGTCTCATAAGTTAAACAACGAAGCAGGTAGACCCATGACAATGCAGAGCGTGGGTTTTGCTGTTATGCTGCAGTTCGACAATGAAATGCTGCAACTGGCTCCCAGTACTTCGCGGTGGTCTGACCCTGACATGCCACGTTCGTTCCAAACGAAGTCTGGGGGTGTCGGATCCTTCACATGGGCCGCCTAACACGGCAGACCGACGAGCGGCGCGCCGCCGTTGCGGCATATTGCAAAGTGGTTCACGCCGCTCGCGGCTGAGCGGCAGGCCGTTAATTCAGAGACGCAAGACGGGTCCTTCAGGATGAGCTGGATTTGGAATGACTCTTCGATTTGGACAATCGACGAGAAGGTCCATAGATTCCAACGCGGTCTGACCAATGAGTACTTCGTCTCCGAGCACATATACGCCTTCTACTGTCGCCCGGTCATACATTTCGAACAGTATCGCGCTGCTGAGACCAGCAGGAACCCTGCTGCCATCGGCCAATTTGCCGAATGTCTGAGGTAAAATCGTTAAGCCAAGGCGGTCGGCGATCTCTGGAGGAACGACCGATCTGGTCGCGCCTGTATCGACGAGGGCCTCAACTTCACAACTGCGTACCTTTTCGGGATCGATTAAGCCCCTTTCTGCCAAATCCACATCGGTAGCGTTGGAGAGGCGCACTCTCACGTGTACGTCGCCCATTGGTTCTCTCTTTGTTGTGGGCATGGGGCAGTCCCATTATAGCGCCTTGTCAGGGTGGGCAGGCCTATCGCTCTTGAGATCCCGCGTCTGTAATTCCGATTTTTTAGCGGTTCTTATGGCTTCTTCGCAGCAGCTCGCTTTTCTTCGGCTCGAGCGCCGGCCAGCGTATTGCCCAGGCCGTAGTTTCCTTCGTGGCAGGCGTGTTCGAAAATCGGGCCCACGGTCTTTTTGAAGAACAGTTCGGCAGACCAAGGTTTCGTCCAGGTCGAAGGATCGTCAACGGTGAATTGATAGCGGATCGTGTCGTCGTCGGTGCGGGTGAGGCGTTCGATCAAATGCATCTTCTCGCTGGCTCCCTGGAAGACCGTCTTCTCCGTGAAGTTCGTGCTATCGATGACCAGTGTGTTGCCTTCCCACCGGCCGCTATAACTTCCGACCCATTGGTGAACGTTGGATGGTAGATGTGGACGATTATCCAATGGGATGACGCGGACCCAATGGAGCATCTCGACAAGGATTGTGAGGTAGCCAGGACTCTGAATGATTTGATACGTGTTGTTGTAAGCACCCGGGAGCATGGGTGGCCCCACGCGGTCCATATGCGTGCAGCGGACGGATAGCGGCTGGTTTTGAACCATATCCGTTGGAGCACCCATCCGTTTTCTTGCCGCGGCGCGCTCGGCCGCTCGCTCCTTTCCCTGTTCGGACAAAGGAGGAACTCTCCCATTCGGCGGATCCACGATCATCGACGTGCGGAGGTTCAGGGCCAACACTCCCTGGCTGCGATCCAATCCAAACTGGGTGAAGTCATAGTGCACGTCCGGGATGGTTCCGGGGGCTGTTTGCGCGCCTTCTTCATCGGCTGCGTGCCTTATTACCTCCTCGAGCTCCTCTTTTGTGAAGAAATCCTTATTGATGTTATTCGGCCGCTGCAGAGGCGTGTAGGTCGTGTTTGTCCAATAGCCCTGCAGATCGGGTTGGCCGTCCGCTGTGTGTGACAATGTCCACGCTTTGGCCGGAACCTTCGCTTTCGCTGGGGCCGTTGGAGCCTGGCCGGAAACAAACCCGGGAACCAGTAACGCCACCACAACAAAGATGCCTGCAACTGATAGTGACGCAAAGAATCGACGGGTCAGGCTCATATCAAAAACCTCCTAAGTATCCTTGTGGATTCGCCCTGAAACGACATTGAACGCTGGGCCCGCTTCGTTAGTCAACACAATTCGCCACAGTAGCGGTCTATGACGTCTATGACCGCCGGCGCTCCATAAATTGCCGGACTGTCGGCGCTCCGCGAAGCGCAAGCGGGATAGCGCGCAGCCTCAGAGCGCGAAGCGCAAGCGCGATAGCGCGCAGCCTCAAAGCGCGAAGCGCAAGCGCGATAGCGCGCAGCCTCAAAGCGCGAAGCGCAAGCGCGATAGCGCGCAGCCTCAGAGATAGAGCGCCGCTACGGTTGGGTTATACAATCTGCAGCTTCCCTTCCTTAACAAGAACCCGGTCATCGACAGTAACTGTCGCATTATGGATGAAATTCCAGAAGACGCCGCCGCCACGGTTCGCTCCGCCCATTTCTTCGTTGTCTCCCAAACTAAGACGAACGACGCCCGCGCCATAGCCATAGTAAGCAATGAACGGCGCCTCGGGAAGAACCTGGAGCGCAGGGTTGAACCCTAGCGCGAATTCGCGGAACATCCGCGCATCGCCGCCCGCCGCAGTAAGTTCTTGATCGATTTTGTCGGCATTGACGCCTTGTACAGCAACATGTCCGTTAGCGAAGTAAAGCGTTAAGTTGCGTCCTTCGGTGATGAGCGGACGCCACACCTGAAGAAAAACAGAGCCATTCGCCGATGTTTCAATCGGCGCAACGCGAAGAACGCCCCCAGGCAACTCGATGTCGCGGTCGATGCGGGTGCGGGCCGATTCCATGCGCGCTCGACTGGCATCGCCGATTTGACTGCAGAAGGGCCGGTTGCCAACCTCGAAGGAAATATCGGTTCCCTCAGGCGTCGTCACACGCACAGGGCCCGAACGCAGCAGAGCGATTGCCCGTCGATGCTGCGCGTCGATGTCAATGGGACTAACATCGAGCGCAGCCAGATAAATTCGATCGATGAAATCTCGAGGAGGTAGTTCGCGTAAACCGATCGGATAAGAGCCGCTGTGCCAGTGAAAGTGCACCGCCCGGCCGCGACCCTCGTCCAGCCATTCGTTCAGAGCTCGGCGTAGGGCCGGACGATTCCCCTGGTGATGTTCCGGCAACCAAATGAAAACATCCGCATTCGCGAAAAGCCGGCGAAGAGAATCCAGTTCCTCGTCGGAAGATACTTGTGTATCCTCCGCCAGAATCACCCCGGAAACGTGCGCGCCCGATGCGCGAATCAGGTTTTGGAGAGGCGGAACAAGTGGTGTAAACAGCCTCGTATCGAGCTTGAGCAAAACGCGCTCCCCAGGTGCGAGCTTCAACGCATCGGCAATTCGCCTAGCAGATTTGTCGTAGTCCGCAGTCGTCATTTCTTTAGATGCTCCCGGATCGCTGTGACGAGCGATGGAATTGTAGCTTCTGCGGGCACGATGTCAGGTTTCAGACCCAACAGTTGCGCCGCTTCGCGAGTGACAGGACCGATCACCGCGAGTGCCGTACGGGATGGCAGCGAGTGCAGGTCGTCCGGGATCGTCGACGGACTAGTGAAAACGATGCAATGCACCGGCTCCGATTCCAGAATTTCACCAATACTTCCGGAAAACGCTTTCACAGTTCTGTAGACGGTCACGATATCCACAGTCGCGCCTCGCCGCCGCAGTTCATCCGGCAACAACTCGCGGGCCACTTCGGCGCGCGGAAACAAGATTCGAGTGCCCACCAGATTTTCCGGAAACGCTGCGAGCAATCCCTCAGCGCGAAATTCCTTCGGCACGATCGCCGGTTTCAGGCCCCACTCACTCAGCTTGGCCGCCGTCGCTCCACCGACAACTGCAATGGAGTTACTCGGGCGGCGGTCGCCCATCCGGTCCATAAATTGCTCGATAGCATTTGCGCTGGTGAATAAGAGCCATTGGTATGTTCCGAGCCGGCGAATCGCGTCATCTACAGGTTTCCAGGTTTTCGGTGGAACGATCTGAATCGTGGGGCATTCAATCACGCGCGCGCCCAGATCTTCCAGACGGGCCCGTAGCTCGGCAGATTGTGAAGCGGCTCGCGTGATGAGGACGGTCTTACCGCTCAGCTCCATACTGGGCGATCTCCGCAAGGATTTCTCCAGCTCCCATCGACAACAGTTTCTCGCCAAGTTCGATTCCCACTTCGAGAGCCCGATCCGGCGAACCGCTCGATTCGTGCGCAACGATTCGCGTTCCGTCGAGGCTTCCAATCAGGCCTTTAATGGTTAAACGGCCGGCGGCGAGGTTGGCCTTTCCTCCAATTGGAATTTGACAGTTGCCGCCAAGCGCCCGAAGAAGCCCGCGCTCGGCTGTCACGGCGGTGCGTGTGGCAGCGTGATCCAGAACCTGAAGAATTTGGCGAGTCGCATCGTCTTCTTCGCGGCACACCATGCCCAGTGCGCCCTGTCCCACAGCCGGGAGCATCACATCGTCATCGAGTATTTGAGTAACCCGCTCCTCATGCCCAAGACGCTTCAATCCAGCAATGGCTAGAATGATCCCATCAAAATCGCCCGCCGCGGCTCTTCGCAGGCGCGTGTCGACGTTGCCACGCAGACCGACGAGCTTTAAAGCGGGGAAGCGATGGCGTAGTTGAACCTGACGGCGGAGACTGCTCGTCCCGACAGTCGAGCCTGGCCTCAATCCCTCCAGCGTGGGACCATTAGAAATAAAAGCGTCCCGCGGATCTTCACGTTCTGGGATGGCGCCAAAAACAATCCCGTTGGGAAGTTGGAACGGCACGTCCTTCATGCTGTGGACAGCGAGATCGATGCGGTCATCCAGGAGCGCCTCGTCGATTTCCTTCGTGAACAGTCCCTTTCCGCCAATCTTCGCCAGCGGCACATCGAGAATCTTGTCACCGGTCGTCTTGATCGGCACCAGTGCAACGGCCAGCTCGGGCCAGCGCTGTTCCAGTTGGTCCTTGGTCCAGTTTGCTTGCCAGAGAGCCAGGGCGCTACCGCGCGTTCCCAGGCGGAGCGTGCGGACGTTCATTGTGGCTTAACGTTGAAGATCTTGCGAATGAGTTCGGCGAGATCAGCGCCTTGAGGATCGTGCGCCATTTGTTTCAATTGCTCAATTGGGGGATGCAAAATTTTGTTCACGATGGACTTCGTGATCTGATCGACGGCTGCCTGCTGGTCGGGAGATAGATCTTTCAGGTGGCGGCGATTGCGCTCGATTTCATCACGCCGAACCTTCTCGAGGCTTTCCTGGAGCTGGACGATCGTCGGCACAACATCCCGCGTTTGCATCTTCAAGCAAAATGCCTCGACCTCATTGTCGACGATTTCTTCCGCGCGCATGGCTTCTTTGAGCCGTTCCTTCAGATTGGCATCAATTACTTGCTGAAGGTCGTCGATATCATAAAGAAACGCGTTGTCGATCCCGTTGACGGCCGGGTCGATATCACGTGGGACCGCAATATCGATGAAAAAGATTGGCTTGTTTTTACGACGATGGATAACCTGCTCTGCCAGGTTCTTGCCGATGATGAAATGCGGTGCCCCCGTCGATGTAATCACAATATCGGCGCCCGCCATGTGATCGATGAAATGCTCGAACGGAACCGCCGCTCCTTCGAACACTTTTGCCAATTCGACAGCGCGCTCGAACGTGCGATTGGTGACGAGCACCGACGAAGCGCCCGCTCGCTTGAGATGTTTGGCCGCAAGTTCACCCATTTTGCTGGCGCCGATGATCATGACCGTTTTGCCGGACAGATCCCCGAAGATCTTCCGGGCCAGCTCGACCGCGGCGTAGCTGACCGAGACAGCCGATTGCGATATGCCGGTTTCGCTGCGCACCTTCTTCGCTACGGCGAATGCGCGATTCATCAGCGCGGTCAGATGCATGCCTACCGTACCGGCATCCATCGCGATCCGATAGGCTTCTTTAACCTGACCGAGGATTTGCGGTTCACCTATAACCATCGAGTCCAAACTCGCGGTCACACGAAAAACATGCCGGATAGCATCGACGTTGCGGTAGCTGTAGAAATGGTTTGAAAGAGCATCTTGCGGAATTTGATGGAACTCGCAAATAAAGTCGCGAATCAGCCTGTCGTCGGGGCTTTCGGCGACGACTTCGACACGATTGCATGTCGAAAGAATCATTGCTTCATTCACCGCCTGACGGTCCACAAGCGACGTCAAAGCCGAACGAAGAGCATCATTACTGAACGCCAACCGCTCACGAACTTCTACCGGCGCTGTTTTGTGACTAAGGCCGACCAATGCTAGCTGCATCACTGAAATGTGTGAAGTCCTCCAAAATAATTCGCGCCGAGGAATGTCACCAGAACCCCGATGAAGCCGACGATGGATAGGTACGCGGCCTTGCGGCCGCGCCAACCAGCAATCAGCCGATAGAAAATCAGCAGCATATAAACAAGCCAAGTGAGAAAGGAAAAGAGCACCTTGGCGTCTGCAGCCCAAACGCCCCAAACGGCCTGCGCCCAAAGCGCGCCGGTAACGATGCCCAACGTAATCAGCGGGAAGCCAATGGCGAGCGATCTGTACGCGAGGTCATCGCAGATTTCGAGTGAGGGAAGCCAGTTATAAAAACGTATTGGGTGTTTCGACTTGAGAGCTCTTTCCTGAATCAGGTACATGATCGCAGCAGCGAAGGCGATAAACAGCGCGGCATAGCCAAAGAAAACAAGAGGCGTGTGGATGTAAATCCAATTGCTTCGCAATACCGGTGGAATGGACGCGGACGGATCGTAAACTAGATTTGCCACGAACGTCATGACAAAGATCAAGGGAAAGGCGAACACACTCAATGGGGCGATACGATATTTCGCGTACGCGATAAGAAAACCCAGCGTGGCGAGCGCACCGAAAAAAGAAAAGGCTTCGTACTGCTGCGTCAGAGGCAGGTAATGAACATCCAGAGCGCGCAACGCAATCGATGCAACATGCAGGATGAATCCTCCGAAAACTGCCGCCAAAGCCGGTTGAAAAAATGTCTGTTTTTTTTTAAGAGCAGTTAAAACGGAGTGCGCAAAACCAAGGGAATACAGGCCCAGCGCGAGTCTGAGCAGGACAACATGCATGGCGGCGATTATAGCACATGGCTTGGGGCCGTCCCCGTGTGCGATAATGGCTGTTTAATGTAATGAGCATCGAGATTTACATAGGCATCGTCCAGTTTATCGTGCTTCTGCTCTCGTTGAGCATTCACGAATCGGCGCATGCGTGGACCGCGGATCGTTTCGGTGATCCCACGGCCCGATATTTAGGCCGCGTTTCGCTAAATCCCATGGTTCATGCGGATCTCATGGGCACGATTGTTTTTCCTCTGATTGGAATATTTGTGCTTCGCGGCGCCATGTTCGGATGGGCCAAGCCCGTGCCTGTCAACGTATCCCGGCTTAAGCATCCGTCGCGCGACCACATGCTGGTCGCTGCTGCGGGTCCAATCAGTAATCTCCTGCTTGCCACGCTGCTATTCATGTTCCTGATCATCGTTAAGTTCTTTTCGTCCGGCGGTGCAGAAATCATTTCCCGCATCGCGTACAACGATGTCTCTGGAGAATCGATTTTGCTGCCGCTGACTCTGGTGGCCTATCACGGGATGATGTTGAATTTGCTGTTGGCGGTTTTCAATCTGATCCCTGTCGCGCCGCTGGATGGCGCGGCTGTTGTATCGGGCCTGTTACCACGATCGCTGGCGAATGCATTGGAACAGATGCAGAGTTACGGTTTTATGCTGCTCCTCGCCCTCCTTTATCTCGGAGTTCCGGGCATGCTGTTTTATCCCGTCAGAGACTTTGTCCTGTCGTATCTGATCTGAGAAATGAAAAAGCCACGAATCCTAAGTGGTATGAGGCCGACCGGCAAACTGCATCTCGGCCACCTGGTCGGCGCGCTGGACAACTGGGTGAGATTGCAAGACGACTATGAATGTTTCTACTGCATCGTCGATTGGCACGCGCTGACCACCCACTATGACTCTACAGAGGGCATCCGGGAGAACATCATCGACAATGCGATGGACTGGTTAGCTGCCGGTATTGATCCCAAACGATCGACGTTGTTCATTCAATCCCAGGTGATGGAACACGCCGAGCTTCATCTGTTGTTTTCGATGATTACCCCCTTGCCATGGCTGGAGAGAGTGCCAAGCTACAAAGAGCAAATGACCGAGATCAAAGACCACGACCTCCATACTTACGGGTTCCTCGGATATCCGCTGCTGCAGTCCGCCGACATCCTCATTTACAAGGCGAATGCCGTACCGGTTGGCGGCGATCAAGTGGCCCATATCGAGCTGACGCGAGAGATCGCGCGCCGGTTCAACCATTTCTATGTTCAGGTCTTTCCGGAACCGCAAACCTTGCTGACGGAAGTTCCGAAATTGCCGGGAACCGATGGCCGCAAAATGAGCAAGAGTTACGGCAACACGATCGCCCTGAGTGAAAATCCCCCGGTCATGAAAGAGATCGTTCGGAATATGGTGACCGATCCGGCTCGGGCGCGGCGCACGGATCCAGGAAATCCCGATATTTGTCCGGTTGGCGATTATCACGATGTCTTTTCCGACAAAAAGAGAGTTGCCGAAGTGGACCAGGGTTGTCGCACCGCCGGAATAGGCTGCGTTGAATGCAAAATGTGGCTTTTCGATAGCCTGCAGAAACGGTTGGGACCGATTTACCAACGGCGTCAGCAACTGGAGTCGCATCCGGGGGATGTGAAGGATATCCTCAGCGAAGGCTCGAAGAAGGCGAAGATCGCCGCTGAGCAGACCATGATTGAAGTTCGAGAGGCGATGAAAATTTAACTTTGATGCTCGACGATCTTAAAATTTCGCTGCCTTTGTATGAAGGGCCCCTCGATTTACTGCTCGATCTCATCCGCAGGGAGAAACTCGACATCTACGACATTCCCATTGCGAAAATTACGGAACAATACCTCGCGTATCTTCATCTGATGGAAGAACTCAACGTTGATTTGGCGTCGGAGTTCCTCGTCATCGCCGCCCAACTCATTTACATCAAGTCCAGAATGCTTCTACCGCCGGATCCGGATATGAGTCCTGAAGAGGAGGATCCACGGGCAGAACTCATCCGGCGGTTGTTGGAGTACGAAAAGTTCAAGAACGCCGCACAGATGCTCTACCAGCGCGAGTTGGTCGAAAACGCGGCGTGGTCCAATCCCGGTTCGATTGCAATGGCAGACAGTGAACTCGAACCGGAGATGGCGGTCACCCTGTACGATTTGCTTGTGGTTTTTCGGGATGTACTCAAGCGTGCCGAGCAACGGCCGCTGATGCAAGTCGATCGTGACGAATTTTCGGTCGAGCAGATGATGGCGTTTCTCTTCGAGAAGATTGTTGCGGCTCCCGGCGCAGTGGCATTGTCGAGGGTTTTGCCCGAAATCGCATCGCGGCGCGCTTTGATCACGGCATTCCTGGCGGTTCTGGAGCTGACCCGGCTTCACGCTATCTATCTCAAACAGGACAAGGCTTTTGGCGAAATCACCGCCCGAGCCAATCCGAACTATGAGTTATCCAAATCTTTCAGCCCTGCTTGAAGCTATCGTTTATCTGGCCAAGGAGCCGGTCGGTCTGGATGCTATTCATGCGGCCCTTCCCGATGTGGATGCCATCGAGATTCGACGGACGCTGGACGAATTAATGGAACGGTACCGCACCGAAGGCCATGGAATCGAAATACGTGAGGTTGCCGGTGGCTATCGGTTCTCAACCAAGCCTGAACACCATGAGGTGTTGAAGCAATTCATCAAAACCCAGATTCCGCCGACGCGTTTGTCGCTGGCGGCGCTGGAAACGCTGGCGGTCATCGCGTACAGACAGCCTGTTACTGTTCCCGAAATCCAGGGTATTCGCGGCGTTCACGCCAGCAGCGTCATCAAAACCCTTCTCGACAAGAAACTAATTACGACTGCAGGACGGAGAGAAGTTCTGGGCCGTCCGATTCTTTACAAGACTACCAAAGAATTTCTCGTTCATTTCGGCCTTAAGGATCTGGCTGAGCTGCCGAGTATGGAGGAGTTCGAAGAGCTCATCAAAGCTCAGGCAGCCGTTGAGGAACAGATCGTCGAATCTTAAAAGCCCGATACAATTGAACTATGCAGGAGCGGCTTCAGAAGATTCTCGCTCATGCCGGTATTGCTTCACGCCGGCACGCCGAAGAGATAATCCAATCTGGCCGTGTCACCGTGAACGGTCATCTGGTGATGGAACTGGGTTCGAAGGCCGATCCGGATGAGGACGTCATCAAGGTCGATGGCAAAAAAATTCGGCCGCCCCAACGCCACGTTTATATCGTGCTGAATAAGCCTAAAAATGTAATGTCCACCTCGAGCGATCCTGAAGGACGTCCCACCGTTCTCGATTACGTGAAGGGGAAGATCAAAGAGCGAGTCTACCCAATCGGGCGTCTCGACTTCGGCTCGGAGGGTTTGATCATCCTCACCAACGATGGTGAGTTCACGAAATTCATGACGAAGGCGGGAATCATACCGAAGGTTTACGAAGTCAAGGTTGCCGGCGAACCTGCCGAGCGTGACCTCGACCGTCTACGGCGCGGTGCCTACGTTGATAACGAGCGGCTCGCACCATCGACGATCGCGCGCCTGAAGGGTGGTGAAAACCCATGGCTCGAGGTCACCCTGCACCAAGGCAAGAATCAACAGATCCGGCGAATGTTTCAGACGATTGGCCATCCGGTGGAAAAACTTCGGCGTGTACGCATTGGCTCGCTTGAAGACCAAAAGCTTCCGCCCGGGGCCTGGCGGTTCCTTACACAGGAAGAAGTGAATCAATTCAGACGGGAGTTCCGGAAATGAGCTTTTCGCAAATCGTTCCCGAACATATCCAGCATATACCCCCGTACAAATCCGAAAATCCAGCAGAGCAGGTCGAGCGCAAACTCGGAGTTCCAGTCGTACAACTTGGGATGAACGAAAACCCATTTGGTCCTTCCCCCAAGGCTGTACAGGCTGCGCGAGCATTCTTGGAGAAAATCGCTCCGTACCCCGACGATAGTGCTTACTTCCTGCGCCAGAGACTGGCGAGTCATTACAAGATCTCTATGGACGAGATCATCGTCAGTTCCGGCTCGAGCGACATTCTCGCGATGACATATGACGCGCTTCACAGCCCTGGAGCGGAGGTGCTCACCGGCGAGGCTTCGTTCGTTGTGTTTTACCAGCTAGCGGAGATCCTGAACATGGGGCTGGTGCGCACGCCCATGATGGAATATGCGTTTGATCTGGAGGCGATGGCCGAGCGTATCACGTCGAAAACACGCCTGGTTGTTCTGGCGAACCCGAATAATCCGACCGGCACGATCATCGGTCGCGCAGAGCTCGACAAGTTCATGAACAAGGCACCAGACCACGTGTTAGTTGTTCTCGATGAAGCGTACTTCGAGTATGTCCACGATCCGAGCTATCCCAATGCGTTGGACTATGTTCGCGCTGGAAAGCCGGTTCTGGTCTTGCGGACGTTTTCCAAGGTCTTTGGTTTAGCGGGTCTCCGAATCGGCTACGGTATCAGCACACCGGAGATCATCGAAACGTTGTACAAGGTACGGATGGCGTTCAACACGAACAGCGTTGCACAAGTCGCTGCACTTGCGGCGTGGGACGATCGCGAGCATGTGCAAAAGAGCGTTTCGATGAACCGTGCCGAATTGGAATTTCTCTACCATGAGCTATCGAAGCGGCACCTGCGCTATGTTCCATCGCATGCAAATTTCGTCCTCGTGGAGTTGAAAAAGCCGGCCCGCGACGTCACATCCGCGTTGCTCGATCAGGGCGTGATCGTGCGTCCGGCATGGGGTTGTCCGGCATGTATGCGGGTATCGGTCGGTACGCATGAACAGAACCAAGCTTTTCTTGCGGCTTTGGACAGGGTGTTATGAGCGTCAAGGAGATTCTCGAGAGGTACAGAACGATTGCAGTTGTTGGATTGTCTTCTCACCCATGGCGAGCGAGCTATTCTGTTTCCCGATACATGCAGAATGCAGGGTATCGGATCATTCCAGTGAATCCACTCGAAACCGAAGTTCTTAGTGAAAAAGCGTACCCGACTCTGGACGAAGTCCCCGAACCATTTGAAATCGTCGACATCTTCCGCCGGCCCGAATACGTTCCGGATATTGTGGAGGCGGCCATCCGCCGCGGGGCTCGCGTTGTTTGGATGCAGTTGGGTGTAGTGAATGAAGCCGCTGCTGCTCGGGCCCGTGCCGCAGGTTTGGAGGTCGTCATGGACCGCTGTATCCTGCAAGACCACATGCAGTATTTCTGAGAAACACATTCCCCTCCTCGCAGAGGAGGGGCTTTGCACATAAAGTAAACGATTTTAGCTGTCCAACTGTAGCGGCGGTCTGTGACCGCCGACAGTCCAGTAACTTGCGACATCGCCGGCGGTCATAGACCGCCGCTACAGTGCCCCAGCGCGCGACTTTTTGTGCAAAGCTGCGAGGAGGGGAATGCTATTTCTTCTTCCGCTTCTTTTTAGCAACGTCCTCGAGGCGGCTCTTGACCTCGGCTTCTTCTCCGATTTCCTGAGCGTGGTAATACTTCCGGCCCTTTAGCGAATCGGGAAGGCAATCCATATCCGCAACCTTGTCTTCAAGATCGTGCGCATATTGATAGCCTTTGCCGTAACCAAGGTTCTTCATCAGGCCGGTGGGAGCATTCCGGATGTGCAAAGGCACCGGATCATTCCGCGTGTTTTCCACATCACTCGCAGCCTCAGCGTACGCCGTATAGACAGAGTTGGATTTGGGAGCGGCGGCCAAGTAGATCACGCACTGTGTGAGCGCGAGCTTGCCCTCCGGCGGACCGATGAAATGAAAAGCATCCTTGGCATCGAGCGCGACACGTAAAGCGCGCGGATCGGCGAGGCCGATATCTTCTGAAGCAAACCGAACCAACCGGCGCGCAATGTAGAGCGGATCTTCACCGGCTTCAAGCATCCGGGCAAGCCAATACAGAGCGGCATCAACGTCGGAGTTGCGCAAAGATTTGTGCAAAGCCGAAATAATGTTGTAGTGCTCCTCGCCAGTCTTGTCATAAAGCAGCGTCTTCTGGGAAGCCTGCTCGATCGTCGCTTTCGTAATCGGCTGACCGGCAGGCGTCCCTTGCACAGCGAGATCGAGGATGTTTAGCGCCGTGCGCGCATCACCGTTCGCAAGCATTGCAATGGCGTTGATGGATGTTTCATCGATATTGAATTTTTCTCGAGCCACAGCACGCCGAACAACCGTGACAACATCTTCATCCGATAATGGCTTCAACACGAAAACACGGGTCCGTGAAAGCAAGGCTGAAATGACTTCGAAAGAAGGATTTTCTGTTGTCGCTCCGATCAGCGTAATGTTTCCCCGCTCGACGTGAGGCAAAAAAGCATCCTGCTGCGCTTTATTGAACCGATGAATCTCATCGACGAACACGATCGTTCGCCGTCCCAATCGGCGGAATTTCTCTGCGGCAGCCATGATGTCCTTGATTTCTTTAATCCCGGATAAGACAGCGCTGAAGGGAATAAACGTCGATTTAGTCAGTTTCGCGATGATCTGCGCCAGAGTCGTCTTGCCCACGCCTGGCGGGCCCCACAAAATCATCGATGGAACCTGATCTCGCTCGATTGCTGTTCGCAGCGGTTTGCCTGGGTCCAGTAAGTGCCCCTGCCCCAGTATGTCATCTAGCGACTGTGGCCGCATCCGGTCGGCGAGTGGAGCGTCGGGCGGGGGACTAGCCGGGTTGTCTTCTTCAAAAAGAAATCCACTCATTTTATTGATGGCTGCGCCCTATCGGGCTTGCATTCGCTCCGCTCATTTTATTGATGGCTGCGCTTTCCTGAGGCTGCGCCGGTTTAAGAATTGTAAATGTGTTCATGATAAGCGCGCCCTCATTCCGTCCGCCACGATGAAATTCGATCCGGACAATGCGTGCAGACAGGCACAATCGTTCATTGATCAAAAGGAACTGTTCCTGGCGCGTGACGCGCTCACCGTGGTATAGAAGATTGCACGTCAATCCGTACACCCTTTCGCCTAATACAGCAGGACCGCTGGAAAGGTATCCCGCGAGTCACCGTTCCTTGGCGGTAGTAGCCGGTACCACAGCGTTCGAGATGGCCCTGCCGAGCTATACCGCTGTTCTCGATTCATCGTTCGGTTTCTCTTCTTCCAAATCTTGGATCGAGACTTACCCAGCCGTCGCCTTCACTATCAAATTCGGTGTTGGACTATCAATTGTGATTGTTTCGGGCCGAGGCCGCAGTTTTGAAAGGCTGCCGCTGAAAATCGCACTGCAGCAAGACTAACAACGATTATTCAGTCAGTTGCGCGGTAGACGTTCAGTGGTTGGTGTGCCGTGACAGCCTTGGCAGGCATGTTGCTCTTATGGAGGCACAGCAGATGGCTGTGTGAGACGCAATGACGAATGAACGAATCAACCCAAAACCTAATTTGGAGGACAAGATCATGAAAGGGTCAAAACAAATTCTCGGGATGTTTCTGTTTTATTTGCTTTGGCTGCCGGTTTCACCGGCTAGCGCTCAGCTCTCCCCGGCGGCGACCACGTCGCTCATCTGTATGACACGAATTTGCGCGCGCCCCACCTGGCACTTCTCGGTCCAGGTGAAGATGCCCCAGGTGCTGGTCGACAAGTACAGCCTTGGTGCCTACGTGTACGCGGCGGATCAACTGGCCGCCATCAACACCCGGTTCAACGCCGCGTCCACCTTCTCGGGCGACTTCTCCTTCGATCTGGCGAACTTCACCGTCTTCGACGGCTCGCCGGCCGCCGAGGTGGCGAAGGCCCACCCCGGATACGACTTCGCGCTCGTCTACGAGGAGACCGATCACCCGCAGGGCGGCTGGTTCGGCGGCGCCCAGGCCATCCTGCACTCCTGGTGTACCGAAGCGGCGGCCGCCAACTGCGCCGGCACCGCGGGCGTGTTCAACGCTACGGCCACCAGCGGCCTGGTGCACGAGTTCGGTCACTCCCGCGGCGCCATCGACGTGTACAACGTGTCGGTCACCAACAACGCCATCAACGGCGCCAGCTTCGTGGCCGACCCGGGGATCATGACCAATCCCTATTCCTCGACGACGTTCGACGCGTACAGCGCGTCGGTGATCAACCACAGCAGAGGCACGGTCTACACGGGGGCGCCGGTAGTCGACGCCGCCTTTCCGCCCAGCTTCGTCGTCCAGGTGCTGGGGCCTGGAGGCGCACCAGTCAACGGCGTGCGCATCGATCTGTTCGCGGTCGAGTGGGGCAACAACACCGTGCACACCACGTCGGCCATGACCGGCACCAGCGCCAGCAATACCTGGACGCTACCGCACAATCCCTTCGCGCCGGGCAGCGGCGGCCAGCCGTGGAACGTGGCCGCGCCCAACTTCCTAGTGCGAGCGCGCGGCGGGCTGTTCAACGCCTACGTCGGCTACGCCTGGCTGCCGCTGACCGCCGTTGGCAACGCCTTCTTTGCCAACGCCAGCGCGCCTTACGTCCTCACCGTCAATGCCTCGCCGCAGCTCTTTCCGACGAGATAGCTGGCGTGCTTGGAAAGTTCGCGTTCCACATCAACCCCGGCGCAGTACCAGTTGATCAACGTGCGGGCGGCAAATCGATGGCCACGTCCAGGAGGCAAAGGCCGCGCCGTGCTCCGCGGCCTACGGGCGGATTCCCAGTTGTTGCGAGATCTTTGCGAAGGTGTAACGAGCCATGCCATCTGTGATTCGAATTAGGGAAGCGGCATTACCGGATGGAGGTAGGCGTTGCAATCCTTACGAATTTTAAACTTCACACGTCCCGAGGGCGACGGAACGCCGTAAGGCACCACACGCTGGATCCCGGCATTTCATCAAATACAATCTGACCGCTCCTGACTCCGGCACAGCGGCAGTTATCGTGTTTTGACGGCTTCACCCTTCCTTGAAGCTGCGCGCTGTCGTGCTTGCGCTTCGCTTGGGCTTGCATCGTTTACGGCTGCGGCCTGTCGGCCTTGCGCATCGCCCGCTCCGCTCATTTTATTGATGGCTGCGCCCTATCGGGCTTGCATTCGCTCCGCTCATGTATGGTCGCTGCTTGGAAGCCTCGTACAAAATGATGGCGGCGGCGATAGCCGAGTTCAAGGATTCAACGCTCCCTTTGTGTGGGATCCGTAGCACAGTATCACACGCCGCCAATTCTTCCCGATTGAGGCCTTGCCCTTCATTGCCAATCAAGATGGCGGAAGGCTTACGCCAGTCCCATTGTTCGATGGTGCCGGCTGTGTCAGGCGAGGTCCCAACGAGGCCGATTCTTTGAGAACGCAACGCTGAGGCGATTTCCTGCAGGTTTTCAGACCCAGTATGGGGAAACCGAAACACACTACCTGCGCTAGCCCGCACGACTTTGCCGTTGTAAAAACCCGCCGTTCCACGTAAGGCGATGCACCCGGTGGCTCCCAGTGATTCGCCAATGCGAAGGATGGTTCCGACATTTCCCGGATCCTG
>QHWY01000297.1 GCA_003223875.1 Acidobacteriota bacterium | reverse complement strand
TAGCCGAACTCGTGTTTTCACGTTGAAGTGGCGGCGCCATTCGGTTAGATTGGGTCCGCCTCGCGCCTTTGCCCCGCAACTGCTAAAATTAGATGAGTCATGGGAATCACTTACATTCGAGGAACCGTAACCGGCCCTCAGGGCCAGCGGACCCTAGAGTTTCTTGTAGATAGTGGCGCGACCTATACGGTTTTACCTGTTGATGTATGGCAGGCGATCGGCCTTGCTCCTAAGCGCGCCGTCAAATTTTCTCTCGCCGACGGCACCATGGTGGAACGTCAGGTATCGGAATGCCACATTACGCTAGACGTTGGCGACGGTCATAGTCCCGTCGTTTTGGGAGAGCCCGGCGACGCAGCTCTGCTCGGCGTGGTGACGTTGGAGAACCTCGGTCTGGTCTTCAATCCCTTTACCAGAACTTTGCACCCCATGCGTCTTTTGATGGTTTAACTGAGCTTTGCACAAAAAATACATCGTGGGCGCTCATAGAGCGCCCCTACAGTTGCGCACCCCAAGCTGTAGGGGCGGTCTATGACCGCCCAGGATTTTTTGTGCAAAGCCGTTTGACTGCGTCTTGGCACTCCAACGATGAAAGCTGTAGTGCTGGAACAACAGGGAAGCCTCGAAGGCCTCAAATATGTGCCGGACTTTCCCGACCCGGTAGTGAAACAAGGCCATGTCGTGATTCGCGTGAAGGCAGCCTCCTTCAATTACCACGACGTGTTCACTGTACGTGGCATGCCCGGGATCAAGGTTCCGTTGCCCATGATCATCGGACTCGATATGGCGGGTGAGATTATCGAAATCGGTCCGGGTGTCGATGGCTGGCAGATCGGCAACCGCGTGCTTGTCAATCCACTCAACTTGGAGCGAGGCCTGATGGGAGAAATGATGCACGGCGGACTTGCGGAGAAGTGTCTCGTGGCGCAGCACCAACTCATCCGAATCCCGGATGGCGTTACCTACGAAGACGCGGCTTCGTTGCCCGTCGCTTACGGCACCGCGCATCGTATGCTGATCACGCACAAAACCGTGAAACCGGGCGATCAGGTCCTCGTGCTTGGTGCGAGCGGTGGTGTTGGCACCGGGTGTGTGATCCTTGCGAAAATGCTTGGAGCGACAGTGATCGCGTGTGCCTCGAGTGCGGACAAGCTGAAAAGGCTAAAAGAACTTGGCGCCGACGAAGTGATCAATTACAAGGAGGTTGATTTCTCCCGATGGGCGGTGGAGAAATATGGAAAGCCACAACGCCGCAGCTATGAAGGCGGCGTGGACGTTCTGATCAACTTCACCGGCGGAGACACGTGGCAGCCCTCGTTGCGATGCGTCAAGCGAGGCGGCAAAATCCTGGTCTGCGGCGCAACAGCCGGGTACGATCCCAAAGAAGATCTGCGATACATCTGGAGCTTTGAACTGCAGATCATCGGCTCCAACAGCTTCTATGACGACAACCTGCAGGCACTGATGCAGTTCATCGAGCAGGGCAGAATGAAACCCGTCGTCGACAAAGTGCTTCCCCTCGATCGCGCCGTCGAGGGCCTGCGCATGATCGAAAACCGCGAGGTCTTCGGAAAGATTGTTGTCACGCCGTAGAATCTTTACTGTAGCGGCGGTCTATGACCGCCGACTATACGACAACCTGGGGATCGCCGGCGGTCACAGACCGCCGCTACAGATTCTTTCAACGCATGACCGTTCCTAGACCAGAACCCCGCGGCTATCCCGGCAATCTTGGACTGCTGTTTGCCGAACATGCCGAATCCATCCGGACCGCCATCACCGACCTTCGAGACCCAGAGCGGCCGCGGCCCGTGAGCTTCCGTGAACTCGACAGGGTGTGCGACGCGTGTGCGCGCGGCTTGGTGCGGTTGGGACTCGAGCCCGGCGATCGCATCGGCATCCTCTCGCTCAATCGCGTCGAGTTTGTGATTGTCTTGCTTGGCGCGATGCGTGCCGGCGTTGTCCCTGTTCCTATCAACGTCAAACTTTCAGCCAATACGGTTTCCTACATCCTCTCCGATTCCGCGGCACGCCTGGTGTTTGCCGAACGCGAGTCGAAGCGTCTCGTTCCCGTAGGAATGCGAATCGTAGAATTTGCTGGAAGCGATTCGAATGGCTTTGAGGCTTTTCTCGACACCGGATCTTTTCGTGCTTCGGAGCCGGCTCCTGATGCCGTTGCTATTCAATGTTACACGTCCGGCTCAACGGGCCGTCCAAAGGGTGTTTTGCTTTCACATTACGGACAGAACTGGAGCCGCCTCATCCTGGCGCACACCCGCGGCACAACCGAGCGCGATGTCATCCTCGTCGCGGCGCCGCTCTACCACAAGAATGCGCTCAATGCCATCAAGCAAGGTTTAACGGCTGGCGCGACATTGCCGCTGCTACCGCAGTTCTCGGTTGACCGCTACATTGAAGCCATCGGACATTACCGCTGTACAGTGATCTCAGGAGTGCCCACGATGATGGCGATGGTGCTTGCTCGCAAGGATCTACTGAAGAAAGTCGACACCGCATCGGTGCGCACGGTGATGATGGGGTCCGCCAAATCCTCTCCGCAATTGCTGACCGAACTCAAACAATATTTTCCGAACGCCGAACCGCTCGTCGTGTATGGCGTCACGGAAGGCGGGCCGGTGCCGCTCGGGCCACATCCCGAGGGTAAGCCCCGTCCGGTAGGGTCTATCGGTATGCCGTATCCTGGCACCGAAGCGAAACTTGTCGGCGGTTCGAATCCAAATGAAGGTGAACTCGCGGTCAAAAATCCCGGCGTGTTGATCGGCTATCACAACTTGCCGGCCGAGACGGCCAATCGCTTGCGTAATGGCTGGTACTACACGGGCGACATCTGCCGCCGGGACAAGGAAGGTTTCTACTATTTCGTCGGGCGTAACGACGATATGTTCGTGTGCGGCGGTGAGAACATCTTTCCGGTAGAGGTCGAGACCTTGCTCGAGCGCCATCCCGCCGTTCATCAGGCGCTGGTCATGCCGTTCGACCACGAAATGAAAGGCCAGGTGCCGTACGCTTTCATCGTCCTGCGGGCGGGCGCGCGCGCCACAGAAGAAGATGTCAAGCAATTCGCTCTGGCCAACGGCCCCGCCTACCAGCACCCGCGTCGCGTCTTTTTTCTGCAACAGTTACCGCTCGCCGGCACCAACAAAATCGATAAGGAACGCCTGCGCGAGTGGGTGGCGAAGGATTCTTTCAATGGGGAGATCCCATGAGCGACGAAGTGATGGGGATCGACAAACTTCAGCAGTTGATTCAGGGCGGGCCGTTCAACCAGTGGCTAAACTTCACGGTCCTGAAAATGGACAGGGACGGAATCGAGATCAAGGCCACCTGGCGCGAGGAATGGGTCGTCCATCCCGGGCGCCGTTTCACTCATGGCGGCATCCTTGCCGCGATCATCGATGTGGCCGCCGATTATGCCATCGCAGCAAGACTTGGCCGTCCGGTTCCGACGATAGACCTGCGCGTGGACTATCACAAGGCCGCCATGCCCGGCGACGTCATTGCGAAAGCACGAGTCCTCCGCCTCGGCGGTCAATATTCAACAGCCGAAGCCTACCTCTACGACTCGAACGGAGCATTGGTCGCCAGCGGGCGGGGCACATACTTCACGGCCTCGCCTAAATAGAGGTGCCGGTGTAGCGTATAGTGGTGTAAAAAATCCCCTCCTAAGTTAGGAGGGGTGCCGAGCGAAGCGAGGCGGGGAGGTTCCTCTGGGAACCACCCCGTCTTCACTCGCTTCTTTTGAGGCTTCGCCCTATTTCTTGAGGCTGCGCGCTATCGCGCTTGCGCTTCGCGCGGGCTCGCGCTTCGCGGTTCGCGAAGACTTCCCTCCTAACTTAGGAGGGAAGTGTCATCGCTATGAGCACACGACAGTACGTGAAAGAGAACTTCCGCGACTTCCTGGACCGATTGCGGCGGGAGGGCGAGCTTACCGACATTCGGCAACCCGTAGACATTCGGCACATCGCGACACTAGTGGATCAAGCAAACACCGCTCTCTTGTTCCACGACGTGATCGGTTATGAAACGCCTGTCGTCTCCGGCCTCCTTCGGACCCGCACTCGCGCCATTTTGTCGATGGGCTGCGAGACGTATGGGCAGATCGAAGAGAAGCTGCAGCACGGAATCGAACATCCAATTCAACCCAGATACGTTCAGACGCCGTCCTGTAAGGAAGTCGTTGAGATCGGCGACGCGGTCGATCTCTTTCGCCTTCCGATACCGATGTCGTCGATTTACGACGGGGGTCCAATGATCACCGCGGGCGTTGTCGTCGCGAAGGACCCCGAGTTCGGTTTCAACTCTGGAATGTACCGATTCATGGTGAAGGAAAGGAATCTGACTGGCATCGATATCGTTACGCCCAACAACATGCGTCTATTTGCCGAGCGCGCCTACGAGGCAAGCCGCCCATGCCCGATTTCGATTTCGATCGGCACGCATCCGTTCGAAATCATGGGCTCCGGTTTCCGCGCTCCTCTCGGTGTGGACGAGATGGCAATTGCCGGAGGCATTCGCGGCGCCGCCGTCGAGCTTGCGATGTGCGAGACGATCGATATGCCCTGCATTGCGGATGCGGAAATCGTATTGGAGGCCGAAATCCTGCCGACGGGCTGGACCCACCCCGAGGGCCGTTTCGGAGAATTCACGCGTCTGATGGGCGGCTTACACTGGAACCCGCTGGTCAAGATCAAAGCCGTGACTAGGCGGAAGGACGCCATCTATTACGCGCTGCATATGCCGTGGGAGAACACCTGGCTGGCCGCTCCCACGCGCTATGCCGCATTACGCCGGGCATTGAAGGTCGCCGGCGTGCAGGTGAAGGACATTAACGTTACGCTCGGCGGCTGCGGCTTCTGGCACGCGGTCATTTCGATCAAGAAACAGGCCGGCGAAGGCAAGAACGCATTGCTCGCCGCGCTGACGGCGATGGACATGAAGCACGTCGTTATCGTGGATGACGACATTGACGTCTTCGATGCCATCGATGTCGAATGGGCGATTGCTACTCGCGTGCAGGGAGACAAGGACATCGTCATCATACCCGGAGCCCGAGCGAAGCCGCTCGACCCGAGTCTGCCGGTCACTCCCCCCGGCGTCGTACCGACGGGCGCAAAAGTCGGTGTCGACGCGACGATACCCGAGGGAGTGCCGCGCGAGCGCTTCGAGCGCATCGCGTATGCCTATGCGGATCACGCGAAGATCGATGATTACCTGCACGGGAAGGCCGATCTTCCTGCGAGTCGCTCGAATGACGAAAAGACAGTTGCGGATCTCGCTGTCAAAATTCACACACTGATTGAAGCCGAACCGAAGTATTACCAGGAGATCGCCGAGTACTTCAGCGAGTACAATTTCCAAGTAGTTGCCCGGGCACTGGGCAAACTTCACAATGAAGAAAAATTGTGGCAGGATGCGCGCGGCCGCGCATGCGTGCGCGGTTCAAAGTTTGCGGCAAAAGCGCCATTGTAGCGGCGTCAGGGCTGTTGCCCAACGCCGCGAAGCGGCGTAAGAGCGGTAGTAGCCCAGGGCGCGAGCCCTGGGTTTGATTTCACTGGCGAGACAAGCCGCGAAGCGGCGGCAGAGCTTCAACCTGCCGCCCCTCCGGGGCTGTGATGTAGACCAACACCAAACCCCAGCGCTTACGCGCTGGGCTATCTTCTCACGCCGCTTCGCGGCTTGGGCAACAGCCCCGCACGCCCTGGGCTAGTGCTCTTACGCCTCTTCGCGGCTGGTCTGTGGAGGTTCTCGATGAACGTGAAGAAATTAGTTTGGGCGGGGATGTTGATCGTTAGTGTCTCTCTATGGCCCATCAGAGCCATGAGCCAGGCGCAGACGTTCCATCTTCAGGAAACTACCATTGACGCGGTGCACAACGCGTACAAGGCCGGACAGCTGTCGGCGCATCAACTGGTCGAGCTGTATCTCAAACGTATCGACGCGTACGACAAGAAGGGGCCGGCCATCAATTCGGTCATCACAACCAATCCAAAGGCGCTTGAAGAGGCGGACCG
>QHWY01000088.1 GCA_003223875.1 Acidobacteriota bacterium | reverse complement strand
GACGTAGCGGGGGTGAAGATGCCGTTCCACTGGACGACGACTTGGACGGACGGGCAAGCGACTGTAGACCTTACCGAAGTGCAACCGAACGTGGCAATCGACACAGCGAGATTTGCGAGGCCGGCTCCGGCGCCGAGGCCGAATTAGTTTCCCGCGATGACAAATGACAATTGAACATTGACCATTGCCGAAACAATTGTCATTGTTCAATGTTCAATTGTCATTTGTCATCTGAGATTACGGTTTAACCGCGTCCGGAGGAGGACCCTCTGGCCCAGAGGCCCCCAGGAAGATCTTCTTTCCATCCGGGAAGGTCAGATCGCGGCCATTGGCGCGGTTGGTCCCGTCTTTTGCTTGATAGCCATCCACCAGAATTTCCTGCCCAATGGGGAGATCCTTCTTCGTCAAACCGCGGCGGAGCAGCGTGTTCGGCGTACCGCCCTCGATCATCCACCGCGTCATCGTTCCGTCGGCATTCTTCACATCGACGTGGATCCACGAATGCGGATTGATCAGTTCAACCTTTGCTACGGTACCGCGCAATTTGATCGGTTTCTTGGCGTCAAATTCCGCGGTGAATGCGTGATGGGCCCATGCCGGCGCTACCGCCAGCAGCAAACCGACACTGGTTATAACGACGCCTAGCTTCTTTCGCATTGACTATCTCTCCTTCGTAATTCAAATTTCATTGCGTTTTCGCCCGTTTGACCGCGGCCTTCGAGAAATACCAGGGGGATAAGAGAGAGTTCGAGGGGCATTCTTGCCAGCATGCCACATATTATAGTTCTGAACCGGCGGAGGGAGCTACTGATGTCCATTAAGACAACGTTTGGGTGCCCTGAGCATTCGCGCCCGCCTGCCCGGCATGTCACACGCGTCGCGCTGTCCCATTCGTGATTTCGGACATACAACGTATACACCTGCCCGATGGCGCTCCTTGTTACGGCAAGATTCCGGAACTCATCGAATCAAACGATGTCCCGTTGAAATGCACGACAGTCGCGGTGCGTGACGCTGTGGTTGAGGTTCGATCTTGTGTAACGAGGGCGATATAGTCGGAAGGACCAACCTTCGCGACGGCCGGCGATGTCAACGCGAAACTAGCAAATCCGGAGAGCGATGCTGGAAGCGCCTGGCCCGTCTTCATGGCGATCAAGCTTGACGTCGTCGTCACCGTTGTTCCCGAAACCGTATATACAGTCGCGATCGAACAGCCGCGAAGTGACGATGACGAACTGCCGCGGGATGTTAGCCGGGCCCGTCTACGACAGCGAACGGGTAAGTACGCATCCCTCCCTTAACACGGCTTTGAGGTGCGCGAGCGGGCAGCGCCCGCTCGCGCAAGGGACGCTTACTTCTCAGGAGTCGCGCCCGGAGTGCCGGGAACCGATCCGTTCAAGCTCAGGAACAGTCTTGATCCATCGGCTAGAATAAAGTTCCGGCCGACCGCTTTATTGGTTCCCTCCTTCGCCTGATATCCTTCGATCGTAAGTTCGGTTCCGATCTTGACAGTGTATTTCGTCACGCCGAGACGGATTAATGTATTTGGGCTGCCGCCTTCGATCATCCATTCCGTGAGTTTCCCATCGGGTTCCTTGACGTTGATGTGGAACCACGAGTGCGGATTGATCATCTCCCACTTCACAAGTGTTCCCTTGATCGTGAGCGGTTTGGTCACATCAAATTCAGCGGAAAATGCATGATGTGCCCATACAGGTACTGCGATTAACAGCAAAACAAAACCGGTAATCACAATGGCTAGCTTCGTTCGCATTCAATCCTCCTTAATTCCGGAATTCCGAGGCCTCTACTGGTGTGGAGGCGGCTGCGTTCCCGGCTTACGCAGATGCCCGTAGATCAATTCTTCCACGAACTCCACGCATTTGAACTCCATTAGTTGCATATTTCTTTCGACGCGGCGATACAGGGGCATGCTGATCTTCCACGGTCGCGAAAAGACCTGCTTATCCTCGATAGTGGCCTCGTAGTTCAGGCGATCGGGACTGGCTGCTGTGATGCGCTCGACAACGTGCAGTTCGTCACTGTGGAAATCGCCGACGCGGTCGAACCAAGTTTGATCGTTAAATCCAGTCGTATCGATGACCAGCGTTTCGCCTTCCCAATGTCCGTTCGACCAGCCCATCCAACTGTCGGCTGGAGCCTCCGTCGGCTTACCCATGTTGATGGTTCGGACAGCGCCGGCATATTCGAAAACCATCATGGTGACATCTTTGCTCTGGACGATCTGAAACGGAAAGGGCATGTACATCGCGCGCGGCACGCCGGGAAGATAGCATTTGATCTCGGGATCCAGCGTCAGCCGCTTTTCGTAGTTTTCCTTCTTCTTCGCGGTTGCGGCCGGCAGATACGGGATTTCGCCTCCTTCGACCCAACCGATTCCCGGAGGCGTTGCGTCCTCCGCACCAAGAGCCACCACGCGTCCGAAATTCGCTGCGTGCGGCAGAAGGTCCCAATTGGCCTCGTTCAGCGCTTGCCAAATACCGTTTAGGTTCGCGCGTCCGTCCGCTGTCCGCGGCGCGCGATATCCTTGCGCCTGACCCGCAGCCGGAGCTGGAGCTTGGGCCATCAATGCTGCGACAGTTAGCGTCAGGACCGTAACAACCAACAATAGTTTAAAGAAAATTCGCATTACTCGAACTCCTGTATACCTATTTCACCTGTTTCTGAACATCCGCCAGCGCCAATTGCCGCCCTCACAGCGGTTATTCTCGGCGCATGAATATTCGAACAACTCTTGATCCGCCTCCATGCGGACGAAAACCCGAGTGCTTTTGATCGGCTTCGTATAATACCTCGGATCCATCCTTTCCTAATCCATCCGTATGATGAGGTAAATTTGTCATTGAGTCTAAAACAAGAGGAGCCGTCAATGAAGAGATTTCCATTGGTATTTCTCGGCCTGGTGATTGTCTTGGCAGGTACAGCCTTTCCGATATCTGGCATCGACCTTCCCACGCTTCCCATCAAAGGTACATCCGAGATCGATGCATTGCTCCGGCAGGCGGTCCGCCAAGGTACCGTCCCCGGCGTTGTGGCCATTGTGGCAAACAAGGAGAGGATCTTATATCACGGCGCATTCGGGTTAATGGATACGGGGAAAAGAAAACCGATGCAGAAGGATTCGATTTTCAGGATTGCTTCTATGACGAAGCCCGTTACCTCGGTCGCCGTGATGATGCTGAAAGAGGAGGGAAATCTCGGCTTGGATGATCCGGTCTCCAAATATCTCCCTTCGTTCCAGAACAGAGAAGTGATCGCGAGTTTCAACGCAGCGGAAGCAACCTATACGACAAAGAAAGCTGCCCATCCGGTTTTGATCCGGCATCTGCTGACAAATACGTCTGGTCTGGCGTACGCGTTTTCCAACGACACCGTCAATCGCCTGCAGCAGAAGACGAAGCTCGAAGAACAGGACTTGCCGCTGCTTTACGAGCCTGGTACCCGATGGACCTATAGCGGAAGCACGCGGGTGCTCGGCCAGGTCATCGAAAAAATCACGGGGGCCGGTTTGGAGAAATTTTTCGAGCAGCGGATCTTCAGACCGTTGGAGCTCGCGGATACGGCCTACTCCGTGCCCTCCGCAAAAGCCGGACGAACCGTTACAGTCCACCAGCGCGAAAACGGAAAGCTTATGGAGCTGCCGAATCCGGAGAAGATGGAAGGCCCTGCGCGGGGCGACGGCGGACTATTCTCGACGGCTTCGGACTACATAAAGTTTCTCCAAATGTTTCTGAACGACGGTCAATGGCACAGCACGACTTTGCTGCACAAAGAATCTATTGAGGCGATGACGCGGAATGAAATCGGCAGTGTGATTGTGGACACGCAGCACACGACGAACCCGCTCCGTTCGCTGAACTTTCCCTTCGGCGCTGGACGCGACAAGTACGGCTTCGGATTTCAAATCGCGGCTTCGAATAACGAAAACCCGTACCTACGTTCGCCGGGGAGCTATACCTGGGCTGGAATCAACAACACGCACTTCTGGGTGGATCCGAAGCGGCAGATCACCGCTGTCATTATGATGCAAGTCCTTCCGTTCTATGACGATGGATGCATGAAAGTGTACCGGGATTTCGAGGCGGCGATTGGCCGCAATCTACGGTGAGGGCGGCAATCTACTGGCGGTTGTAAATTGGAACTTTCTGCATTTCAAATTCAGAACTTCAGAAATTTCCAATTTACAACCTCCAATACCTTGCGAGTTACGGCCTCTTCTTCACCAGCCGCGCTAGATAAGCCTGTTGCAATAGGAATTCCTTCAATGGCCGGACAGGAGTTCCCCACAAGATCTCGCCGGCTCGGACGTGCTTGCCGTTCAAGACGCCGCCTTGCCCGCCAATAATCGTTTTGTCGTCCAGGCGAGCGTGCTCTCCGATTCCAACCTGGCCGCCGATGACGCACTGAGAGCCGAGCGTAGAGCTGCCCGAGATCCCAGTCTGAGCGGCGATGACCGTATGCTCACCAATTTCGACGTTGTGGGCGATCTGAATCAAATTGTCGAGCTTCACGCCGCGGCGAATGATAGTGGTTTCCAGTGATCCGCGGTCGATGCATGTATTCGCGCCGATCTCGACGTCGTCTTCGATAATGACCTTCCCGATCTGTGGAAATTTCACATGAGCCGCTCCGTCCTGCACAAAGCCGAAGCCATCGGCGCCGATGACCGCACCCGCATGGATGATGACGCGATTTCCAACGCGGACATCTTTATAAATGACGACTCGCGGGTAAAGAGTGCAGTGGTCTCCGATTGCTGTGTTCTTGCCGATATAGCATCCGGCCTCGACGACCGTCCCGGCGCCTATAGAAGCACGGGCCTCGACCACCACGTTGGCGCCGATCTTCACACGCTCGCCTAGCTTGGCGGTCGGCGCCACGGTCGCACTAGGATGAATGCCCGCGTCATCGCTGTCTTCGGCGAGTAACCAGGCTGCCGCACGCGCGAACGCCAGTTTTGGATTTGGCACGGCGATGATTGTTTTCGACCGGAATTCACCCAATCGAAGAAGAACGCAACCCGCTCGGCTGCGACCCACATCATCCTGAAACTTCTCCTCCGCGTAACTGAGATCAGACGGGCCCGCATTCTGCAAGCTGGCGATCGAATCCAGTATCGTCATGCCGTTGCCGCGCAATTCTCCGCCGACGTATTCGGCAATTTCTTGAGCCGTTCGTTTCATCCGTTTCTCCTAAGGTATTCCGCCACTCGATGCGCCGTCCGGTCGGCCTGTTCGATGCATGCCGGCACCGAAGCACCGTCCAGATAATTCGCTGTGACAAACACTCCGGGTGTTCGCTGCAATTCTTCCCTTAACGATGCAACCCATCGTTCATGGCCAATGTTGTATTGCGGAAGCGCGTGTTCATGACGGACCAAGGCGACCGGTTCAGGTTTCGTTTCCGAATCCAACACTCGTTGGAGTTCCGAGCCGACAACCTCCGAAACCTGTTCGTCGGACCAATCGAGAACCTCCGGCTCGAAAGAGCCGCCGATAAACGACGTCAGCAGTACATGTCCTTCCGGAGCCCGTCCGGTGAATAAAGCGGAACTGAAGATCGTTCCTAACAAATGCAATCCTTCGCTTCGTGGGACCAGGAAACCAAAACCCCGCAGGGGTTCTTTCAAAGTGTGTTCAGGCAGTGAACTGGCAGCGACCACAATCGGCGAATATCGAACCTTCGCGAGCAACTGTGCAAGATCGGGATACCGTTGCTCCAGTATTTTGACGGCGCGATATGCGGGGATGGTCAGTACCGTTACCGGCGCCATGCCAATGCGACCGTCGCTTTCGCCGAAGCGGATTGTCACATTCTCGGCCAGGCGTGCTGGCAAGGTTTCCAGCCCTGCCGGGAATGACAAGGTGAAACCTCTTGGACGGCGCTTGGTTGTTGCGGTTGCGGGTTTCTGGTACCGCGTGAACGATCGCAGCATCGCGGCGGTCAAGCTCCCATAATTACGTTCCATTTCCAGCATACGGGGCAGAACGGCCGCCACACTGAGTTGGGCGGTATCGGTTGCATAGATTCCTGTGAACAGCGGACCGGCCAACCGGTCGTGAGCCTGCCTCCCGAATCGTCGAATTAAAAAATCACGGACGGATTCATCCTGAGGCGATTTGGAGCGGATAAATGGTTCCGCCAGGATGCGCGCAATGCCTCCAAAACTCAGTGGACCGAAGGGGAATTTTCGAAGACGCCTATTTAAATAAATGTAGCGCGGAGCGTGCGGGTCCGGTGGTAGGAGATCATTCCAGAGCCCCGCTTCATCGATAAGTTTGAGCGCTGCCGGAGCCGGTTGAATACTGTTCGGCCCCCATTCGATCTGGTAGCCCTCAATATTCTCAGTGCGGATTACTCCTCCCGCACGCGACGTCGCTTCGAGAACTTCCGTATCGATTCCGAGTCTCTTGAGTGTCCATGCGCACGACAGTCCGCTAATGCCGGCGCCAATAATGAGGACTTCAGGCATTCCAGTGGTTAGAGGGCGCTCTCGACAATTTCGGCGAGCGCCTGAATGAATGTCGGATCGCTGTTCAACGCGGGCACGCGCCGAAAATTTTGGATTCGCGCCTCTCGAGCGATCTTTTGGAAGAGGATGTCCAATTCATAGAGGGTTTCGATATGCTCGGAGACGAAACTGATCGGGACGACCAGAACATCGCGGACCCCTTGTTTGCCGAGCGCCGTGATCACATCGCTTGTAAACGGCTCGAGCCATTTCACAGGACCAATTTTGCTTTGAAACGACAGCTGGTATGGATTCCGGCGTTCGATCCGATCCATGACCAGCTCCACGGTTTTCTTGGTTTGTTCCAGATACGGATCACCTTCGCGAACGTAACGTTCGGGAATGCTATGGGCGCTGAAGAGAATGTGCACCTTGCTGGGATCGGCGAAGTTTCGAAGCTCGCGGCTGATGGCGTTCGCAAACGATTCAACGTAAGTCGGCTGATCCGGCCACGAGCGAATCCACTGGATATGGAGTTTTTTTGAAGCGAGCCCTCGATCTAACAGCCGCCGCAATACGGCGAATCCGGAGCCGGTCGTTGTTACCGAATATTGAGGAAACAAGGGGAGGATGACGAGATGATCGACATCGCTTCTTTGAATATCCTCGACGGCTTCGTCTAAAAACGGATGCCACGTGCACATGCCGACGAATGTCTGGACATCTCTCCCACGCGATTTTAGTTTCGCTGCGAGAGCACGCGCTTGTTCTTCCGTAAGGCGCCGCAAGGGAGATCCTCCGCCGATTTGACGGTAATACCCCTTCGAGGTTTTGTGCCGGACCGTCGCAATGGTATATGCCAGCGCTTTCCGAAGAGGCGTCCATTTTACGCGGACGATTTCGGGATCCGAGAACAGACGGTAGAGAAACGGTTTGACGTCGCTGAGTCGTTCCGGACCGCCGAGATTAAATAGCAGGACTCCAGGTTTCATAACAAATCACCCTCTCAAGCTGTAACCAGCTTGACCGCAGTCTGCCATCCATGGCATGCGCCAAACCATCCATGGGGCGCAAAGACGCTTCACCTTGTTTTCATAGAACTTTTGGCACTACCCGAAGGAGAAGGATTTCAAGCCTGCCGGTAGTTCTTCGCGATTTCTACGAAACATCTGGCATTTTCCACCGGCGTCTGCGGAAGTATGCCATGTCCGAGGTTGAGGATGTGTCCGGTAGGTCCAGCTTGTTCGAGGATTTCTTCGGTTTTCGCAAGGATGCGTTCCTTTGGCCCAAGCAGCACGCACGGATCTAGATTGCCCTGAAGCGCAACGCGTTCGCCGGAGCGGCGACGGGCTTCGGCCATCGAGATTCTCCAGTCGATGCTAAGGACCTCGGCGCCAGAGCTGACCATCGAATCGAGTATCGAAGCGCATCCATTCACGTAAAGAATACGGGGAACGCGGCTGCCAATAGCCTCGAAGATTTTCCTGGTGTACGGCAGAGCGAACTCTTCGTAGTCGCTGCGATTCAGTTCGCCCGCCCACGTATCGAAAAGCTGGATAACTTGGGCGCCGGATTCGATCTGAAAAAGCAGGTATGAGCCGACCGTAGACGCAAGCTTGTCCAGCAACGCATGCACGAGCCGCGGCTCTCGGTATGCGAGACTTTTAATCTCGGCGAAATTCTTGGAGCCCCCTCCCTCGACCAAGTATGAGGCGAGCGTCCAAGGCGCGCCCGCGAAGCCGATGAGCGGAACTGCGTTCCGAAGCTCCTGCCTTAATTTTTTGATGATGGCTCCGACAAACGGGACTTCGACAGACGGATCAGGAATCCGCAAAGAATCGATAGCGCTTTGGGTTCGAATGGGATTTGCGATTTCCGGACCTTTGTCTGTTAATGAGACGGGAACACCCATCGCTTCGACAGGGATCAAGATATCTGAAAAGAAAATGACGGCATCGACGTCGAGGATGCGATACGGTTGGAGTGATACTTCGGCGGCAAGATCTGTGTTCTTGCACAGTTCGAGGAACGACAACTTCTGCCGAATCTCGCGATATTCCGGCAAATAGCGGCCAGCCTGCCGCATCATCCAAACCGGCGCGCGATCGACCGGTTGGCGTCTGCACACTCGAAGTAACCTGTCGTTCATAGAAAACTCCGATGATACAATACGGCGGTTTATGGAAGCATCGGAAACCTCGATAGGCGCTGGTTTTGCCACGCCTGTAGAGGCCGGCGTACCGACAGTTTCCATCGTGATTCCCGCCTTTAATGAGGCCGGCCGCATCGCCGAATCGATCCGGAAAATTGATGCCTATATTCGCCAGGCGCGTCTCCCGGTGGTGGAGATCATTGTCGTTGACGATGGATCCAAAGACGCTACGTCGGAAATTGTCGGCCGGCTTGGAACAAAGGGATTGCGCCTTATTAGAAACGAAGAGAATCACGGCAAGGGACACACCGTCCGTCAAGGGGTGCTCGCTGCGTCCGGCAAGTATGTGCTGTTCACGGATGCTGATCTGTCGGCGCCAATAGAAGAATTGAGTAAGCTCATCGACATTGCAAACGGCGAAGGCGCCGATATCGTGATCGGCTCGCGGAATCTCGATCGGCGCTACATCGAAAAACACCAATCGCGCTTGCGCGAGCTTGGCGGCGTCACTTTCAATCTGATGGTGCGCTGGCTTCTCGACTTGCCCCTGCGCGATACGCAGTGCGGTTTCAAACTTTTCCATCGCGAGCGTTCGCGGCGTGTCTTTGAACAGCAGACCACGCTCGGCTTTGGATTCGATCCGGAATTATTGTTCTTAGCAAAACGTCAAGGCTTGAAAATCCGAGAAGCTCCCGTGCGTTGGAGTCACGCTGAAGGCAGCAAAGTCAAATTTCTTCGGGACGGCATTCGCATGTTTTTCGACCTGGTGCGGATTCGCTGGAACGCGATAGCCGGAAGGTATTCATGACGTTTCTGTCGGTAAACATCGACCATATCGCAACCATCCGCGAGGCCCGGCGCACTAATGAGCCCGATCCTGTTACGGCCGCCGCCATTTGCGAATTGGCAGGAGCTCACGGTATCACCATTCATCTTCGCGGCGACCGGCGGCACATTCAAGACCGCGATGTGAAAATTTTGCGGCAAACCGTCAAGACGAAGTTGAATATCGAAATGGCCGCAACCGAGGAGATGATCGGTATTGCCCTGAACGTCGTCCCGGATCAGGTGACGCTGGTGCCGGAGCTTCCGGGCGAAATTACAACAACGGGCGGACTCGATTGCACGCGCAATGAGCAAGCAATCGTTAGCGCCATCAAGCGTCTTCAGTCGAACAATATAAACGTGAGCTTATTTATCGATCCGGCCGAACCGCAGATCCGTGCCGCGCTTGGGCTCGGCGCGCGTACGATCGAGCTCAATACCGCGGTTTATTCGGATGCTACTTTGACGAATCATGAAACCAAAGAACGTATCGAAGCTCTCGGCGCGGTGAAGCAGGCTGCAGAATTGGCTCACTCGAAAAATATGATCGTTTTGGCTGGACACGGATTGACGTACCGCAATGTCCGCGCCATCGCGAGTATTCCGGCAATCGTCGAGCTGAACATTGGACACAACATCATTGCCCGCGCGGCACTCGTCGGTCTCGAGCGCGCCGTGCGCGACATGGTAGCGCTATTGTAGGGAGGGGATAGCCAAAAAAAGGGACAAAAAACACAAAAAACTTTTGTAAATTTTGTTCCTTTTTGTGGTTATCCCTCTCTCTTCCGATTTCATGAACATTCTTCCGTACTTGGGAATCCTAGTAGCTGCTGCCGTAGAAGGTGAGGTTGTTTACTCCGGAGCGGTGGTCATGGTTTTTCTGGGCCGCCTCAATCCGTTTGCGGTTTTGATTTCGGGAGCGATTGGCGGTTGGGCGGGAGATCAGTTCTTCTTCTACGCCGCGCGAGGAAAGCTCAGCAATTGGCTCAACCGCTTTTCAAAAATACCGGGGCGCCGCAGAGCGATCCAGCAACGCATGCAGCGCCACGCCACAAAGATGATTCTTGCCGTTCGTTTTTTGCCAGGTCTGCGGATTGCCATCCCGTTGGCCTGCGCCTACGCCGGAATCTCGCCTTTTCTATTTTCATGCCTAAGTTTCATTAGCGCCGTCGCATGGGCAACGACCATCATGTTCGTCATTCGATGGCTTGGTCCGAGTTCGCTTTCGGTTCTGGGTATCAAGGCCTGGTGGACGCCGGCGATTCCGGCCGTGGTCGTCGTGTTGTTCTTTCGATGGCTGGCACGAGTCGAGCCCGCGGGAAGACCGCCGGCCGAATGATCACTTTTTGCCACCGAAAAATCCGCCGATGATCCCTTTGATCGTATCGGAGGGTTTCTGTCCGGGTTGAAATCCCGGAACGAGTCTCTGCTTCTGCATCTCAACGATCGCCCGCGTATCCGGAGCAAACCGCGGTTGCTTAAAAGTTCCGGTTACAACTACCGGAATGACCATCTCGCCTGCGGTGTTCGCAAAAGCGGTACGCATATAGCCGCCGATTCGTCCGCCGCCGACCTTATCAGTAAATGCCTTCGAAAGCACGGCCAGAAGTTTTACGTTCAGTGCCTCGCTCGACAGGTCTCCGGTCCCGGTGGCGGACACTTCGCCCAAGGCCATCTGCGCTTTAAGGTCATCCGTGCGAGCGACGCCGTTATTCACGGCAATTTGACCCGCCAACTTGATAATGTCGGTAAATTTCTGATTGTCCGAGCTCGAAGCTGCAAATCCGCCGATAACGCCCAATTCATGCGCCAGATCGAAGCCGGCGATTCGAAGATCGTTGAAGTTGAGGCCCATCGTGCCGTTCAGGGCCTTAATGAGATTTTCGGAAGTGAACGACTGCAGCGGTCCCGCCGCGCGAATTTCCATGTTGAGATTGCCGCTCCCGTTGACCTGGTCCAGGCCTTTAATGCCATACGCTTTGGCAATCGACTGAATCTCAGGCAATGTGGCGTTCGGAGCGTGAAGCTCCATATCAATTGAAGGCGAAGGCGAGGTGTACTGCCGCACCGCAAAACGCGCCGCGACATTCGTCTTCCCGGATGTGGCGTTGAAATCGTTCGAACCGATCTCCGCAGGTGACAATGTAAGTTCGATTGCTTTTACTTCAACCGGTTGCGCTACATCCTTGCTGGATATTTTGAGATTCTGCCCGGCGATCTTGCCCGTTAATGCGGGTTTAGAGGTTGAGCCTGTCGCTTTCAGATCGGCTCGCATCCTTCCGCTCACGCTCGTGCCGGGGGCGAACGCGATTCCGAATGCCGACGCCAGACGCGCGATCTCTGTGATGGAAACGTCTCCCGTCTTGAGGACTAGGTCTAACTCCGCCGGCGTTGTTTTGGTCGTAAGCGATCCGGCGACATCGATCAGTGTCTGCCCGACAAGAACTTTCGCGCGGTTAATCGCGAGAAGCCCCTCCGGCCGTTTTAGCGCAACGTCGTAATCGACGGAGATCGGATAACCCAGATCGACACCATTGAACCGCGCGGCATTGAGCTTCAAGTTTCCCGCTGCGGTCGTCGTATTTCCGACAGCGGTGAGCCGGCTCGTGACATCGATGTGGTCCAAGAGGGTCCGGCCCTGCGTTTTTGGGAGATCGGTCAAAGCAACCTGGCCGTCGTGAATACTTAACCGCTCGAGCGAGAATCCGCGTTCGCTACTGGCGCGGCGCGATTCAGCATCCGCGGGCGTGCCACCGGCGCCAAAGGTTGAGAAATTCCAGTCGCCTCGCTTGTTCCGAATCAGCTCGAGTGTGGGACGCTCGAGATCGATCGACTGGATCTCGAGGTTTCGACCAAGCAGCGAAGAGAGACTCACGCGTGTGTCGAGCTTCTCCGCGCGGATGAACGGACCCGCGGAAGAGAAGTTCGGATCTTCGGCAATAACGGGATTCTCGACCTCGAAACGCAGCGGCAGGATTCCCAGAGTCATCTTGCCGAGCCGGATATCCCTGCCGAGTTGCCGTTCGAGCTGTGCCTGAACTGCACCGCGGTATCGATTGACGTCTACTAAAAGCAGAGCCGCGGCACTGACAATGATGACCAGGATCACCGCTAGCGCGAGGCCAACGACAATTTTTTTCATGCCGTAATTGTAGCGCCAGAGCCCATTCCCCTCCTCGCGAGGAGGGGAATGGGCTTAGGCGGGGTAAGTTCGTTTTTCTTCGACTGGAGAATCAACTCTGCAGGCATTGCGAATGACGTTAATGATGCGGTCGAGGTCTTTGTCGGTCAGCGATGCGTAAACCGGTAGCTGCAACGTATGTTCCGTAGCTTCCGCGACGGGGCAGTCGGTCTTGAAACGCTCAAACAGTTCGAGCACATTGCAGATGTCAACGTGCATGATCTCCACATCTACGCCGGCACGTATAGCTCGATGTTTTAGCCTGTCGGGATCAGCGGCACGGATGCAATACTGGTAATAGACCGATTCGGTTTGGGATAGCTCGGCCGGTGGCCGGACACCATCGACCCCCGAAAGGCCGGCAGTTACCCGCTTGGCGTGTGCACGGTTGAGTGCGTTGAACGCATCAATGTTCTTCAGCATCTCTAGCCCGATCATTGCTTGAGCATTGGTGTAGCGCCTGCGATACGAGTCCGGCAGAGGATCGAGCGGCCGGATCTTTTCCCAAAGGTAACGGCTCAAATCGTAATCTCCAAAAAACGACGCGATGTAGAACGCTAAAAACATCGTGAACGTAAAACCGTAGGGGCCAATTAACTTCCGTTGGAGATTTCCGAGAAGAATTTTCTTGAAGACGTTCTTCGCTTCCGGCCATTCCTCCGCCTCCGACAACCGCCGGACCCGTGCCGCGAGCGCGGCGTCGTTGGTGAGGGCCATGCCGCCTCCATATGTATTCAGGGGCTTCAACATCTGAAAACTGAAGAAGCTGGCATTGCCGAAGGTTCCGACTTTGCGTCCTTTGTAGGCCGCGCCCAGAGCGTGCGCACAATCTTCAATCACGAGGAGTCCGTGCGCGCGCGCGGCCGCCATAATCGGCTCCATGTCACACGGTTGGCCGTAGAGGTGTGTGGGAACAATCGCGCGTGTCTTCGGTGTGATGGCGGCTTCGACTCTTACGGGATCGATATTGAGTGTTTCCGGATCGATGTCGACGAATTTCGGCCGGAATCCGAGCACGCGCGCCATTTCCGGTACGACCCAAAACGTCAACGCAGGAAAGATGATCTCGGAATCAGGAGGCAGATCGAGCGACTTCAAAATGTAGTAAAACGCCATCCGCCCATAGGAAACAGAAATGGCGTGATGCAGGCCGTGGTAGTCCGCGAATCGCTTTTCGAATTGCTGGATGGACGATCCCCGAACACCATCGCCGCGGAGGACGGCCTTGATCGCCGCCGGCATCGAGCCTCGAACGTGACGTGCGCCGTACCGCGCGATGGTCCTCATCATTGATCGATAGCCTTCGATGCGTGGGCCTCGAAGAAGGCATGGTCCTCTTCAACCTGCCGACGCTTGGTGTAGGCCTCGAGGTGCATCAGGGTATCCAGCGTCTCAATCGGCGTTTTGATTCCTAAGTAATTCAGCGCGAAAGACGGCCTAACGTAAAATCGCGTATAGGCCAAGCCCAATAAATGTCTCAAATCTTCGTGGCTCAAGTTCGGATGCCGGAACGTGGGCGTATACCCGTCGAACTTCTCCCAATTTACTTCTGTGATCAGTGACTTCATATGCTTGAACAGCGGTGTGCCGGGAAACGGCGTCAGCATCTTGAAAAGAGCAAAAGTCGGGCTCAGATCGATGGCGAAATCGATTGTAGCGCGAATGCTTTCGACCGTCTCGGTAAGGAAACCGATCACGAAGAAGCCTTCGGTGGCGATCCCTTTGTCGCGGCAATAGGAGACGATTTCGCGCTGGTGTTCTGGAGGAATGGGCCGTCTTCCGACGCGCTTTAATGTTGCCGGATCGACCGACTCGACGCCGAAGGTGACCGCATTCAAGCCGGCTCGGTGCAGGAGGTCTAGGAGATCCTTGTCCAGGTCATCGAGGCGGGTTTCGCACTCGAATCTTACATTCAGGTTCTTACGCAGAATACCCTCCGCAATTCCTGTACTCCGTTCGCGTTCCTCGCTGAACAACGGATCGCGGAAAATCAAGTACGGCTGTGGGTGACGCGCACAAATTTCCTCAATCTCCGCAACGACATTTTCAGCGGAACGTGCTCGGTATGGCGCCGTGATTCGGTGCGGGCAGTACGTGCAGAATTCCGGGCAGCTTCTGCTCGATAAAATTGGAAAGACGCGACGCGATGCCCAAAACGATCGGCCGACCGCATGGCGACTGCCCTGATGGAAGAGATCCCACGCCGGAAAGGGCAAGCTGTCCAAATCGTCAATCGCAGGACTCGCCATAATGCCCTTAGGCATCTCTCCCGAGGCGATTCGCATTGCGGCCTGCTCGGGTTCCCCTTTTATGATGAAATCGGCATGGCTTTCGAGAAGTTCGGGCATATGTGTGGCGGGAGCTCCGAAGAAGCCTACCCGCATGCCATGTCGTTTTTTGGCCTCCTGGGCCCACTCGATTTCGTGGCGGTAATCGACCAGAGAACTGAGGATAAGTGCTATGTCACCATCGACAAGCTCATCTCTTGTGACCCGAACTTGGTGCCCAGCATTCTCGAAAATGGCGGCTAAATATGCCGCATGGATACTGGGAACATTTTGATAAAGTTTTCGAAGGCGCTCGATCCACCGCGTTGTCCATGAAAAACCGCGGAATCTCGATCCATATCCTCCAACTACCGTATCTTTATTAACAAAACCGCCGCGCCCTTTGATGTCGGCGATCACCACGCGCATAAGACAGCCTCCGGATGAAGTCGTTACAAAAAATTTCGAGAAGGGAGTTAAACGCGCGATGGTGCTGGCGGTCCCCTCGAAGGGTCTTGCCAAAAAATCGAGTCAACAGGGAACTGTTCTGCCTGAGAATGGCTTAAAATGGCGGAATCCGCCACAGCTGTATAAACCCGGCCGGCCAGTGTTGCTTGGAGGGGAGGGTTTGGCGTCGCGCCGATAGGATCCGGCGCTTCCACTCTTTGATGCTGAACCGTCGGGCCCCGGTATCTGCCTACTCCTCCGTAGGACCATGAATTTACTTTGGTGAAATCCTTACCCTGATTTGCCCAAACCGCAACCGGCCGGAGAGAAGTGGCGCTTATGATGACAAGGAACTCGCCCTGGCTATCGTTATCAGCATCGATCGTTTGCAGACTCAGGCCGGCGCTGCCTGCTGTCAGATACGTCGTCAGACGAAGTTTCGGACGGCCAGTCGTGAAGTGGATGCTGACCTGATAGACATAGCCGCGCTCCCGGATCGTCGCCGTTTCCGGTATGTGATCGCCGTCAAGATCATGTTTAAGCCGCGTCCGATAAGAGAAATCCTCGGAGTTGGTGGTCCGGTGAGATGCGGATACCCAAGTGGCGGTGGATAAAACGACATAAACAATAGCCAGACAGCTTAGGATCCGCTTCGTTCGTCCGAGCTTCGCAGTGCGCAGCAAAATGGGCTCCGTGCCAGGGTTTACGGTGCCTATAATATCCCATTTTGTAAAAGATTAGAGACTTAGCTGCAATAAATTCTTAATATAGCCGGTGTTGACCATATGCGAATCCTAATGCAATGTGTAATTTACTCCTTACTGTTCATCATTCCGGGCTCCCTGCTGGCACAGAGTACAGTTCCTCCACAAACAGAGCCTTTGCCTGCCTTGCAGGAAATCCTTGATCGTATGATGACCCGCAACGCGTGGCAGGACCGCACGCTTTTGGAATTTCACGCATTGAGGAAATTTCACGCGGCGAATTTCAGATTCAAAGCTGAGTCCACAATGTATGTGCAGACCGTGTTTCGCAGGCCCGACGAGTTGCAGTCGACGGTCACTTCGCAGGAAGGATCCAATCTGATTCGCTCCCGCGTCTTCGACAAGATTCTCGAGGCCGAAAATGAGACGCGAGCCAGGAAGGATAAACAGCAGGTCGATATTATTCCGGCCAATTACAACTTCACGCTCCTTGACGGCGAGGATTGCAACGGCCGTGAGTGCTACCGGTTGCGGATTTCTCCCAGACGGCGCGACAAATATGCCTTGGATGGGGAAGTTTGGATCGATGCCGAAGACTACAGCATTGTTCGGATCCACGGCGCTCCTGCTAGGCGGCCTTCGTTGTGGACCCTCAAAACGGAAATCGACCGACGCTATAAGAAAGTCGACGGCATCTGGCTGCCGGAACGCATGGACTCTTCCAGCAACATCATGATCGCCGGGCACTCGGTCCTCTCGATCGAGTACAGGTACGACTCGGTGCAAACCCAGCAGTAATTCGGGGTCAGACGGGTGAATTCCCTATTTCCCTGCCACGATTCTTTGATTGGGAAATAGGGAATTCACCCGTCTGACCCCGAATTACTGCGTGACCAGCAATCGCAAAAACCGCCGTTTTCCGACCTTGAAAAAGTATTCGCCGGCTTTAGAGATTTCCGCCTTGGGATCCGTGATGCGCTGATCGTTCATGTGAACCGCTCCGGATTCGATGAGGCGCTGCGCCTCGGCGTTGGATGGAGCGAGGTTTAAAGAAGCCAGCAGCCGCGTGAGCCGCATCGGGCCGGCGGCAATGGAGATCTTTTTGGTTTCCACATCCTCCGGAGTCTGGCGTTTGCGAACCACGCGATTGAACTCTTCGCGCGCAGCGTCGGCCGCGGCTCGACCGTGATAGTCCGCAACAATGCTAGCTGCAAGATCGGCCTTGGCGTCCATAGGGTGGCGCTTTCCGGCCGCGATGGCGGTACGAAGTCTCTGGATTTCATCCAATGGGATGTCGGTGAGAAGTTCGTAATACCGAAACATCAGGTCGTCGGAAATCGACATGGCTTTACCAAATTGTTCGTTCGCAGGTTCATTGATGCCGATGTAATTGCCGAGCGACTTACTCATTTTTTGGACGCCGTCAAGACCTTCCAAAAGGGGCGTCGTCAGCACAATCTGCTGTTCCTGTCCGTATTCTTTCTGGAGATCGCGCCCCACCAGTAGGTTGAATCTCTGATCCGTACCTCCAAGTTCCACATCCGCTTCGAGAGCGACCGAGTCGTAGCCCTGCACGATCGGATACAACAATTCATGCATCGCAATGGGTAACTGATTCTTCATCCGGTTCGAAAACTCTTCTCGTTCGAGGATCCGAGCTACGGTGTATTTCGCAGCCAGACGAATGAAACCGTCGGAACCGAGAGCCATACACCACCGGCTGTTGAAGTCGATCACGGTTTTTTCCGGGTCAAGAATCTTGAAGATTTGTTGCTTATAGGTTTCCGCGTTCTGCTGAACCTCTTCCGGTGTCAGTTGTTTCCGCGTGGCCGAGCGGCCCGAGGGATCGCCGATCAATCCGGTGAAGTCACCGATAAGAAAAATGGCGGTGTGCCCCAGATCCTGAAAATGCTTCATCTTCCGGATGAGTACCGTATGGCCGAGATGAATGTCTGGCGCTGTGGGATCGAATCCGGCCTTCACCCGCAAAGGCTTTCCGGTTTTTTGCGCGCGCTTCAGCTTCTCGACCAGTTCTTCCTCACGGATGATCTCGACGGCGCCGCGGCGAATCCGTTCGAGCTGTTCCTGGATCGGTATTGTTTTGAAATCAGTGCCCAAACTTAATCCCTGATTCTGACGCGCCGGCCTTCGATCTCACACCTTCCGGACAGCACCAAATCGATGGCTTCGGAATAGATTCGGTGTTCCTCTCTCAGAATTCGTAATGACAGGGTTTCCGCATCATCCGAATCCAACACCGGAACGACCGCCTGCGCGATGATCGGTCCGCCGTCGAGGGTATCATCGACAAAATGCACGGTGCAGCCGCTGAACTTCACGCCGTAATCGAGAGTTTTCTGTTGCGCATCGGTTCCTGGAAACGAGGGCAGCAGCGCGGGATGAATATTCAGAATACCGAAGGGAAATGCTTCCAGAAAGACACGGCTCAAAATACGCATGAAGCCCGCCAGCACCACGAGCGATACGTCATGCTTTTTCAAAATTTCAACGACTTCGCGATCGAAATCTTCCCGCTGCCTCTGCTTTGAAGGTAGATACACGGTCTCCAGACCGCGTGTCCGCGCGCGCTCAAGCCCTGCCGCCGTCTCGACATTGCTGATAACGACGGCGATATCCGCCCGCAGTTTGCCGGACGCGATTTGGTTTGCGATGGCTTCAAAATTGGAGCCTCGGCCGGAAAGAAGAATGCCGAGCCTGCGGTTGGCCGGCTGGATTTTCATGTGCTGTTTATTCTTTGAGGCTTGCTTCCCACAAGTCGAGCTGACGGTCCTCCGCTTTGGCATCCGGCATTGCGTCTACAAAATCGATTGGATATTGGCCCGTATAGCACGCAGTGCAGAATTCGCTACTTTTTCCGCCGACAGCGCGAATAAGACCAGGCAGGCTGAGATAACCAAGCGAGTCGGCTTCAACATATTTGCAGATTTCCTCAACGGTGTGACTCGACGCGATCAACTCTTTCTTGGTCGGAGTATCGATACCATAGAAACAAGGCGACAGCGTTGGAGGGCAACTAATCCGCATATGCACTTCCGCGGCGCCGGCGGCGCGCACCATTTTGACGATTTTCCGGCTTGTCGTACCCCGGACAATCGAGTCGTCGATGAGCACCACGCGCTTGCCCGCGAGCAGATCTTTGACGGGATTCAATTTCACTTTGACACCGAAATGGCGAATCTTGATTTTCGGCTCGATAAATGTGCGGCCCACGTAATGATTTCGAATCAATCCGAACGCGAATGGAATTCCCGATTGTTGCGAGTATCCAATGGCAGCCGATACGCCGGAGTCGGGAATGGGAACAACGAGATCAGCATCCACCGGACTCTCTTGCGCCAGAATTCGGCCCATCAGATCGCGGCTTGTTTGTACGGGTCTTCCAAAGACAATGCTGTCGGGACGCGAGAAATACACGTGCTCGAAAATGCATTTCGACAGCCTCGGCGCCATCAGCGCCTTGACGGATTTCAGTTCACTGCCGCGGATCAGCACAATTTCACCAGGTTCCACTTCGCGAAGATACGTGGCTCCGATCAAATCGAACGCGCAGGTCTCAGAGGCCAGGACGTATGAGCCATTCACAGTCCCGAGGTTCAGCGGCCTGAAGCCGTTAGGATCGCGTACACCAATGAGGCTGTCTGCGGTAAGCAACAGCAGCGAAAAGGCGCCTTGCACTTGAGCAAGTGTTTCACCCAGAGCATCCAGCAAGCTGTCGCCTTCGGACCGGGCCAGCAAGTGGAGAATCACTTCGCTATCGCTCGTCGATTGGAAAATTGCGCCCTGCTGCTCGAGCCCTTCGCGGAGAGATACGGCGTTGATCAGATTACCGTTGTGAACAAGCGCAACCGTTCCGTACGTGCACTTCACGACAATCGGCTGAGCGTTACCTTCGTTGCTGTCTCCCGCCGTCGAATAACGCGTGTGGCCGATCGCGTTTATTCCTTTGAGTTTCGCAATGACATCTTCGGAAAAGACATCAGCGACATATCCCATGGACTTGTGCGTGTACACCTGATCGCCATCAGAGGATGACATGCCCGTGCTTTCCTGACCTCGGTGCTGCAGCGCGTAAAGCCCCAAATATGTCATCTGCGAGGCGTCAGACTGATTCGCGATCCCAAAGATTCCGCACATTGGATTATTGCTCTCCTATGATAGCAGCTTGGGCAGACCCCCGCTCCAGGCAGATTCCAATTCGTCAGTGCTGATATCGACCAGCTTGACGCTTTCGTAGTTCAAGATCAACCGGTTACCGCCTACCTTGCCCAGATTGTGGAATGTCAAACCCATCTGTTCGGCCCGTTGCCGCAGTTCGGCAACTTTTCTGGTCGTCAATAACACACGGCTCGAGAATTCTCCAAAGAGATCTTTCCGCACTTCCAAATGCGAAGGGATAGTAATCTCAGCGCCGATTGCCGCGCGTTCGACGTTCGAATAACAACACTCGGCCACGGCGATGGCAAGTCCTCCTTCGCTGAGGTCGTGAGCGGATTCGACCAAACGGTCCCGAATGGCTGACGCGACCAGGTTCTGAACGGCACGTTCATCTTCCAGGTCTACCTTTCCGACACGGCGCGTCACGGGTTCGATAAGCACGATCGAATCGCCGGCCTTTTTAAACGAAGAGCGCGTGACGAATGAGATGTCCTCGATCAGTCCAACCATGCCCAGAACAGGCGTTGGATAAATGTCTCCGCCGAATGTTTCATTGTAAAAACTGACATTGCCGCCCGTGATCGGTGTGAAAAAGAAACTGCAAGCCTCCGCCATTCCATCAACCACTTCACTGAACTGCCACATCACCTCGGGGTGTTCCGGGTTTCCGAAATTCAGGCAATTCGTTGCGGCAACCGGCCGGCCTCCGGAACAAACAATGTTGCGACACGCTTCGGCCACAGCCATCTTTGCGCCCTCCCGCGGATTCCTTGCGACTCGATATGCCGGACCATCGAGCGTCAGTGCCAGCGCCTTTTTCGTGCCTTTGACCCTAATAACCGCAGCGTCGGACCCAGGCCCAACCACGGTGTTGGACTGGACCATGTGATCGTATTGCTGCCAAGCCCATCGCCGCGAACACAGGTTTGGAGACGCGACGGTGAGCTTTAGAAGCTTGTTCCAATCGTTACTTTCAGAAAGAAACGTTTCGATCAATGCGGGGGGACATCCGTCGAGAAAACTGTGATCGTCCAGGCGTGATGACAGGGTCGCCTTGGGGGGCAACAGCGGACGCTGATACAAGGGCGCTTCGTCCGCAAGGGCGCCATTTGGAATTTCGGCGACCACTTGGCCATGATGACGCACGCGCAGGAGTCCGTCGCTCGTTACGCGTCCAACGGTTACCGCGTCGAGTCCCCATTTGTGGAATACCTCGAATACTTCTTTCTCTTTGGCCTTCTCGGCCACGAGCAGCATGCGCTCCTGCGATTCGCTGAGCATGATTTCGTAGGCCGTCATTCCACTCTCCCGCTGTGGAACGTAATCGAGGTCCAACTCCACACCCGTGCCGGCACGCGCGCCCATCTCGCAGCTCGAACAAGTGAGACCGGCCGCGCCCATATCCTGGATGCCGACGATCAGTCCTTTGTGCATGGTTTCGAGACACGCCTCGAGCAGCAGCTTTTCCATAAAAGGATCGCCGATCTGGACGTTTGGCCGCTTTGCGCCTGCATCTTCTCCGAAACCGGCGGAGGCCATTGTTGCGCCGTGAATGCCATCGCGTCCGGTCTTTGCGCCCACATATATGACGGGATTGCCGAGGCCGCTCGCGCGTCCGTAAAAGATCTTGTCTTTTTCGAAGATCCCTAGCGCGAATGCATTCACCAGCGGATTTTGCGAGTAACAATCGGCGAGGTAGATCTCTCCGCCGACCGTCGGCACTCCGAAACAATTTCCGTAGAACGCAATTCCGCCGACGACACCTTCGAGAATCCGTTTGTTTTGCTGCTTGTCGAGGGGCCCGAATCGCAAGCTGTTCATCGCCGCTATCGGACGCGCGCCCATCGTGAAAATGTCGCGAAGAATTCCGCCGACGCCGGTGGCCGCCCCCTGAAAAGGCTCGATAAACGAAGGATGGTTGTGCGATTCGATCTTGAACGCAACCGCAAGCCCATCGCCGATATCGATAATTCCGGCATTCTCACCCGGACCTTGCAGCACAGCCGGACCCTTGGTGGGCAAGCGCCGCAGGTGCACACGCGAGCTTTTGTAGCTGCAGTGCTCGCTCCACATCACGCTGAAGATGCCGAGTTCGGTTATGGTCGGCTCGCGCTTCAGTATGGCGAGAATCTTTTGATATTCGCTTTCCGTGAGATTGTGCAGCGTTAAGACTTCGTCGGTGACCGTCATTTCGTTACCAGGGCGTTGACCATGGATTCGAAAATCAATTTGCCATCTGCGCTGCCGAGAATACTTTCGTATGCCCGGTCCGGATGCGGCATCATGCCGAGAACGTTCCGCTGCTCATTGACGATTCCTGCGATGTTGTTCAGCGATCCGTTCGGGTTCGCCTCGGGCGTGACTCGCCCATGCGCGTCTGCGTAGCGGAAGACTGCCTGATCGTGATCTTCAATCCGCTCGAGCGTTTCGGAATCTGCAAAGAAGTTGCCGTCGCCATGCCCGATTGGGATCCGAAGCAATTGACCCTTCGTCATCAAATTGGTGAAGTCAGTGTGTGTGGTTTCGGTGCGCAGGTACTCGAATTTGCACAGATATTTCAATCCCACATTGCGAAGCAGCGCGCCGGGCAGTAATCCGGCTTCGGCGAGGATTTGAAAGCCATTGCATATGCCGATGACCAGGCCGCCCTTTTTGGCGAAATCCGCGATCGCTCTCATCACGGGAGAGAATTTAGCCAGAGCCCCGGTTCGGAGGTAATCGCCATAGGCGAAACCGCCGGGCAGGACCACAGCATCGAAGCCCTTTACGCTCGTATCCTGATGCCAGATGTATTCGACGGGTTGTCCAACCACCGTTCGGATGGCGTAATAGCAATCCTGTTCACAGTTCGAACCCGGAAATATCACAACGCCAAATTTCATGGCATCTCCTTAGCGTCGGGCCCACCGGCCAGCCCATTTCGGTACACCGCCTGCGGCGGCCTCCTTGATCCGGCAATGGCCGGTCCCCCCACGCCCTTCACTCCCAAATAATCCGGTATTCCTCAATCACCGGATTCGTGAGTACATCTTTTGCCAGACGCTCAACCTGTTCGCGCGAGCCGTTTTTCAGCCGGACGTCGAAAATTTTGCCCTGCCGAACGTCGGTAATGTCGTCAAGTCCAAGAGATCCGAGGCTGCGTTGAATCGTCATTCCCTGCGGATCCAGAACCGTTGGCTTCAGCGTCACAATGACGGTAGCTTTCATGCAGTCTCCACAATTTCCGGAAGAAAAAACCTCGGCGGGATGAAACTAAATAATAACATTTATCCGAACACCCTTTGAAAGATTCGGTCTACATTTGCCAGCAGGCGGCTCGACTCGAAAACTTTCTCAATGTCGGTTGATTTCAGCGCTTTGCGGATGTCGGGATCGCTCAGCACCTTTTCCTTGAAGGTTCCGCCTTCGTCCCACACTCGCATTGCGTTTCGCTGGACCCACTGGTAGGCATCCTCGCGTGTGACATTCTTTTCAACAAGCGCCAGCAGCAGTTCTCCGGAATAGATTAGGCCGTGGCTCAGTTCCAGGTTTTCTTTCATCCGGTCCGGATAGACGACGAGTTTCTCAATCAACGTCGCCGTTCGATCCAGAAGGTAGTCGGCGAGGATCGTGGAATCCGGAAAGATGATGCGTTCAACCGACGAGTGCGAGATGTCACGTTCATGCCACAGCGCGACGTCCTCCATCGCCGCAATGGCGTTGCCGCGGAGGATGCGCGCAAGGCCAGCAATTTGTTCCGATGTGATCGGATTTCGCTTGTGCGGCATTGCCGAGGACCCCTTCTGCTTCTCTGAGAAAAATTCTTCCGCTTCTCGGACTTCGGTGCGCTGAAGGTGCCGCACCTCAACCGCAATTTTTTCCAATGTCGCGCCGATCAAAGCAAGCGAGGTGATGTAGTGCGCGTGCCGGTCGCGTTGAATGATTTGGGAGGAAGCAGGAGCCGCGCGCAGATTCAACTTTCGCATGACTTTTTCTTCGACGTCGGCTGAAAGGTGCGCAAAGGTACCAACTGCACCAGAGAGTTTTCCGACTCGCATTGTTTCCACCGCTTCCTTGAATCGTCCTTGCTGGCGCTTCACCTCATCGTGGAGAAGAGCGAGTTTCAATCCGAATGTCGTCGGTTCCGCGTGGATGCCATGCGTGCGGCCGACAATCACAGTCGTTTTGAACTCATAGGCACGCGCCTTCAGCACGTCGAGCAGGCGTTGAAGATCTTCAAGAATGACCGCCGATGCATCGGCTACCTGAAGGGCCATTGCCGTGTCCACAACGTCGGATGACGTGAGACCGAAGTGAAAATATCGCGAGGCGGGCCCGACGTACTGGGCAACCGATGTGGTGAAGGCGATGACGTCGTGCTTCACTTCCGCTTCGATTTGATTGATCCGGTCGACGGAAAACGAAGCGCGGGCCTTGATTTCCGCGGCCGCATCCTTGGGGATGATGCCTTCATCCGCCAGCGTTTCTACAACTGCCAATTCGACATCGAGCCATCGCTGGTATTTGTTCTGGTCTTCCCAAATCTTCCCCATTCGGGGGCGTGTATAACGTGGAATCATTTTCTTAGCGTCGGCCCAACCACATCTTCCACTATAGCCGAATGGGGTGCATGGGTTCGTCTTGTGATGTGATGGTTAACCTTACTGTGCTCAACCCGCGGTCTCTCAGCGCACACGCAGCTTCCTGCCGCGCGATTTCAGGATGATTGTTTTTTGCGCTCAAATGCGCCAGAACGACATGATCCGCCGCTCCGTCGTACTGTTCGCGAATGAACCGCGCAACGGCGGTGTTGGAGAGATGTCCGTATCGTCCCATCAATCGCTGTTTCAAAGTCCAAGGATAGGGCCCGACACGCAGCATTTCGAGATCGTGATTCGATTCGAGGATCAACATACGTGATCCGCGGAGCCTGTCTGCTACATGGTCGGGGAGGCACCCGACGTCCGTGAGTTGGCTGACCTTCACCCCGCCGCACTCGAGGCTGAACGCAACCGGCTGGGCCGCGTCGTGCGGAACGCTGAACGGCATGATCTCAATGTCATTAATCGTGAATGGCACACCGGGCGGTACGGGCACAATGCTCCCGCCACTTAGTTCATAGTCGCCGGCATCGAGGGCGCGAATGGTTCCCCAGGTCATGAAGACCCGAATGGGAAGATCCTTAAAGAGCGTCTTCAGGCCCCCAGCATGGTCATTGTGCTCGTGCGTGACCAGAACGGCATCGATGCCATCCGGATCTTCCCCTATCGCCTCTAGTCTTTTTGCGATTTCCTTCCGGCTCATGCCCGCATCGATCAGTAGGCGAACGCCATCGGTTCTAACGAAAGTCGCGTTGCCGCGGCTCCCGCTTCCGAGTACCGAGACTGTGACGGCCATGCCTGCACTATGTCTGATGCCTTGGACAAGGTAGGGGAAAACCGGAAGTAGTCCGGAGTAACTTCTATTCGTCTCGAGACGAGGGTACGGCTGTGCCCAATTCGTTCAAGATTTCGCGGACGATCTTTTCCTGGCTGGGAGTGCATCTCACGATAACCACCAAACTTGCTCCGTGCTGCTCCTCTTGATAACCAACCTTGAATGGCAATGTCGACAGCTGCAGTTGCAGACGCTCGGCTTGGGATTCCGTTAGTGTTATTCGAAGACCTTCAGTGCGGTCCATAATGGAGCAAATCTAGCAAGTCTCTTCCGTGACGACGGTCCGGCAACGAACAGTCGGGATATTAGCACATGGCCCAATCCAGAGGTAATATGGGCCGCCGAGGAGCATCGACACCGTGCTCGGGCATGGCGCAGTCCCATTGGACGTGCTCGATCAGCAGGTGAATGCGTGGATACAAAATGCGCTAAAATGAAGGGTATGCGCGAGCGCGTCAAGGCTCTTGTCTTCTTTCTCTTCGTCGGATCCATCGCGGGTTACTTTGTCTACAAGGAGGCGACGCGGGTCGGAACTCCGGGCGTTATCAATATTGGGCAGATGGCTCCTGACTTCACGATCAAAGATCAGAATGGCCATCCGATCAAGCTGAGCGATTACCAAGGGAAGGTGGTTTTCCTGAATTTCTGGGCGACGTGGTGTGTACCTTGCGTTGAGGAAGCGCCCGACATGGAGAAGCTGAACGCCAAATTGAAGGATCGCAAATTCCAAATGGTGACCGTCGCCATTGATACCGACTGGAAGCCGGTCAACGCATTCTATGCGAAGCACAATCTGACTCTGCCGGTGTTCCTCGATCCCGGACAACAGATTGCGCGAGGCCTATATAAGATTACTGGTGTTCCAGAGACCTTCCTGATCGACGCGAACGGCCACGTTGTGAGGCACACATTTGGCGAGCATTGGGCGGATCCCCGCATTGTGTCCTATATCGAGTCGCTGATCCGGCAGCAGGAAATTCGGGGTCAGACGGGTGAATTCCCTATTTTGCTTCCACGATTCTTTGATTGGCAAATAGGGAATTCACCCGTCTGACCCCGAATTTCGCTTGATTCCATGAAATTTTTCTTCGACTACGAAAAGACTGAACTCGCCTCGATCTTTGATCCGCCGTTCCGGGCGACACAGATCTACAAAGGTGTTTATCAGCGGTCCTTCGATGATTTCGAGTTGATGACGGATCTGCCGAAGCCGTCGCGCGCTTCCTTTTCTGAGGAATGGAATATAAAGCTGCCTTCTGTCCATCGGCGGTTCGATTCGATCGACGAAACGCGGCGCTATCTCGTGCGGTTAGAAGACGGCGAGCTTGCCGAGACCGTATATATTCCTGAGGAGAACAGAGACACGATTTGCATCTCGTCTCAAATCGGCTGTGCTTTGGCCTGCACATTCTGTCTCACCGGCCAGCTTGGACTGACACGTAATTTGACTCCCGGCGAAATCGTCACTCAAGCCTTGATTGCCCAGAGGGAAAACACCTCGTCGCGCGGTTTCAATATTGTACTGATGGGAATGGGCGAGCCTCTTCACAACTACGACAACGTCATGAAGGCCATTCGGATCCTGCACGACGAAGACGGCCTGAACATGTCGATGTCGCGTATCACACTTTCGACCGCAGGCCTGCTGCCGGCCATCAAACGGCTTGCCGGCGAGCCGATGATTCCCAATCTCGCGATTTCGCTGACCGGCGCGACAAATGAGAAACGAAATGAATTGATGCCGATCAACCGCCGATATCCGATCGAACAATTGCTCGACGCGATTCGCCGATTTCCGCTGAAACATCGGCAGCGCGTGACTTTTGAATATGTGCTGCTCCGTGGCATAACGGATGCCCCTGAAGATGCACTTCATCTCGTGAAGCTCGTGAAGGGAATTCGCGCCAAAGTCAATTTAATTCCGTTCAATGAGGCTGAAGAACTCAACTACCGTCGCCCGCCGGACGCGGTTGTCGAAAGGTTTCAGCAAATCCTGATCCACCACAACATCTCAGCATTTGTGAGAAAAAACCGCGGGAATGATATTTCCGCCGCCTGCGGCCAGTTGAAGAAGAAATGGGCCGACGAACCTCAGAACGTTTCTTTCAGCCACTGAAAGATCGCGTCTGCGACTTGTCGGTCGGCGGTCCATTCCGCTGTTCCACCCGAATGGGAGACCGCCAACACTCGAGATGGGAGCTTGACCAGAGCCCTTATGCGCTCGGCTTCGGCTGGATTAGCTGCGACAATTAAAGCCGACCGCGGTTGAAAATCCTGAGCGCTGCCTGCTAGAGCGAGGCTTTCGTCCAGGTTCGGCTTGATCGCGACAACCGTTCGGACTTCCGGATACCGGCCGCTGCCAATGAGGGCAAGAGTAGCGCCGACATCGCTGCCGATAATGACGATCTTCCGCGTATCGATGCGCGGCTGTGCTTTCAACCAATCCAGCGCCGGGTCTAGATCCACGGGAAATTCGTGTGGGTCTTTTCTCCAAGCCGGCGTTGCCTGGATTGGCCGCTGGTTCCGCGATTTGCTTTCGCCATGCCCACGCAAGTCGAGCGCCATCACCGCCCATCCACGTTTGAGCAATTGCTGACCAAAATCCTTCCAGACCGAGTGATCCTCGCCATATCCGTGGAGCAACAAAACAGACGGCACCGGAGCCGGTATGCCGCTGGGCATCTCGAACGAAGCGTGTAGCTCGACGAGGTCGAAACTCTTAAACGTTACGCCAGGGTCCGGCAGCGCAGTGTCGGCTTTGCCTTCGATCACGGCGACGTCGAGTTGGAAGTTGAGGACGTTATCTTCGCGATTCAAAAACGAGCTGACGAATTTTTTTTCTGACGACTTGCCTTTGAAATCCGCATATAGCTCGTAATCGACATTCGGCGGGAGCGCAAAAACTTTGTACTCGCCGTTCTGATCGGTTTCGATCGTGCGCACGACCTTTGTCTTCATGTCTCTTAGAAATACCCGCGCCCCCGGAAGCAGTGTGCCGCGGAGATCCTGTACCACACCGTGAATATTTTTGGGCTTCACTACGTTATCCGGACGCGCCTTGGGAAACAATTGGGCATGTGCCGGCGAACTGATAAGGAATGAAAACAGCAGCAGGATGCTACTTCTTAGCAATGATTGAAATGTCCGTGCGCTCATCGCAAGAGTGAAAACCGTACCTTAATTAAAGAGAAGTTCGACTGAGCAAAAACGGTGGCCACAAAAAGACACAAAAAATTTTGTGAATCTTGTGCATCTTTGTGGCTATTTCCCGCTGCCTTTGGCGAGCAATCTCTGAATCACCTTCTCCGTATCCTCGTATCGTTCGGTTCCGGAGTGGCTGAGTTGAATCACGCCTTCCTGATCCACGACGAAATGACTGGGCCAGGTGTTGCAGAGATAATCACTCCAAATTTGATACTTGTTGTCGACGACAACCGGATATTTGATGCCCTTCTTGACGACGGCTTCTTTGATCTTGGGAATGTCCTTCTCGTAGTCGATACGTGGAGTATGGACGCCGATAATCACGAGTCCATCCTTCGCATATTTATCATAAAGCTCTTTCACGTGGGGCATCGCTTGAGCACAGAAGGGGCAGTCCCAGGCCCAAAAATCGACAAGGACAACCTTGCCGCGTAGCTGCTCGAGTTTGAGCGGCTTCGAATTGATCCAGGCATCTCCGTCCTTCAATTCGGGCGCTTTTTGCCCTACGAAAACATCATCGGGATGTTGCGCCCATCCGGTGCCGGATAAAAGCAACCATGCGAGAACCAATCTACGCATAACTGGTCTCCTTCGCTAATCAGGATTGTCGTATTCTGTCACAACTACCGCATTTGGTCTAACCCTTGCTAGCCTCTCCCAGAGGGAAGGGCTATGAAGGCCGCCTTACGGTTATTTTTGGTTCGGGGGCTGGGGCTCCGGTCCGCGAATACGCTGATCAAGCACTTCAAGGAACCGGAACGGGTGTTTGAAGCGAATAGCGACGACTTGGAAGCCGTCGGTATTCCGCCGGAGATCGCGGAGGACATCCTCTCGCCAAAATCCGCGGAGCGTGCGGAAGCCGAGGCGGAGAAAGCCGCTAAACTGGGTGTCACGATCATTGATATTCTTGATCCACGCTATCCTCCGCTTCTTCGAGAGATTTTCGATCCGCCGATCGTTCTATATCTACGCGGGAAGAAATGGGGCGCCGAACTGCCTCAGGTCGCGATTGTCGGCACGCGAAGACCCACCGGCTATGGCCTGAACTGCGCCGAACGGCTCGCCGAAGATCTTGCGGCAAGAGGTTTAGCGATCACGTCGGGTTTGGCCCGTGGGCTCGATGCGGCCGCGCATCGGGGCGCGCTGAGGGCAGGGATCACTTATGCCGTTTTCGGCAGTGGACTGGACTTCGTCTATCCGAAAGAAAATCGCGAACTCGCCGACTTTGTGGAAGAAAATGGCGCGATTATCTCGGAATTTCCTTTGGGAACGCCGCCATCCCCGCAAAATTTTCCGATCCGGAATCGGATTATTGCCGGCATGTCGCTTGGAGTAACTGTGGTGGAGGCTGCGGAATACTCCGGCTCGCTGATCACGGTAAGGCTTGCGCTCGAAACGGGCAGGGAAATTTTTGCGGTACCCGGCAATATCACATCGGCGAACAGTTTTGGACCGCACGCATTGATCCGCCAAGGCGCCAAACTCGTCACGAACTGGCAGGATATTGTCGAAGAGCTTCCGTACCCCATCCGCGAGAAAATTTTCGCGCCGCTTGTCGCTAAAATGCAGGCTCTGCCTGAGCCGCACCTCGATGGCGCTGAAGCGAAAGTGTGGCGAGCATTGTCACTTCAGGAAGCAGTGTCGATCGATACCTTGCTCTCAAAGTTGCCATTATCCACGTCCGAAGTTTATAGTGCGCTGCTTGCTTTGGAGATGGCCGAGCATATCCGGCAACTGCCTGGAAAGAAATACATTCGCCGTCTTTGAAAAAAGGCCTTGTTGATTTTTCGGCCCAGACCACTTATTACATAGACGCAAGGCAAACGAGAATTTCAGAAATGGCTGTTAAAAAATCATTGGTGATTGTCGAATCACCCGCGAAAGCGAATACGATTAATAAATACCTCGGCGCTGAGTATGTCGTGAAAGCCTCACTCGGCCATGTGAAGGATCTGCCCAAGAGCAAGCTCGGAGTCGACATCGAACACAACTTCGAGCCGGTCTACGACATCATTCCCGGTAAAGAGAAAGTCATCAAGGAACTTCGCACCGCCGCCAAATCCGCGCAGCGCATATTCCTCGCGGCTGACCCGGATCGCGAGGGCGAAGCCATTTGTCAACACTTGAAGGAAATTCTCGACGGCAACAAAGGCGAAGTTTTTCGAGTGCTCTTCAATGAGATCACGCCGAAGGCGATCCGAGCCGCCATAGAGAATCCCGGCCGCATCAATCAGCACATTGTCGACGCGCAGCAGGCGCGCCGGATTCTCGATCGTCTGGTTGGATATCAAATCAGTCCTTTATTGTGGGACAAAGTACGCCGCGGCATCTCTGCGGGCCGCGTTCAAACGGTTGCGCTGCGGATGATCGTGGAGCGCGAGAACGAAATCAAGGCATTCGTCCCGCAAGAATATTGGTCGATCATCGCAAAGCTCGAAGGCCACGAGCCGCCGCAATTCGAAGCGCGGCTTGCGAAGATCAAAGGGAAAACTGCCGAAGTCAACAATCAGGCAGAAGCGGACCACATCCTCGCGGCAGTTAAAAACTCCGAATTTCTCGTCGAATCGGTCGTCACGAAAGAAAAGAAGCGGAATCCCGTTCCTCCTTTCACGACCAGCAAATTGCAACAAGATGCCGCGCGGCGGCTCCGCTTCACGGTCAAGAAAACCATGATGCTGGCGCAGCGGCTCTACGAAGGGATCGAATTGGGTGAGGAAGGGCGCATTGGTTTGATCAGTTACATGCGCTCGGATTCCACCCGCGTGTCGGATGACGCACTGGAGATGGTCCGCTCCTATATCTCGGACGTGTACGGCGGGCCCTATTTGCCGGAAAAAGCCGTCATCTACAAGAGCAAGAAAGATGCGCAGGATGCGCACGAAGCCATTCGCCCAACCTTCGTCGGTAGGACGCCCGACGATCTCAAGGCGTACCTATCTGAGGACGAATTGAAGCTGTACCGTCTGATCTGGACTCGGTTCATTGCATCGCAAATGAATCCGGCCGTGTATGACCAAACCACAGTGGAAATTGCGGTGAAGGATTATTTGTTCCGCGCATCCGGCCGTGTCATGAAATTCGATGGATTCCTAAAGGTGTACGAAGAGTCCTCCGATGATGAAGGCAAACCGCTGGAACCCGATGACGAACAGGACCTCACGCTGCCTCCGCTCCGGCAGGGCGAAAGGCTACGCCTCATCGACATGACGCCGCGCCAGCACTTTACCGAACCGCCGCCACGATACACGGAAGCTTCGCTCGTGAAGGCACTCGAGGAAAAAGGCATCGGCCGTCCATCCACGTACGTGACGATCCTGACGACCATTCAAGACCGTGAGTACGTCACCAAAGACCAAGGCAAATTCAAGCCGACCGAGCTTGGAAGTGTCGTCACCGAGATGCTGGTGAAGCATTTCGAAGACATCTTCGACGTCCAATACACAGCCCGTATGGAAGAGGAGCTCGACGAAGTCGAAGAAGGCAAGATGACTTGGGTCGAAGCCCTCGACGAGTTTTATAAGAAATTCGAGAAGGACCTGAAGCGCGCTTCAAAGAACATGGAGAATCTGAAGCGCCAGGAAATTCCCACTGATGAAGTCTGTGAAAAGTGTGGCAGCCCGATGGTCATCAAGTGGGGCCAGTTCGGCCGCTTCATGGCATGCTCGGCGTATCCGGAGTGTAAGAACACGAAAGAAATTGCCAGCGAAGAAGCCCCCAAAGAGGGCGAGACATCTGCTGAGGCTGAGCCGGAGCGCTGTGAAAATTGCGGAAAGCCGATGACGCTGAAGCGCGGCCGCTTCGGCCAATTCCTAGCGTGTACCGGTTACCCCGAATGCAAGACCACGCGAAAGCTCGCAGCCGGAACAAAGACGCCGAAGAAACCGGACGTCATAATCGAGGAAACTTGTCCCCAATGCGGCAAGGCGAAGCTCGCCATGAAGGAAGGTCGGTTCGGCGAATTCATCGCCTGCAGCAATTATCCGAAATGCAAGTACATCAAACCGAAGACTGTAGGTGTTGCCTGCCCCAAACCCGGCTGCGGCGGTGAACTGATCGAGCGCCGCTCCAAGCGCGGAAAAGTCTTCTACGGATGTTTGAAATATCCCAATTGCGACTTTGTCGTATGGAATAAGCCTGTCCCCGAGCCCTGCCCACAATGCGGCGCGCCCTTCCTGCTGGAAAAAGCAACCAAGCGCGAAGGGCTCCTCCGCTACTGCAACGAAGAGTCGTGTTCGTATAAGGTGTCCGTGGAAGCCGAGAAGGTATTGTAAACTTGCGAAGTGATCGCCGATCTCGAGTATCTTTACTCGCTCACTAACGAGTACCGATCCATCCGATATGACCTGCGGAATATGCAGGCGCTTGCTGCGACTTTAGGAAATCCCGAGCGGGCGTTCCGATCGATTTTGATCGCCGGTACGAACGGCAAAGGGTCCGTTGCGAAGTTGCTGTCTTCGATGATGCCCGATGCAGGACTGTATACGTCGCCTCATCTGGTTCGGCTGAATGAACGCATCTCCATCGGCGGACGCGAAATATCGGACGACGATTTGAGGGAAGTCTTCCCTGCCGTCAAACATGCCGCGTCAACGGCGAAAGATCTGCTCTATCCACCGACCTCCTTCGAGTTGATTACGGCGATGGCTTTTCTCTACTTTCGCGATCGCGTCAGGTTCGCCGTCCTCGAAGTGGGTCTGGGAGGAAGGCTGGATGCGACGAATATCGTCGATCAGGACGTCTCGGTCATCACGAGCATTGGCCTGGATCATCAACAGTTTTTGGGAACTACGATCGAAGCCATCGCCGCCGAAAAAGCCGGCATCATTAAGTCGAGCGAGCCGGTGATTATCGGGCCATCCGCGGATTTGCCGGTCATTCGCGAGCGAGCGGGAAATCGGCTCATGCGCGGCGCCGATCTCAGCCGTTACCCCGAACTGAGGCCGCAGCTCCTCGGGCGTTACCAACTCGAAAATATTGCTGTTGCGATTCGAGCAGCCGAGTGTTTGGGAATCTCGAAAGAGGATATTGTTCGCGGAGTCAACACCACAACGTGGCCTGGCAGGTTGGAGCGTCGCGGCCGATTCCTTCTGGACGGCGCGCACAATGTGGCTGCAGCGAGTGCGCTCGCGGCATTTCTTCGAGAGTTCCATCCGGAAGGCGTGTGGGTCGTTTTCGGAGTAATGGCCGACAAGCAATTTGAAGAAATGATCGCGATCCTCAGGCCGCACGCCTGCCAGTTCGTATTCACGAAGCCGAAAAGCAGCCGCGCGAAAGACCCGGCTGAGCTGCAGAGGCTTGTAGAAGGTTCACATGTGGAGCTCACGGTTGCAGACGCTGTGGACTATGCTCGATTGAATGCACCTTTGGATACAACGATCTTGATTTGCGGTTCCCTGTACCTCATTGGAGAGGCGCGTCCCATGCTAGAGTAGCCCTCTCCCAGAGGGAAAGGCGAAAACCATGCTCGGCAAACTCAGCTATGCACGCTCGCTGTTGATCACGGCACCGTTGATTTTTATCTATACGGGAATCATGGGCTCGCTTTCCGTGGCGAGTTCCCTGTTCGATTCCGGCGGGCGAATCCAGCATGCATGTGCTCGGATGTGGGCACGCATGATTTTGTGGACAGCCCGCGTCCGTTTCCGGGTTCGTGGTGTCGAACATCTGCAACGTGCGCGTCCATATGTGCTTTGCGTGAATCATCAAAGCCACATGGACATTCCGATCATTTTGGCTGCGCTGCCGTTCCAGTTTCGCTTTGCGGCGAAGAAGGATTTGTTCCGGTATCCGTTCCTCGGCTGGCATTTGCGCCGGTCGGGCCACGTTGCGATCGATAGAGAAAATCCGCACGCGGCCGTCAAATCTTTGCGGAACGCGGCCGAAACGATCAAGACCGGCACGCCCATTCTGATTTTTCCAGAGGGCGCGACCAGCCGCGACGGCACTATTAAGCCCTTCAAAGGCGGCAGCTTTATGTTGGCGACGAGATCGAACGCCGAGGTGGTTCCAATGACGATTCGCGGATCCCGGGCAGTTCTTGTCCCGAAGACATACCACATACGTGGGGGAGTCGTGGAGCTCGTTATCGGAGAGCCGATTTGTTCGGAAGGCGTTCCAGCGGCAGAATTGGCCAACCGCGTTCGAGAAGAGATCGTAGCAACATTTAATTATGGACAAACCCTGGATCGGAATTCCTACTCGCTATCACGAAAAATCTGAGTACATCGGCCAGATCCGCCATTATCTCGATGCGATCCTCTGGGCGGGCGGCCTGCCGCTAATGATACCCACAACTGGCGATCGCGAAATCATCCGCGAGTACGTCAGTCGCGTCCACGGCGTTCTTCTTCCCGGCAGCCCGACCGACGTCGACCCGAAACACTACGGGGCCGTCCCGCATCCCAATCTCGGCGAGCTTTATCCAAACCGCGATGCCACCGATTTTGAGATCTTGCAATACGTCGAGCAGGAAAGTTTGCCTTTGGTCGGCATTTGCTTCGGTATCCAAAGCCTGAATGTTTTCCGCGGTGGTTCACTCGTCCAGGATATTCCTGCATTGGTGAACGCCGCCCTCAGTCATGAAGCAGACGACGGTAATCCGCCTGCTCGCCACCCGGTCCGGATTGCGCAAGACAGTCTAATCGCGCAGCTGGCCGGCCGTTCCGATATCGAGGTAAACAGTTATCACCATCAATCGATCGCAAATCCCGGCCGCAATCTCCGACCGGTGGCGTTCGCGCCCGATGGAGTCATCGAAGCCGTCGAAGACACGACGGGCCGCTTCATTCTCGGCGTGCAATGGCATCCAGAGCGGGGCTGGAAGGATGATCCGTTTGCGAAGGCGTTGTTCACAACATTTATCGCTCAAGCGCGCCTTCGCTATAATCGTTTATAGATGTTTCGGCGAATTTTGCGTTTTCTTCTTCTGTGTCTTTGTGTCCTTGCGGGGACGCATCCGGCAGAAGCCCAGACGAAGGCGAATCAGTTGATCGATCAGATGATCGATGCTCTCGGAGGCCAGACCTTTCTCGACGTGAAGGATATTCATACCACCGGCCGATTCTTCGCTTTCACGCGCGGCCAGTTGAGCGGCTCCGATATTTTTTCCGATTACATTAAACTCCCAGATATGGAACGCGTCGAATTCGGCCCCACGACTCGAAGAACGACTCAGATCAATCGCGGCAAAGAAGGATGGAAAATAGTCGCCAAAAAAAGTCCGGAGCCGCAGTCGCCCGGCGAGATCGAGGAATTCTTAAAAGGTTTGAAGACGAGTCTGGACTACGTCTTACGCTTTACGCTCGAGGAACGGCAGACCACGGTCCAGCCCCTTCCCAGTGAGATGATCGACTTCAAACGGATCGATGTTGTGGAGCTGCGCGACCCCGAGAAAAACCGCATCCGTTTTTACATCGACCGTGATACGCACCTACCTATAAAAATGCAGGTCCGGCGCACCGAGGAATCCAAGCTTCACGAGGAGCAGTACAGCAACTGGCACAAATTCGAAGGTGTGATGACAGCACTCTTCGTAAGCCGCCTCACCGACAACGTGAAGACGATGGAAATTCACTTAGACACGGCTGATTACAATTCGGGGTTGTCCGACAATTTGTTCGCGCCGCCGGCATCAAAATAAATTCATGAATCCCTCCATCCAAGCCACGACAATTCTTTGTGTGCGGCGTAAAGGCAAGGTCGCTATTGGAAGCGACGGCCAGGTTACGCTCGGTGACACCGTCATCAAACACGGCGCGCGAAAAATCCGCAGGCTGTATAACGAGAAAATTCTCGCCGGGTTTGCTGGATCGTCCGCCGATTCATTCGCCCTGTTCTCTCGCTTTGAAGCCAAACTCGAACAGTTCCATGGAAACTTGAGCCGCGCTGCTGTCGAGCTTGCCAAGGATTGGCGGACCGACCGGTCGCTGCGCCACCTCGAAGCGGTCATGATCGTTGCCGACAACAAGAGCACATTTCTGATCTCGGGGACCGGCGACCTGATTGAGCCTGATGATGGGATCGTCGGCATCGGTTCCGGCGGTGCTTTCGCGCTCGCCGCCGCCCGGGCGCTCGAAAAATATACGGACCTGAACGCTCGAGAGATCGTGCAGGAAGCGATGCAAATCGCAGGCAAGATCTGCATCTACACGAACGATAACATCTCGATCGAGGAACTGTGAGGTAGAATCGAAGTGAGTATGTATGTACCTGAGACGGTCGACGAAACCCCGCACCTCGACGAGCTGACGCCTCGTGAGATCGTCCGTGAGCTCGATAAATATGTGATCGGACAAGGGGGAGCAAAACGGGCCGTTGCGATTGCGCTGCGAAATCGCATCCGCCGTCAAAAACTTCCGCCCGAAATGGCGGAAGAGGTCATGCCGAAAAACATCATCATGATCGGTCCTACAGGTGTCGGCAAAACGGAAATCGCGCGTCGCCTCGCGAAGCTCGCCAATTCACCGTTTCTCAAAGTCGAGGCTTCCAAATTTACGGAAGTCGGCTATGTCGGCCGTGACGTCGAATCGATGATTCGCGATCTCGTGGAAATCGCGATCGAAATGGTGCGCAACGAAAAGCTCGAAGAAGTGGCCGATAAAGCAGAAGCCAATGCCGAGGAGCGGGTTCTGGATCTGCTGCTCCCGCCGATGCCTCTGCCCAGTGGAGCGTCCGAGGACAGCGGCCGGGCCGCGGCCGATCAGTGGAACCGTACTCGCGAAAAATTGCGTGTTCAGCTACGGGACGGAAAACTCGACGAGCGCATGGTCGAGATTGAAGTCAAGGAGCGGAATTTTCCGGCGTTCGAGATCATCAGCAATCAAGGCATCGAAGAAATGGATATCAACATTAAAGATATCCTTCCCGGTTTTTTGGGACAGCGGACCAAGAAGCGAAAAATGAAGATTGCCGAAGCGCTCGATTACCTGATTCAAGAAGAGGAGCAGAAGCTCGTCGATATGGATATGGTTACGCGTCTCGCCGTCGAGCGCGTCGAGGACAGCGGCATTATCTTTCTTGATGAAATCGACAAAATCGCCGGCCGCGAAAGCGGGCACGGTCCGGATGTGAGCCGGGAGGGCGTGCAGCGCGACATCCTGCCGATTGTTGAAGGAACGACGGTGAATACGCGCTACGGTTTCGTTCGTACCGACCACATCCTGTTCATTGCTGCAGGCGCATTTCACGTTTCGAAGCCTTCCGATTTAATTCCCGAACTTCAGGGGCGCTTTCCGATCCGCGTGGAGCTCGACTCGCTCACGGTCGGAGATTTCGTGCGGATACTGACTGAGCCCCAGAATGCATTAATCAAGCAATACGTCGCGCTTTTGGAAACCGAAGGCATTAAACTCACCTTCAACGACGATGCGGTCCAAGAGATTGCTCGCTTCGCCGCGGCCGTAAACGAAAGCACGGAAAATATCGGTGCCCGCCGCCTTCATACGATCATGGAAAAACTTCTCGACGACATCTCGTTTGAAGGCCCCGATCTCAAGAAGAAAACGATCCGCATCGACGCAGCCTACGTTCAAAAAATGCTTGCCGAGATTGTCAAAGACCAGGATCTTAGCCGCTACATCTTGTGATGATGCACGGCATTCCCCTCCTCAAAGAAGAGGGGTGGATGCGCCAGCTTCTGTTATGCTGTCGCGTCTCCCCTCCTCTGCGAGGAGGGGAATGCATCATCATTCTTCTACTGTTTGCGCTCCTTCCCGCTTGCGGCAAAGAAGGGCCGCCCCTTCCACCGTTCATTCGAGTTCCTGAGGCTGTGAAAGACCTCAATGTCGTTCAGAGTGGTCATACACTGGTACTGACGTGGACCAACCCTGCAAGAAATATAGACGGATCGGCCGCGACAAATTTGGCACACGTCCAGATCCGGAATGATGGCGCGATTGTGGCTACCCTAAACGTGAGTGCTCCAGGGCAGTCGCAATCGCATTCCATTCCGCTCGACAACTCCCCCGGTGGGTTTCGCACATTCACCGCTGTTGTGGATACGACCCAGGGGAAAACGTCACAAGTTTCAAATACCGCATCGATCGTGCCTGTAGAGGTCCCCGGCAAAGTTTCGGGTCTTCGAGCAGTGTTCGATCAGCGGCGCGTGCGGCTCGAATGGCAGAGACCACAGGAACATCCGGAACTGGCGGACGCCTACGTTATTGCGCGCACCGATACGCCTGGTGAGTCACAAACAGTCTCCAACACTGAATACGAAGATAATCAATATCAGCAGGGCAAAATTCTGACGTATCAAGTAACAGCGGTGCGCCGTGTATCGGCAAATCCGGTTATGGGGGTGGGACCCGAATCCATTACCATCACTGTCGACGACAAAACTGCGCCCGCCGTACCGACTGGCCTGGACCTCGTTCAATCCGACACGGGTGGCTATTTGACGTGGGCTCCTAACTCTGAAACCGATCTCGCAGGGTACCACGTTTTTCGCAGCAATGACGCAAATGGGGGGTTTCGTTCGATCTCGGAGCGTATCGTTTTGACCAATGCGTTCTTCGATTCGTCGTATCGATCGGGCGCATACTACGGAGTTTCAGCGGTCGATGAATTCGGAAACGAAAGCTCGATGAGCGCTCCATTGCGCGCGCCATGAGACCAGATTTGTCCTGATATTGATAGAATGTTCTTATCTATAAGGAGACGGGCACATGAAATTCTTCCTCGATACAGCGAATATCGATGAGATCCGAGATGCTGCCAGCACCGGCGTTTTGGATGGCGTTACGACAAACCCGACGTTGATTTCGAAAGAGGGGAATACCTTCGAAGATCAGCTTTTGAAGATCTGTTCTCTGGTGAATGGTCCTGTGAGCGCAGAGACCGTAAGCCGTGACGCCGCAGGGATGATCGAGGAAGGCAGGCATCTGGCAAAACTCCATCCCAACATCGTCGTGAAATGCCCGATGACTAAAGAAGGACTGAAGGCAACGAGAGCCCTCAGTGAAGAACGTATTCGGGTGAACGTGACCCTTCTATTCTCCGCTCCTCAGGCCATCATGGCCGCAAAGGCCGGGGCGTATTTCGTCAGCCCCTTTGTCGGCCGCTTGGATGATATCGGCGAGAATGGAATGGACTTGATCCGCGATATCGTGACGATCTTCAACAACTATGAATTCCAAACTCAGGTGTTGGTCGCGTCCATCCGCAATCCCGTGCACGTCGTCGAGGCAGGCCTCTGTGGCGCCGATATCTGCACCATGCCTGCGAAAATATTCGATCAACTGCTGAAGCATCCGCTCACGGACAAAGGAGTCGAGCAGTTCCTGAAAGATTGGGAAAAGGTTCCTGTAATTAAATAATGGTATTAGCCACAAAAAGGCACAAGAAACACAAAAAATATTTTTGAGTCTTTTTTGCTTTAGTGTGGCTATTTTTCTTATGGCCAAGGTCACCCTAACTTCCCGTGTCGAACAGCTGATTGCGATGAATCGGGCGGCCGAACTCGGCGGCGGCAAGCAGCGCCAGGACCGGCAAAAAGCCGAAGGCAAGCTGACCGCGCGAGAACGGGTCTCGCTTCTTCTCGACAGGGACTCATTCGAAGAAGTCGACAAATTCGTGACGCATCGCTGTCTCGATTTCGGCATGCAGGAGCAGCAGTATCCCGGCGACGGCGTGGTTGCCGGCTACGGACGCATCGACGGGCGGTTAGTCTACGTCTTTGCCCAGGATTTTACGGTCTTCGGCGGCTCTCTCAGCGAAACCAATGCTCAAAAGATTTGCAAGATCATGGACCTCGCCATGAAAGCGGGAGCGCCGGTCGTCGGTTTAAATGATTCCGGCGGCGCCAGGATTCAGGAAGGTGTCATGTCGCTGGCCGGCTATGCCGACATCTTTCTGAGAAACACGCTTGCCTCCGGAGTCATTCCACAGATCTCGGCGATCATGGGGCCATGCGCCGGCGGAGCCGTGTATTCACCCGCAATCACGGACTTCATCGCCATGGTCGACAAGACGAGCTACATGTTTGTCACTGGTCCCGACGTCATCAAAACTGTGACCCACGAAGAGGTGACAAAAGACGAACTTGGCGGCGCGATGACGCACAACAGCACGAGCGGCGTCGCACATTTCATATCGCACAATGATGAAGAATGCCTGCTCCTTCTGCGCGAACTGCTGTCGTTCATTCCGTCGAATAATCTGGACGACCCGCCGCGCCGCCCTACAAACGATCCTTGGGATCGGGTGGAAGAATCGTTGAACTCTCTCGTGCCGATCGAGTCGAACATTCCTTACGACATGAAGGATGTCATTCACGCCGTCATCGATGAGAATTATTTTTTCGAGGTGCAGGAACATTACGCGAAAAACCTCGTCATTGGATTTGCGAGACTCGACGGGCGGCCGGTGGGAATCGTCGCTAATCAACCGGCGTATCTTGCCGGTTGCCTCGATATTGCGGGTTCGGTGAAGGGCGCACGATTCGTGCGATTTTGCGATGCGTTCAATATTCCGCTGATTACGTTCGAAGATGTACCGGGCTTCTTACCCGGCACCAATCAGGAGTTCGGAGGAATTATCAAGCACGGAGCGAAATTGCTTTACGCATTTGCCGAAGCCACAGTGCCGAAAATCACGGTCATCACGCGCAAGGCCTATGGCGGCGCCTACTGCGTCATGTCCAGCAAACATATCCGAACCGATATGAACTTTGCTTATCCTACGGCGGAGATCGCGGTCATGGGCCCAGAGGGCGCGGTCAATATTATCTATCGAAGGGAATTGGCCGCCGCCAAGGATCTCAACAAACAGCGCCAGGAAAAAGTGGAAGAGTTCCGAGAGAAATTCGCGAACCCCTACATCGCCGCCGAGCACGGCTTCATCGACGAAATCATCGAGCCCAAGTACACGCGCAAGAAAGTAATCACGGCGTTGCGCATGCTCGATACCAAGCGCGATTCCAATCCCCCGAAGAAGCACGGGAATATTCCGCTTTAGCAGCATGCTGTCGAGACTTTTTCGGTTTTCGCGTGGTGCGCGAACCGGCCCGTTCAGTGGAACAGCCATTCACAACAGTTCGAATTTTGTGCTACAGATCAGAAATCGGTATGTTTCCTCCTCGTGAGTCGCTATCAGGCAGCCTTCTTATCTTTTGGCGCTACGGGCGTGGTAACGACCATCCATACAGTGAGCGCCAAACATTTGGGACATCGTGGGAACATCGCGTCCTTTCGCAGCCCCGTTTCAGCCAGGCAGCAGGATGAAGCGTAAAGCCCAGTCTGTGTGACATCTCTTCCTGTCTTCATAAAATTCTCCAATCTCGAACGGCTGTTTCACACGGCCAGTTCAATAGCAAGCGTCGTGCCGTAATGGTGGTAAGACGGACACCGTTTTTACCTTTCGGAAACACTGGAAAATGCTAGCGTATTGATTGCACGTGGAATCCCCTGACCACTGTTAGCTCCAAGGGCAAGGATTCGAAGAGGAATAATTTTGCTACTAAGATGGCGTGCGATTGCCTAGCTCGCCATCCGGATTGACGCCACAGTCCTGCCGATTCGGTATGACGCATCGTAGAGCCATGCGACGGGAATAGCTCCGCCGAGCTTGTGCCGTCCAATTTGATGGAGACCGACCGATGCGATGCAGCCGCACTGCGAACAATCGGGATTTCCTCCGAACTGGCACGGAGCCACTCGAGTTTTCAAATCAGCAGTGACCGTGTGAGTGGTCTTCGCAAAAATACATTTATCGGGATTGGGTGGCGGGCTCAAGAAACCTTCAATCATTCCAGTGGGCATATCCAGCTTCAGGTATCTTTGGCGCAGCTCGAGCAACTCCTGCACGACGCGCCGGCGGGCCGGCGGCGGCAAGATTTCGTAGCTGGTCTCACCGATCTGGGGGGTAAACAAGCTCATCCAAATCTTTTCGACCTCCTCGCGCTCGGACCAGAATTTTACGAAGTCGCGAAGATAACCCACGCGGTCCGTCATCTGACGCGTGACGGTGCAGTGGACGGTGATTTTGTGCTCTTTGATATTTTTCAGAATGCGATCGTACGTTGCCGGTTTGCGGCGCTGGTCATGCTCCGGAGCGAGACCGTCGATAGAGACAATGACCTTCACTTCTTTCAGTCGTTGCCACTCCCGCGGGATTTCGCGGACAGCGCTGGTCACGACGTGCGTGCGAATTCGCCGTTCGCTGAGTTCTGGCAGGATTTCATTCAATTCCCGAAATCTAACGAGCGGCTCACCGCCCACGATTGAAACGTGCAGCGGCCGGTGTTCATCGACCAGCTGTATGACCCGATCCACGAGTTCTTTACCTTTATAATCGCTGACCTGCCGCAGCATCGTGCCGCCGCCGAGGTGCTCGGTGCCGTACGCATAGCAGCCGGGGCAGCTCAATGGACACTCCTTCGTAATTTCGATCGATAAAGAAGGAGCACGCCCCGCGAGAATCATCTTCCAAGCCTGCAGAATTTCGCTGGTCTTCATGACTATTGATCTTACCCTCTCCCTCTGGGAGAAGGTAGGGTGAGGTACAGAATTCTATGAGACCCTCATGCAGCCGCCTCGCGGCGGCCGACCTCTCCCAGGGAGAGAGGTGTACAATCTGGGAGATGCGATACCGTGTAATTGCGCTGGCATTCTTGTTTCTGCTCGCAGGCACTCCAGCGCTCCAAGCGAAGGACGCGAAGTGGTTCGAAATGTCCTCCGAGCACTTCCTGTTGTTCACCGATACAAATGAAGCCAAAGGCCGCCGTCTGATCTCCGACTTCGAGAATCGTGTGACCGCATTGTCTCAAGCCTTCGGTAAAGTGCCGCCCAGGCAGTTCCCAATCGAGATTTTTCTTTTCAATAACGAGCAGGATTTCATCGAGGCATTGCCGCACGCAGAGGGTGAAGAGCAATTGAGGAAGTCCGCCTATTTGCTTCGCGGGCCGGACCGAACGTTTATCGTGGCGAAAGACAAATCTCCGGATGACATTGCCAATGATGCCGGTCATGCGCTCGGCCACGTCCTGTTCGAGCGGTACACGTTGTGGCGTCCGTTCTGGCTGTCGGAAGCCGCAGCGGAGTATGTGAGGAAGGTTGGCCGCTCGGCAGATACCAAGGCTGTTTCCGAGCAAGAGGGATTCAGCGCCGGTGATGTCGTTACCATTGTTCCGAGCGCCACATATAACGACAGCGATCCGGGGGGCGCTTTCCGGACGGAATCGTATCGGCTTCTTCGTATTTTGCTGGACGAAAAACCGGATCTCATCGGGCAATACATCCAGTCACTCCGCACGGAATCCGAGCGCGCGCCGGTCATACCGATGGATACCCAGGCGATGGATCCGAAGTTGAAGAGCTATGTCGAAACGCCGCTCAAGCCGCCGCCAGTCACTGCGGTGATCAAGTCGTCCGAAGCCGACATGGGGAGGCTTGCGCTTCATCGGGGCGACCTGCTGCTTGCAACGGAGCGTCAGGCGGATGCTTCGCATTGGTACAACGCGGACTCGAAGGATGCGCGAGCCGCTCGCGCCATCATCACTCGATTTTCACGGCCGCCGGCAGAAGCCGCGCGCGTGCTCGATCGCGCCGCGCGGGAACTTCCGGATCACGCTTTGGTGCAGTATCACTTTGGCGCGATGAAGCTCGAGGACAAGAAGGATATCCACGCTCAGGCCGTCGCCTTAGAACGCGCGGTACAACTGCTTCCACTGATGGGACGGGCCTATGCCGAACTGGCACGGGTTTATGTGCTCGATGGCCAGCCGGAGAAAAGTCTGCCGGCAGTGGCGAAGGCTTTGGAATTGGAGCCGGAATTTGCGGATGATTTTTACGAGATACGCGCGAACGTCGAGGTCGCGCTGGGGCAGTCGGACCGTGCATTCCGCGACATCAATATTGCGGCGGATTTGCCCCATTTCAGCCGGTCCGAAGGCGAACGGTTGAGTGTGATGATCTCCGCGATTCGGCGAAAAATCGAGAACGCCCGCCGTGAAATGGACCAGCGCAAGCTCGATGAAATGCAGCAAGAAGCTCGAGCAGAGGCGAAGCGCCGCGAACCTCCGCCAAAACCCAGCGCTCCGCCTCCGCCGGTTCCGGAAGGGCGCATTAGCTATTCGATTGAGACCCGGGCTCCGCTCGAGGTTCTCGAAACGGTATATCCCGACTATCCCGAGGCGCTTCGGAAAAAAGGGGCTGCGGGCGACATCATCATTCGGGTCGATATTGGACCTGATGGCTCAGTGAAGATAGCGGCCGTCGCAAGTTCGCAAATACCGGATCTGAACAGTGCCGCCCTTCAAGCCGTCAAGAAGTGGTCATTTAAGCCGGGAAACCGGAGTATTCGCATCGTTCTCACATTTGCGCTTCAATGAGTTGTCCGGTCTGTTTGAATCCGGTAACAGCTCCCGCGCTCAGTGGAACCGATCTTCTTTTCGAGTCCACATCGAAGACATTTACGTTGCACTGGTGTGAAGCTTGCCGGTGTTTGTTTTTACACCCGATGCCGGATAGGGCCGAAATTGCACGCTTCTATCCCGCGGACTATTGGTGGAACGCGCGGAAATCCGGCACTCTGAAAAAGCTGGAGTCCATTTACCGAAAATTCGCGCTTCGCGACCATATTGCGTTCATCACCAAAGCTGCGGGTAACCGTACCGGTTTGGATGTGCTCGACGTGGGATGCGGCAGCGGCACGTTGCTCGGCCTGCTCAAGCATCGAGGGTTTCACACAACCGGTGTGGATTTTTCAGCCGAGGCTGCAAAGATCGCCGCAATTGAAAACAGTGTGGACGTCGCGGTTGGCTCGCTCGAAGACGCGCATTTTCCCGATCAGGCGTTCGACATGGTGACGTTGTTTCATGTGATGGAACACGTCTCCAATCCGCGCGTCGTGCTGGCGGAGGTCGCGCGTGTGTTGAAACCGGATGGAGTGATGATTCTTCAGGTTCCCAACATCGAAAGCTGGCAATTCAAAATATTTGGCGCGCGCTGGTACGGATTGGATATTCCTCGCCACCTCATCGACTATTCGAGAAATTCGATGCTCAAGCTGCTGGCGGATTCGGGCTTCGTTGTCACTAGAGTCCGGCATTTCAATTTGCGCGATAACGCTCCTGCTTTGGTTTCGAGTGTTTTCCCTTCACTCGATCCGGTAAGCCGCAGTGTTCGCCATCGAAAGCGAAATATTCGCGAATCGCGACCGGTGGAATGGGTTCGTCACCTGGCGTATCTGCTGCTCGTCACCTGTGCCTATCCGGTCGTTCTGCTGGAGTCCGCCTTTGGCCGGGGTGCAACCGTTATGATCGAGGCAAAGAAGAAGTGAAGCCGAAAATCAGTGTTATCGTCGTGAATTTGGACCGGCGCGAACTTCTCGCTCGTTGTCTCGATTCTCTTTGGCGGCAGCTGTTTTCGGATTTCGAAGTGATCGTTGTGGATAACGGTTCGCACGACGGTTCTTTGGAATTTTTAAACGGCATTAGCGAACCGCGCCTGCGCGTCGTTTCCCTGCCATCGAACAACGGGTTTGCTGGGGGCTGCAATGCCGGTATCCGGGTTGCGAAAGGCCGCTACATCGCGACATTGAATAACGACGCGGAGGCCGACCAGCGCTGGCTCGAAGAGCTGGTCGCCGGTATGGAATCGGATGATTCGATCGGTATGTGCGCTAGTAAAATTCTCTTTTACAACGATCGAAAACGCATCGATAAGGCGGGGCACTTGATCTATCCCGACGGCTTGAATCACGGAAGGGGTTCGGGCGAACCGGATCGAGGTCAGTTTGATCAGAGCGAGGAAGTTCTGTTCCCCGATGCCGCTGCGGCGCTATATCGCCGCGAGATGCTCGAAGTGATCGGCCTCTTCGACGAGCATTTCTTTGCTTACGGCGACGACGCCGATCTCGGTCTGCGTGGCAGGCTTGCGGGTTGGAGGTGTCTCTATATACCGGCGGCCATCGTTTATCATGTTCATTCCGCAACTGCCGGCGAGTTTTCGCCGTTGAAGGCTTTTCTGATCGAACGCAATCGTATTTTCGTCGCCGTGAAAGTCTTTCCGCTTTCGTTGCTTCTGATCTCACCATTCTTTACGGTCTTGCGACTGGCGTATCAGGCCTATGGGTCCATTTTCATGATCGGGTCGTCGGGCCAATATGCTGCCGGATGTTCGCACAGCCGGCTCGCGCTGATGATGCTGAAGGCTTACTGGTCTGGTTTGAAATTGTTTCCCGAGATGTGGCGCTCACGCCGGAAGATCCGGCGGTTCGCGCGTCTGACGGACCGCGATTTTGCCGAACTCCTCCGGCGCCATCGCATTTCGCTGCGAGCGCTGACGTTGGGAACTTAAGGTTCTCGCAACAACCCACAACAGCAGCAAGGGACCGACGATCATTGAAATCCAACAAATCCTAAAGATCATCAACTCGATAGGGTTCAATTGTAAATTCCAGCGATTCAGCAAGAAGGATTGTGGCACCGTGTAAGTTCGAAGATTAACACTCTTCCACGGTATCGCATCCTTAGGCGGCGTCCACGCCCACACGTGCACAGGAGTCCAGAAAACCGGTTCGGTACCACCCTTCACCCAAACACTGAAAAGCCGAGCGTCGAAGACTACCTCGTTCCAGGTAGTGTCTCCGGCCAGCCATTCCATCGTGTTTTGGCCGGCATCCTCCGACGCCGACGGGCGTTCGCCGTAATAAAAGAACGCTCCTAAGAATGAAATCGCCACGCCAATCGAGCCGAGCAACAGCAAGACGACATGTTTTCGCCATTCAAAACGAGGCCATGCGGCCCCGATAAGAAGCAACAATGGCGCGACTGCCACATGCAGGAATCGCTGTCCCCACACCTCGTCAGCAGTGACGATCAACATAGACAGCAGAACGACGATGCATGCGGTCACGAGCAATCCGAAAATCGTAATCTCCCGATGCGTAGCGAGTGTGCGCGGAATGACATAGACGGTCAACAGCAGCACCGGAGCAAAAATGAAAAAGCCTTTGTTCGGCGAGCCGAAAATGCCGATAGCGTTCGTAAAGAACTGAAATGGAGAACCGGCCATCCATTGTTCGTAAGCGTGAACTCCACCTCCTCTTGGAACCCAGTACAAGCGCCATCCGATAACATTCAACACCCAAATCCCCGTGATGATCAGCGAGACGGCCAGTCCCTCCTTCCATCGTGGACGCCAATCGCCGCGAAACTGTACATAAACCAAAAAGGCGATTGCCGGGGCCAAGACGATCCCGGTGGATTTCGACGAGATCGCAAGCGCACAAATCACCCCAAACAAAACGAGCCTCGGCCACGTTCGGATCTTTCCATCCGCCAGCGCCAAATATCCCGCCAGGAAGACAAAGAAGGATTGCGTTGTTTCAAGACCGATATACGCATAAGGCCAGAGCATGGTGCCGAAGGCGCCAACAAGTGTAAGCAGCAAGCTCATGCCGGCCGTCGAGAGACTTCTCAACCAAACGTAGAGAATCGTTAACAAAGCGCCCGTTAGAATTACCGGTTGCAGCGACAGCGCAAAATCGGGTGACCCGAAGAATTTTCCGAGCCTGACAAATGGAAGATCGAAAAGCAATGGTACAGGACCGTGTCGTGTCCACGCGACGGGCGGTACCGGCCGACCTTTTACCAAGGCATTGAAACCGGCGAGCATCTGCAGTGCGGCTTCCCTGTCCTCCGGGACATAGCCTCTGCCGTTGGTCGTGCACGGAGCGAGAGCTAGATAAGAGATGGAGAGGCCCAGTAGAAGAAGCCATGCCGTACCGCGCACCGAAACAACGTTCATACTCGAGCCTTCGCAATCATCTGCCAGCCGCGGCGCGAAGAATTGAGATTTTGCCGAAGCAGCCGCTGAAACAGCGCCATTGCAGCACGCGCTGCAGTCGAAGCGTTTTGCGCCGGGCCCGCGCTGACGTCGCTGATCAGCTTCTTGCCCCTCAAGATGACCAGGCAGCGATACAGATTGAAGAAAGGAAACCCGGCGCCGGTCACAAGCTCGGGTTTGTAGCCGGCGTCGCGGAGGAGGAGTTCAATGTCGCGGTGCTGCCAATGTCTTCGATGTCCAATATACGTATCGAAAGCAGACATCGGCCCGCCGGGAGCGGTCAATATCAAGCAACAACCTTCGTTCATGTAGGCTCGAGCGTTTTTTAGGAGAATTCCGGGATCGTCTAGATGTTCGATGACTTCCGAACAAACCGCGTGAGTGCCCCATCCACGCTGGGCAGCCGGTACTCTGGTATTGTCCAGCAGATTGCGCTGAACGAAGCGCGCGCTCGGCACCTTGCGGCGGGAGATTTCCACGCCTGCTTCCGACAACTCCAATCCAAGAATTTCAGCTGAAGGGAATCGTGCTCGAATCGCGGAGGCCATATCGCCCTGCCCGCTGCCGATATCAATGATGCGTGAGCCTTCTCCGGCTTCAGCAACATCGAGCAACGATAGGATTATCTCGCGGCGGTAATTTTGAGCGGGGTTCTGTTCGGCGCTGTCTCCATATTGCTTCCAATGGCTGTCCCAGTCATCCCGGCGCCCTCTCCCAGAGGAAGCGGGTGATTTTTCCATAGTCATAAGCGCCCTGCTTTGAAATCCGCCATCATCGCCATCATCGACTCGCGTAATGCCTCGCGGGAATTGAAGCGGTAGATCCAACCCAGACTGCGAATCCGAGTCGTATCGAGGCGCACAACCGGCACATCGCCTTTCCAACCGCGATCGCCTCCGGAATATTCGAATTCGACACCGCCACGGTCAAGGCCCGCACATTCGACTGCTAGATGGGCAATCTCCGTCACGGTAATGTAATCCGTCGCTACATTGTAAACCGCAAACTTTTCCGCGGACCTCTGTGCGGCCAACAGGACGGCTTCAACAATGTCTTGAACATGAATATAAGACTTGCTCTGCGCGCCGTCCCCTAAAATCCGCAGCTTCCGCGGGTCGGCAACGAGCCGCCGCAGGAAATCGAAACCAACGCCGTGGGTTTGTCTCGGTCCCACAACGTTCCCGAAGCGGAAGACGCGCGCGGTGAAATCGAACAGATGACAATAAGCACTGATGAGTGCTTCGCCTGCGAGTTTGCTGGCTCCATATGTGGAAATGGGTATCAGCGGGCCGTGATCTTCATTGATTTGCTCTTCGCCCAAGTCGCCGTAGACTCCACTGCCGGACGCATAAAGAATTGTTTGCGTCTCAGATCGGCGCATTGCCTCGACAATGTTATTGGTGAGATACGTTCCTTCCGAAAAATCGACTTCGGGTTCCGTGACCGCTCGTGCGATGTCCGGATTGGAAGCGAGATGAATCACCACCTCGTGTCCCCGCATCGAGTTGGTAAGGAGATCGAGGTCCTTAACGTCGCCGCGAACTACCCGGAATCGAGGATCCGAGAGATGCTCCTGATAATGCCATTCGCGGCCGGACGTGAAATTGTCGTAGATTGTGACCACGGCCACTGATGAGTCTTGAAGCAGCCGGTCGGTAAAATGGCTCCCGATAAATCCTGCCCCCCCGGCGATGAAATAGCGTCGGAACTCCGTCATCGTTCGGGGCGGCGATCGGCGGTGCAAACTGCGAATGTGTTCAATCCGAATTTATGGGAGAAACAGCGAATCCGGCTCGGTAAAAAACCGGCGCGGACCAATAACGGCCAGAGGTCCTTCACGTCGTAATACATCTTGTGGTCGTCCATTTCCTCCTTTGGGCTGAGGCGGAGACGGAAAGCAGAGTATTCCAGAAATCGCTTCCCCCGCCACGATGGAACATTGAACAAACACATTCCTTCGGGACGCACGACGCGCAGGCACTGTTCTAACAATGCCAACGGATCCCATAAATGCTCAAGAACGGAAATGCACAATATGATGTCGAGACTGCCGCCGGCTATCGCGACAAGCGTGTCTGGCAGCGGCCCTTCAATCGCGGTGATTTTCGGCTGTTTTTTTAAATCCGGAGCCAATGCGGAATCGACCAGTACGGCTCGCTCTATTTCCGGTATGATTGATCGAACGAACGCAGCTTGATAGCCGCAGCCGAAGTCTCCAATCTGCTTTCCGCGAAATGAACCCACATGCTTCCTGATTTGATAGGCGGACAGCCAGACCCCAAAGCGGTCTACGAGCGTCGGTTGATAATCCTGTCCGTACGCCTGTTCGCGCGTGCCTTCCGGGCGCGCGGTTTCACCTCCGCTTAAGGTTCGCGGCGGCCGCATGGATTGCCAAGGTAAAAGTGAAATTCATAAATCCGCCGATCACCAATAACAATCCAGCAACGGCGAGATGATCTGCGGGAAAAATTGCGGACAATCGGAAACCGGAGCGGATGTAGCGGACAACCAATGGAATTCCTAAACCGATGCCGCCGGCAACAACGACGGCGCTCAGCACAACCGATCGCGTATAGGAGAACGTCTTTAGCCAGCACCGTGTCGTTTCGCCGGAATAATCGGAGAACAACCGGGCGATGGCGCCTACGTAAATTCCATGCAGGCCCAAGACGCAAAGGACCAGCCCCAAAAGCATCCAGTGCAGCGAGAACGTAATTGGGCCGACTGTGGCAGGACCGAGACTGACCGGCACGGTCAACAAGAGACCGACAAATAGCAATAGCAGTCCCGGACGAAAAAGAAAAAAATCGGCGCCATGAACGAACATGGCTTTGAGGTTGATCCAGGCCGCTTGCCACGGTGAAAACCAGCCGGAGCGCTTGTGATGACTCAAACGGCCCTGCTCGTCCCTTAAGAAGCGAACCGGCACTTCGGCTGTGCGCAGCTCCATGCGGACCGATTTCAGAACCATCTCCGAAGCGTATTCCCAGGACTGCGACTGAAGGTCCATTCTTCGAAGCGCATCGAGAGTGATTCCGCGCATTCCACAGTGAATGTCGGAGAAACGGCTGCCATATAGAAAATTCAGTATCCAGGTCGTCACCGGCGTCCCCAGATATTGGTGGAGAGGCGGCATCGAACCCGGCTCGATATAACCTTGAAAGCGGGATCCCATTACGTATTCGTAGCCGCTGCGAAAACGCTCCATAAATGATCGGAGTTCGCGGAAATCGTAAGTGCAATCGGCGTCGCCCATCAAAACATATTCACCGCGGATGAACGGCAGCGCATCGATGTAGGCGCGGCCCAATCCACGCTTCGGCGTTTTGAGGACTCGCGCTCCTCGGGAGAGTGCGATTTCCGCGGTCCTGTCTGAAGAACTGTCCACAATGATGATTTCGCCGCGGACATTTGCTTCGCGGAGACCCTGGCGGCACCAATCGACAAACCGTCCGATGGTCAGCTCTTCGTTTAGCGCGGGAATGACGATGGAGAGTTGAGGGTCGGCTGCATCATCCTTTGGGACGAACAGGTCGACATCTGCTGGTTCGAACTCGGCAACATGTTTTCGCATGTCAACTTTTCCGGAATTTGCCGTCTGAACCCAGCAGCCGGTATTGGGGTACACGGACTTCTCTTTTTCCGTCGGCGGCGATGTGTCCGATGACGTGACTTTCGACGCCATAATCGTGGGCGAAGTCGCGAACGGCGTCGGTATCCTCAGGCGCGACAATCACACAAAAACCGAAGCCCATGTTGTAGGTGAAAAACATCTCCTCATCCGAAATCGCACCGTAGTGCTGAATAAGCCTGAAAATAGGATGGGGTTCCGGCAAGCTGTCGATTACGTAGCTGACGTCGGAAGCGGCTCGGCTCATGTTCAAGAAACCGGTGCTGGTAATGTGCGCCAATGCTTTGATCTTCAAATTGGCTTCAAGCATCGCCACAACTTCTCGGACGTAGATGCGAGTCGGCTCGAGCAGTTCTTCCCCGATCGTTCGTCCGAGTTCGCTGAGGTATTTGTCGACGTTCCAATTTTGAACCGCGAAGAAGACCCGGCGTGCCAACGTCAGACCGTTGCTGTGTACGCCTGTTGAGCGGAGTCCCACAATAATGTCGCGGTCCTTTGTGTCTTGGCCTGTGAGGATCCGAGAAAGATCGATCGTGCCAACCGCGGTGCCGACGAGATCGAAAGCGTAGCCTTCGCGCACGCCGCGGATCATTTCTCGGACTTGGGCGATTTCTCCGCCGGGAATGGTTACGTTTGCGAGCTCCGCTCCCTTGTATAGTCCCTGGACCAGTGGACCCATGAGATCGTCGTGCGGTGCTTCGACGGCAATATAGTCCAGCAGCGTGACCGGAGTAGCGCCCACGCAGAGCACATCATTGACGTTCATGGCGACACAGTCGATGCCGACGGTGTCATATTTGTTCATCATCTCGGCGACGATGATTTTGGTGCCGACTCCGTCCGTGGATACGGCGATACCTGAACCGTTTCCAAGATCAATGACGTTGGCGAAGTAACCCAGCGGTAATTTCACCGTATTGGGACGGAACGCAAAGGTCCGCTCAACCCAATACGTGAGGTTGTGCATGATCCGGTCTTGTTGCGCGGAATCGACCCCCGCTTCTTTGTAGGTTCGATCTTCCATGAACGTAATTGTACCCTCTCCCTCTGGCATGTCCATCGCATCTGCTCTCACTCCGAGGTGAAAATCACCTTTCCCAGAGCGA
>QHWY01000050.1 GCA_003223875.1 Acidobacteriota bacterium | reverse complement strand
CCGGCACAGCGACGAGTGGCAGTAATTTCACCACGATCAATCCGCCCACGATCACCAGTTTCGCGCCGGCAAGCGGCTCTGCGGGAACCAACGTGACCATCAGCGGAACCAACCTTACAGGCGCAACGGCGGTGCAATTCAACGGAGTGAGCGCGAATTTCACGGTGAATTCGGCAACGGCGATTCAGGCAACGGTTCCAGCGAATGCAACGAGCGGACCCATCAGCGTAACGACGCCGGCCGGGATGGCAATCAGCGGCAGCAGTTTCACTGTGATCAATCCGCCCACGATCACCAGTTTCACGCCGACGATGGGACCTGCGGGCGCCA
>QHWY01000049.1 GCA_003223875.1 Acidobacteriota bacterium | reverse complement strand
TTGGGACCGAAACAACACATCCAGGCCCTGGAGCGGTGGGACAGCGGCGTTGGCTTCAACGGCGAGTCAGCAGGTGACGTTCACCTTTATTGGCACCGATCTGAGGTGGATCGGGTTCCGGGGGCCTCAGGCGGGCATCGCTCGGGTTTCCCTCGACGGAGTTTTTATTCAGCAGATCGATATGTATTCCGTAGCCGAGGAAGTCCAGGCCGAGGTTTTCAAGGCCACGGGTCTGGCCTCGGGCAATCACACGCTGTTGATCGAAGTGACTGGCACGAGCAATCCCGCCTCGACGGGTACCTACGTAGTGGTCGATGCCTTCGATGTCGCACCGCAAGTGCCGGCGAC
>QHWY01000048.1:19966-25262 GCA_003223875.1 Acidobacteriota bacterium | reverse complement strand
GGTTTGAAGACGCCGATACGTCTATCCGCTACACGGCGGGTTGGACGCGCGATAGCACGACGAGAGCCTGGAGCGGCGGCACCGCCATGTTGTCCACCACGGCAGGCGATCGCGCGACGTTCACATTCACCGGAAACTTGGCGAGCTGGATCGGTTTTCGCGGACCGCAGGGGGGAATCGCCCGTGTATACGTGGACGGGCTCGTCGTTTCCGACATCGACACATACTCGAGCTTCGAGCAAGTACAGGCGATGGTTTTTCAAACAACGGGTTTGGCAGACGGGACCCACACGTTGACGATCGAAGTGACCGGCACGAGCAATCCCGCTTCGACGGATACCTTTATCGTCGTGGATGCGTTTGATGACGGAGAAGCCTCGCCAGTCCTGATGGAAAACCTGCAACCCGGGTCGGCAAACTGGCAAATGTGGCTCAACGGCTACCGGAATGCGGATGACGTCCATAAGCAAATCAAAGGTTATGCGTCGGCCACCAGCGTGAACAAGGGAGGGTCGATCACCTTCTACGTCACTGTCAATCCCGCGCAGACATACACGATCGACCTGTACCGGATGGGCTGGTATCAAGGCTTAGGCGGGCGCTTGTTACAACACATCGGTCCGCTGACTGGCATGCCGCAATTCCCTTGTCCAGTCGACGCTCAAACAGGCCTTATCGAGTGCCCGTGGACCGCGAGTTACGTGTTGACCGTCCCCACGACGTGGACCAGTGGCGTGTTCCTCGCGCAGGTCACAAACGCGCAGGGTTATCAAAACTACATTCCCTTCGTCGTGCGCGACGATGCGCGTCATTCCGATATCCTCTATCAGCAGAGCATCGCGACATACCAGGCCTACAACAATTTTCCGAACGACGGAACCGGCAAGAGCCTGTATGAATTTAACAGTTTCGGTGCGAACACGGTTGCTGGTTCGCCGCGCGCCGTAAAGGTGTCGTTTAACAGACCGTACCTTCTGGACGGCAGCGGCGACAACTTCTTCCGATGGGAGTACTACTTCATCCGCTGGTTGGAACGGTCCGGTTACGACGTCACTTACTCAACGGATGTGGACACGCATCAGAACAGCTCCCGGCTGCTCAACAGTAAAGCGTTTCTGTCGGTTGGCCACGATGAGTATTGGTCAAAGGAAATGTACGACGCCGTCGAACGGGCGCGCGATGCGCGTGTTCATCTGGGTTTCTTTGACGGGGACAGCCTATCTTGGCAAGTTCGCTTCGAGCCATCACCATCGACTGGCGCAGCCGATCGCGTGATGGTTTGCTACAAGGACCGATCGATCGATCCGATTCAAGGCCCAACGACCACGATCACCTGGCACAATCCATTTATTAACCGCTCGGGCCAAATTCTTAGAGGTGTACGGTATGCTGGACAACTCGCTGGCCCCAGTAACGCGACCGTGCCGTATGTCGTCACTAACAGCTCGAACTGGGTTTACGCGGGTACTGGACTGGTCAATGGCGACAGCATTCCGGGAATCGTCGGCTATGAAGCAGATTCGCAGGCATTGAGCGACCCCTTGCCCACTTCCGTTAACGGAACGTACATGTTGCTGTCACAGTCTCCGTTTACCGATACAGGGAATCGTGCAAATCAGTCGAACTCGTCAATCTATCAGGCATTGAGCGGCGCATGGGTCTTCAGCTCGGGAACGATCTCCTGGAGCTGGGGCCTGGATTACCCCGGCTTAGCCGACGCACGCATACAACGGATTACTGCGAACGTGCTCAATCGATTTCTGGGAATTTCGCCATAGTTTGGCTAGTTAGTAGGGCGGAAGAGAATGTTGGCCGTCTTTACATGGCAGTGCGATTGTGGCATGAAGGTGAAGGCAGTGTGCTGGTGTGCATTCTGTTAACCACTGCAAACATGAACCGCCCTTCACATCGGAACTTCGATTCACGAGGCGGTAGATCGGATAACGTAACTATCCCTCAACAAATCAAAGAATTACGGTATACCCGAATGTTCGGTCTTTGCCGTGCCTGGGCCAGGGTGGCGTGGAATGGGGCATTACTATAGCGGGACCAACAACTGTCAAGAACTGCAAACTGTCCGGTGGATACTCGAATCTATCGAAATCTAATGCCGAAGCGATCCGTGGAAGCGGTGTCACTCGGCAAAGGGATTAGCCGTGGATGAGTTCACATTAGTAATCATTGCCATATATGTGGTTGTCGGTGCGGTCGTGATCACGCTGTGGTCGGTCCAGAGATATCAGTTGGCGCTATTTATCATCGCAGTGTCGCCCCTTGCCACGACTTCGTTAATGGCGAACGATGTCGACGCGGATCTCGAACCGGGTTTGGGATCATACGTGCGCATAGGTATTGTGCTGCTGGCAGGCACCGCAGGTGCAGTCTTTTTTCTGCGATCGAAGCCTCGACAAAGCATCCCACGTCATTTGGTCCTATTGGGCGTATTTGTATCAATGGCACTAGCTTCGACAGGCTACTCTCTCGATCCAAAGTTTACGTTCGTACGGGCAGCTTCAAGCGGCGCGGTCTTTGCGTTTTTACTTGGGTTGCACTGTTGGCTCAAAGACGAAGAGCGGCTCCGCGGAGTAATGGAAACACTTTTGGTGACCATTGTCTTTGGCGTCGCAGTAAACGGTTTGGCGGGTCTCTTGTGGCCGGCGAGGGCCTGGCTATACGTCGAGGTGCCGCGCTTTCAGGGCTTACTCGGCCATCCTAACCAGTTTGGTGGCTTCTGCATGTTGTCCTACCCGGTATTGTTTTGGAAGTATCCACGTTGTACCACCCTCGGGAAGTGGCTGCTGATTTGTGTCGGTGTCGTCACGGTATGCCTTCATCTTTTGACAGGCTCACGAGGCTCGCTTCTACCTAGCGCGGTTCTGATTTGCGTATGGTTCTTCGCAATGAAGCAATGGGCACGACTGATTTGTGTTGCGGGCGTGCTTGCTGTCGCTGGAATTTTGGTTGTCACGTTGATGCCCTCGAAATTCAAAAGAGAAGACAATGCCGATCTCACCGGATTGACTGGCAGACCCGAGTTTTGGCAAGCGTCGATGGAACTCGTTATGGAGCGCCCCCTGCAGGGTTACGGATACGCCGTGGAAGGCAAAGTGTGGAACGACCCGCGATTCAATAAACCCGATTTCGCACTCTGGAGTGGTAGTGCGAAGGCGTCGCTCCACAACGGGTATCTTTCCGCGGCCATCGGGGGCGGCCTTCCTGCTTTGGCAATATGGTTTACCCTACTGATCATTCCGCTGAGCCGAGCTCTCAATTCACCTTTAAGCGGATATCGGGCGTTTGTACTTTCTGTGATCGTCACGTCACTCGTGCGCAATTTTGTAGAGGACCAGATACAGGCCACCGCTGCCAGCTCGGGGATTACGTTCTGGGTGGCTTGGGTCATTGCTGGGCACGACGTCCTGCGTGGTTGGGTGACAGCAGCATCAGACTCGTAACGACTCGAAGCAGGGAATGCGCTGTTCGCAGGCATGAGTCAGTCATCGCTGAAAAAGAAGTGAAATGGGGAGCAAGCTCCCCCATTTCGTGTACTCAAGCCGTAATCTGGGCACAATTTCTACGCAATTACCGCTCAAATGCCCCCAGGTCCGGCGCGCTCCCGCTATACGGAAGACCGACGTTCGTGCCGTTGCCAAGGACCGGAGAGTTGGGCTGGAGATGGAAATCACCTGTGCCAGGAGATACATACTGCGGATCGACCGACAGATCCGCGGATCCCGTGCAGGACGCACCGCCGTAGCAATCGTTGTGGTTTTCCGTTGTTGGTCCAGACCAACGGACCGGAGCGCCGCTGAAGATGTTGTTCCGGATGTCGAAGGAATCGACGCTTCGACCGCTGGAGTAGATAAAGGAAAAGGCTGAGGCGTTGAAGACGGTGTTGTTGTAATAGCTAGCGGTGATGGAGCAGTTGCCCCCGGTTTTGCTAGCACAACTTCCACCTGCCTCGGCCTGGAATCCAATGCCGATCTTATAGGCTACGTTGTTGCGGTAAGTGACTTTCGCGGAAGAGGCAAAGGTGTTCTCGATATAAAAACCTGCATTACCCGCCCCGCACTGATCCCCGCGCCCGGAACTGCAGGTGGTGATGTTGTTGCTGATGACACCGGAAACCCCTTTAGTGTCGATGCAGTTGTGCAAGCAGCCCGGACCGACAAGATTGCCTGACACGCGGAGGTTCGGGCTCGTGTCGTAGTGCACGCCGAGCGTATTGTGCCCGCCGACATCCCAAACCGTGTTATTGAGGATCTGGATGCCATCTTGACTGCCGCCGGTAAAGTCCCTAAATCCCAAACCAGCGTTATAGGACCCGTCGTCGTGAGGGCTCCCACAACCGGAGCATGCCCCGGCACCGACTTGGTGCACCAAGTTGTTCTGGATGATGATCCCCGGCTCGGGGCTACTCGTCTGGAGCTCAATGCCACCCATCGTCGTATCGTGCACGTCAAATCCGTCGATCACTATGTAGGATATGCCACCGCCTGAGTAAAAACCGTGTTGGCGCGTGCTGCCACCATTAATGACCGGCAATGTGGCTGTATAGGTTTGGTTGGGAAGCTTGCAATTGCTGCCATAGTGTCCGATCGTGATCGGATTCCCCGAAACGCCGTGGATATTGCTGAGGTCAAATTCCTCGTTCCACGTATCCCCACATTTGAAAAGCACACTGTCGCCGGGGTGCAAATTCGACAAGACGCTTTGCGCTTTTGAAATCGTTTTCCACGTGCTGGATTGCGATGTGCCAGGATTGGAGTCCGAGCCAGAGTTGGAGACGTAGTAAGTATTGCCTGAACCGCCTGGCGTGGGAGGAAGAGGTGGTGGCGGTGGTGGCGGTGGTGGTGGCGCGGGTGCGACCACGGAAACATCATGTTCAACGCTGGCAGTCTGGGATTGTGCATCCGTAACGGTCAGGCGAACGTACTTGGTTCCGCCGACACTAAATGTGAAGGACATCGTAGCTCCTGTCCCCAAGACGGACTTGTCCGCATCATCAGTCCAATTGTAGGAACAAGGCGACGCATAACACGTGGAGGATGACCCGTTAAACGAGACGGGAGATCCGACCACTGGAGCAGTCGGGCTGTAGCTGAAGGCCGCAACCCGCGGACCGCTTACGGTAAACGCGCCGGCACTAGGTGCCGTGCCACCGGGCGTGGTCACGGTTAACGGTCCAGTCGTCGCTCCCGCCGGCACGGTCGCCTGAATCGCCGTGGCCGAACTCACCGTGAAGCTCGCGCTGAGGCCATTGAAGCGAACCGCCGTGGTGAGAGTGAAGTTCGTA
>QHWY01000048.1:0-19932 GCA_003223875.1 Acidobacteriota bacterium | reverse complement strand
TCGGTCCGCTTGCCGGCGTGAAGGCCGTCATCGTCGGGGGGTTTGTCGTTGTAGTACCTGATACAATCACATCATGTTCAACGCTGGCAGTCTGGGATTGTGCATCCGTGACGGTCAAGCGGACGTACTTGGGTCCGACGACACTAAATGTGAAGGACATGGTAGCTCCTGTCCCCAACACGGACTTGTCCGCATCATCAGTCCAATTGTAGGAACAAGGCGAAGCATGACACGTGGAGGATGACGCGTTAAACGAGATGGGAGATCCGACCACTGGAGACGATGGACTGAACGTAAAGACGGGCACCGGAGGCGCAGGAGTCACGGGAGGCGCCGGATTGACGATAATTGATACATCCGCACTGGTCGACAACGCTCCATCGGAGGCAGTCAGCCGAAGTACATAATTTCCGGCCGCGCTAAAGCTGGCGTCCGTGCTGAGCGCGTTGATATTTCCAAACGTCACGGTACGTCCGCTCACCATTGACCAGGTCGTCGTCAATGTACTTCCCAGCGGCAAACCGTCGTCATTGACCGAGCCACTCAAACTTGCCTTGGCTGGAAGCGTGATTGTTTGATTCGAGCCAGCGTTCACCGTCGGCGGTTGGTTCACCGCCGCCGGAGGCGCCGGATTGACGATAATTGATACATCCGCACTGGTCGACAACGCTCCATCGGAGGCAGTCAGCCGAAGTACATAATTTCCGGCCGCGCTAAAGCTGGCGTCCGTGCTGAGCGAGTTGATATTTCCAAACGTCACGGTACCCGGTCCGCTTACCATTGACCAGGTCGTCGTCAATGTGCTGCCCACCGGCAAACCATCGTCATTGGCCGCGCCATTCAAAACTGCCTTGGCCGGAAGCGTGATTGTTTGATTCGAGCCAGCGTTCACTATGGGCCGTTGGTTCACAGGCGGTGGCGTCGTTGTGGAATCATCGGCGGTCATTTTGAACGGCACGCCGAAGGAGGTCTGCGTCCCCGTCATGGTCATAACACTTCCCGTTACGGCACGGGCAGGCACTTCAACTGTGAGCAAATTCGGGCTTGCAGCAACGATTCTCGCAAATACCGATGAATTATTTCTGCCCGCAAACGTAACCGTGTTTTCGGTTGGGCTCGAGCGGAAACCGCTACCGCTGACGTTAACCGTCGCCCCGGCCGCACCCCTGTTTGGACCAACCGTTATCGGCGGAAGGATTTGGTCGATAGGCAAAGCGACCACGTACGTTCCCAGAACCCCAATTTTCGCAGAAACCGTCCGGCCCGATTCGTCGGCCGATGCAAAAAGGTTCGTTTGTGAATACTGTTTCGTGGAAGGGTTGTAGATGAACATCGGAACCTGAGCGCCTGGTTTCAACTGAACGCGAGTTGGGAACATCACGCGCAGCGGTGTCCTCAATTGCATGCCTGTCGGTTTCAAATGCACATTGCCGATCGGCGTTCGGGTCCCTGCGAACTGCACCTGAATGCCCGTTCTTAAGGACGAATCCGTTGCGAATTGCCCGTCGAGGATTTGCGGCAAATCATCAGTGGTCAACGTTGAGACCTCCACGACTGTGTCTGCCGGCAACGCGCTGGGCGTAATAATGACAGAGGTCAATCCATCCGAAGAAAGCACCTGTGCGCCTGTGCTGGCGACGACCGTGCCGCTATATTGCGGATTCAACAAAACACCTTGTGCCGACACGTTCGCCAAATACTTCGGATTTCGCGAGCCAAATAATTCATATGTGAAAATCGGACGAGTCGATGACAATCTGGCATACCCGCCCACCTGTTGAAAGTTACCGAGCAACTCGCTAAACAGGCGCGCTCGACGTTCTCCGGGATCTAGAGTGACGACCGTTGACCCTGTTTGCGTTCCGTTGGCGTCGAAGGTGTCAAAACTTATGACGGCCGATTCCGGGTTCGGATTGAGAACTGCCAGACCTGTAAAGTAGTCGGCACCTTCCGCCACCTGCGCAAAGAACAAGTCTGAGTAACCTTTGCCTTGAGCAGGCGCGGCCGCCAGGACGGTTCCATCAGTGGTTCCATAAGCAAGATATCCAAGCAAGCCATTGGTATTACTGGTCACTTCGTAACGAATGTCGCCCATGAGTAGAGCTTGCGCTGTAAAGTTGAACAGTGTGTCAACAGATTCGGACAGTCTGCCATTCGGCGGGATGACGCGCTCGATCGTTTGAGACGAAACTGGTCGTGGGCGCCCCCCCTCTTCGAGACCAGCGGCGGTGATACGCACTGTCTGCGGTACGGCGTCTGGGTTGACCAATGTCAATGTGCTTGTCCATTGCCCCTGAGTAACCAAATGCGCGATGTAACCGATCTGTAATTGATCGGATATCTGCAGTGCCTTCAGCATCGCGATGTCGGACGTGTTTCGGAAAGTTTCCACTCCAATAAGTGAACCCTGGATTCGAGGATCACTGCCCGAATCCATGACAGCATAACCTTCGAAACCCGCGATGCCGGGTATCAGAGTGTCAACCGGACCGGAAAAGCCGGAAAGAGGCGCCAGGTTTAATTGCTGAGTCTTAAACAGGTGACCATCATTGTCGTATAACGACACCGAGACGTTTAACGGTTGAATTCCCGTATTTACAAAGCTGATGATGCTCGATGGCGATGCGTTCGGAAAAAAGAGTCGATTGGAGGTATTCGAGACTAAGTCTGTTCCATCGATGAAAGTGAAAGCTGGATCGAATATCAGGAAGAATCCGCTAATCGTCGGAGATGACATGCTCAGTTCGATCCAGCCGCTTTTACCGGTGATGGCCTGACCGAATATTTCTTGTGCGAGCATTGCCTTCTGTTTCGAAGCGGGAAGCGTTAACAATACTGGATTCACAATGCCCGTGCCTTGGATAAGAGAGCCGTCGTAACCACGAAGAGTAAGAGTGACCGTGGCATCCATGAATGTTGGATTCAGCAGAGCTAAACCCAACTCTTGATCCATTCCTCCCAACGTCGGCAAGTATGCCTTCACTGTTTGAGCCGATAAAGGTAGTACGCCGAACACCATGCACAGCACAAGCAACCCGCATACACACTGCAAGCGCGATTTAGATAAACAACACACAAATGCCTCCTTACCGCCAGACGGCGATCAAAAAATTCGCTGTCCTAAGAGAAGAATTGGTCCCTGTTTGTGGTCAGAGCGCTCGAGCGAGGGATCGAATGGAGATAACTATGAGCGGCAAAATTTCGCGAAGTCGTTACGGCATCCAGCAAGTAGATGTGACCAGTCCACGCTATTGTTCGATCTGTTCTGAGCCTGCCGTTCCGTATTCGATTCATCGAACCTCCTAAACCACTAATAACAACCTGGTTTTCACCACTGACGCTTCCAGCTGTGTTTGTTATTCGCATCGCTGCGTCAGTGCCGTTGGCAAAAATTGGCAAGTCCTGTGCCACTCCGTGTCAGGCAGTCGGGGGGCGTCGACGCATTGTTAGGAGATCCGAAGGTGCTTGCAGATGCCCTGGCGGGCCGCTCCCAAATGACATATGAGAATTAGCCGACCAATGACACACATCATTTCTCTTACAGAAAATGAATCCGCACGCTAAGCGGTTTTGTTTTTCGGTTTTGGTATCACAGTCGTAACCAAGCTGCTGTAGTTGTCGATAGAGGCGACTTTGCGCAGACGTTGGGCTTCCGACACAGGGAGGGCTGTAGGCTCTCCCGATAAGGTTCCACCGTTTTAAGGACGGCAAAGACTGCCAGCAATAAGGTGTGAGCGATAGCAACGGGATAGTCGTTCAGCGAGAGGTTTTGGGATCCGGAATGTTCCAGTCAGCGCGGGCTTTCGCACGGCTGAGGGGGACATTCAGCGGGCTATCGTTTGGCTGTGCTAGGCTGATTAGAGAGGACCGTAAGCTATTTTCGGCTTCTGAAGTTCAATTGGGTGCGTTGGACCGGGAGCATTCTTCGCTTAAAATTATCTTTTTGATTGGTATGAGGCGGTCGGGAAAGTTTTTGGTGCACTTGTTATCTCAGTCGCGCTCGCGCTCCGTATGCGCTCTGCTTGTACTGTTCCTGGTGTGTCATACAGCACCTTTGTCCGCTCAATCGGTGAAATCATACTTGCCCGTGTTGGGCGGAACAGATGCTGATTTGGGTTTGGCATTCGTGAACCCGACGCTCGTCGATGCCGCCGTCACTTTCACCCTTCATGGATATGACGGTTCTCTTCTCCAAGGCGCAGACATTGTTAATCCGGCATCGTTACAACTCCCGGCTTCTAGGCAAAAGGCCTTGATGGCAGCGGAAATATTCGGCCAAGGCATCAGCGGAAAGCGTGGCTGGATCGAGCTGACCTTGTCAGCTCCTACAATCCGCGGGTTCTTCCTTCTATTCGATTCACAGCTTAATTTTGTCGACGGAACGGACTTGATCTTCAATACTGCCCGTCAACTCTTTTTCCCGAATGTATCGCCATCTACGATCCTGAGTTTTGTACATACGGGAATAGGAGAGTTGAGCGTCTCGGTCGCCTTATATGCCAATGACGGGCACCTCGTCAGGCGTCAAGACTTAAACATGGCTCCGCTCTCGGGGTTTTCCGGAAGCCTCGACGCGCTGATACCCGGCATCGCAGGTTTTGAGGGCTATGTGGTCGTCGATTCGAACACTCCGTTTCTAAGCTCGCTTGCTGGCATCGAAAGCTTCCGAAGCAAGTCCGACATCGCAGTGGTGAAAGCCCAGCAGAGATCCGATCAGTTACGAATCGGTTATATCGCGCATTTGGCAACGCAGGGGCAATACACGAGCACACTGACGTTGGTCAACCCAGATCCCTTACCCCAAAAAGTGCTCATCACCGCAGCTGATCTACAAGTGGGCGGACAACCAAGAATGCCTTGGTCCCAGACGATCGAGCGGGTCATCCCGCCCTATGGCAGACTTGCCGAATCGGTGGACACCCTGTTCGCCTTCACAACGCAACCGCTCATGACGGGCTACCTTCATTACGAGGTGAGCACGGATACGGAAGGGCTGCTTGGATCGCTCGCTTATGGGACCATCGACGGTACGGCCCTTGCAGCGGTGCCCGCTCAAGGTAACGGTTACTCGGACTTATTCTTTGCGCATGTGGCGCAAGGTCTCGACTTCTATACAGGTCTGGCCATCCTGAACCCCAACACGGATCCGGTTGTCGTCGGTTTCTCGACCTTCGATCGCGATGGAAAGAAGACCGGAGCAAAGGTCTTCACTCTAAACGCCGGCGAGCGTCGAGCCCGCGTGTTCAGCGAATTGCTGGATAACTTCGCGCAGGTGGGTGGTTACGTCCGATTGTCATCGACTCGTCCCATTTTCACGTACGAATTGTTTGGCTCGCAGTCTTCGCAAAGGTTCTTGGCGAACGTGCCGGCACAAGGTGTGTCGTTGAAACAGCAATATAGCGGCGCCGTCGTCACCGCCGCAGGTGGCGCACAAGTGCTTTCTTCCGACGGAATGACTTCTCTTGTCGTACCGCCTGGCGCGCTACCGGCGGACGCGGTTGTGGAAGTCGCGACGTTATCGACGGAAAATTTGCCGGAAATCCCGGCCGGACAATTTTTAACAGCAAACGATCTAACGCAAGCCGGGCTGAACCAGGTCCCAATCGGCAATGTGCAACTCAAGCCGATTGGGACCCAACTCCAAGCACCGCCATTCGTGATGTTTCCAATTCGCGTTCAGTTGAAACCAGGCGCTCAGATTCCGGTATTCACTTACAACACATCCACGCAACAGTACGCGCGGACGGACCTTTTCGCATACGCGGACGAATCGGGCCGGACGGTGTCCGCGGAAATAAGGGAGTTCGGGACATACGTCGTTGGTTTGCCTCGCGACCAAATTCAGTCGACAATCGCGTTGAATCCGAAAAGTGGCGTTACCGGTACGATTGTTAGCCTTAGTGGCGATGGTTTCAGCGCGAACCCTACGGAAGATCTGGTTACGTTTGCAGGAAGCACTAGCCCATCAGTGGCCGCCAAAATCATCGCCGCAAGCCCGACTCTACTCACTGTCGTCGTGCCGGAGGGCGCCGCAACTGGAACCGTTATGGTGAGAACGGAAACGCAGACGTGGTTCGGCGCGCCTTTTACTATCGAAACCAATCCACCGCCACCTCCTGGCCCTACCTTCTACGTGTCCCCCACAGGCAACGATGCCAATGCCGGAATTCTGGCTTCGCCCTGGAAAACGATCCAGAAGGCGGCGGATACCATGAATGCCGGCAGCACCGTGATCGTACAGGCCGGCACATATGATGAACGCATCAACGTGACCCGCTCCGGGTCGTCCAGCAACCTGATCGTTTTCCAGGCGCAGGGAACGGTCAAGACGCAGGGGTTCAATATTCATGCCGATTACGTCAAAGTGGATGGCTTTGAGATCGTAAGCACGGGGGCCGACCCGAATGACCGCAGTCACGGTTCCGGTATTTATCTGTCTGGCGGCAATAACCAGATTTCCAATAACTACATCCATAACACAAGCGCGGCAGGGATCTTCTTCATGTCAACGGTCAGCAACACCACCGTGAGTGGCAACCGCGTGGCCTACGCCGTCGAATGCGGCATCTTTATAGATGGGACCAACAATCTGGTTGTTTCCAACGACGTCAGCCACTCGGTGGACGTCGCCGCCTCGGATGCGGACGGCATCCGCTTCTTCGGTTCAGGAAACACCGTGCGCCAAAACCATATTCACGACCTCATGGTTAGCGATTCTCCCGGGCAGGAGCCGCATATCGATGCCTTTCAAACCTGGGGACCCGCGACCAACTACATCTTCGAGCGGAACTGGATCGACAAATCCGCGGATGGGCATCACCAAGGATGGACCATCGAGTCAATTCCGAGCGGGAGCCCGGTCGATAACATCATCATCCGGAACAATGTGGTAATCACGCGGGGCACCGGGTATCAGCCCGCCGTGAATATTGCCTCCGACAATGCATCCGGCATCGTGTCGAACATCTACATCTTGAACAACACGATCACCGCGCTGAATCCGTCGGTCGGGTTTGCCATCTGGCTATTGAAGAACACACGAAACGCGGTGATCAAAAACAACATCATCGACGGGCATGGGAATGCGGGAGAGCCGTACCTCAAGGTGCAAGCGGGAGCGATCTACCAGATTGCGAAGAATGCGGTGTCGAGTCCTGGACTGGGCGGGTTACTCATTGGCGATATCCCCTGGCCCTCCGCTGGGCAGTTTGTGGATTGGAACAGCTTGGATTTTCACCTGTTGGCCAATGCCACATTGAAAGGGGCGGGGGAAGCCTTAGCCTTAGCGATCAATGACTTTGACGGCAAGCCCCGCAATAGTCCTCCATCGATAGGAGCGTACGAGTGACGCATGCTCACGGTGGGCTCCGTTTTCGCTGGCATCGGCGGATTCGATTTATGACTAAGAAGGCAGGATTACTGGCTCCGGCGGCTTTGCACAAAAAATCCTGGGCGGTCATAGACCGCCCCTACAGCCTGGGGTGCGCAACTGTAGGGGCGCTCTATGAGCGCCTACGATGTATTTTTTGCAAAGCCGGCTCCGGCGGACCGGCGCGATTGGCTCCCTTCCTCACCGGCCCTAACAGCTAGAGGTTCTCGGATCGAACGGGTTCGCATCATCCAATTGCATCATTGTATCGGGGGGTTGAGAAGCCCTCACTATCGCTAGGCCGGGTGCACTCTGGGCCGATTCGGAGAAAGACATTGACTGTGAATTCTCTTTCTTAACCGCTGTGCACCGGTGTTCATGGGGATTGCGAATCGCGATTCCCTGCGGTGCAAACTCCCCACTCATAGGCCGCTAACTTCATACTTTCGTTGGAGATCAGAAGATAGTCTCAGTGGTACGCCAGTTGCCCAGTTGTCCGACGAGTGGTTGAATTCTGGCATTTTGATGAAGTGAACCGGACGCCGTACTGTTTTCTTGGTCCCGGACGCTGGCGAGCGGCCCACGAACAGTTACTCGCGATATTCGTTGCCAATCCTCGGCTCGGGGTTGCCGGAGGTGACGTCCTCGAACGCTGGTCCGGCCGCTTCCAGCGGCGTTTCGGCTACACCGAGGACGATGTTCCCGGTGCCATACAGTTCTTCAGGTGCCGCTGCTACGAAGACATTGGCAGCCAGTTGACGCCGTTACTGTATTTGAGACAAGAACAACTCGGCCGCATCCGCCGTGAGATGCGAGTTCCCAAACGGGGAATTCCCAATCCCAGAAAGAATGCCGCATGACTAACCGGACCGTCATTGGAGTCGCCTGCAGCACCGGCGAAGAACGATGGGTACAAGAGTTCTTTGAATTGTTCAAAACTCCGTGGGAATTCTACAGACAGGGTCCAACTTACTCCGTTGTTGTGTCAACGAATACGAATTTGAGGGATGTCCGAGCAAGGTTAGTGGTGGTTTATTCCTCCAAACCAGGAGCGTCTATGGCGGAGGAATCAACAAAATGTGAAAACACATGCCTCCAATATCGAAACGTTGTTTTCCCGATATACCGCAAGCTGCTGACTTTCGATTCTGCAGAAGCTGTGGTACGCGTCGTGGGTAGCCCTACCGCTGCCGCCACAACTGAAACGCACGACGGCATGAAGGTGTTGCGGGTCGGATACGATCTGTTTGAAGAAGTCCGCTTTTTGCTCTCAACCGGCCAGCCTGCCTCTAACGCACTCACGCCAACTCTGGACATTCACATTTCGATGCTTCGCTCCTGGATTGTGGAAGCCGGAATTCCTGTTGTTGAAATTCCGCCGGTGCCGGCGGGTTTTGAATCGATCGCTTGCCTGACTCATGACGTGGATTTCCTGCGAATACGAGAGCACAAATTCAATCGCACGATGTGCGGCTTTTTGTGGCGGGCATCGGTCGGTTCGTTATTAAAGGCGGTTAGACAAAAGATTTCATGGAGCCACTGTCTCGCCAATTTAAGGGCTTTCATGTCGTTGCCTGCCGTCCATGTTGGTTTATGTAGGGACTTCTGGTTTGACGACTTTGAAAGATTCACTTCGCTCGAGCGCGATTTGACGGCGACATATTTTTTCATTCCTTTTAAGAAGAGGCCGGGCGACAAGGTTGGCCGCCCGGACGTCAAGAAAAGATCGGCCTTCTACGATGTTAGGAAAGAGCGACCCTTGTTACGCGAATTAGCGCGCGCGGGCAACGAAATCGGCGTTCACGGTATCGATAGCTGGCACGATGCAGAGAAGGGCCTTCAGGAACGGCGCCGACTCGCCGAGGCAACAGGTGAATTGCATGCCGGTATTCGCATGCATTGGCTGTGTTTCGATGCGGCCTCGCCCCGCGTACTGGAAGAAGCAGGTTTTCAGTACGATTCCACCTGTGGATTTAACGAGGCCGTAGGCTATCGGGCTGGGACTTCGCAAGTCTTTCTGCCTGAAGGAGCGACAACTCTTCTCGAGCTGCCCCTGCACATACAAGACACGGCGCTGTTTGCCTCTCATCGCCTAGGTCTGGACGAGAATCACGCATGGAGACTCTGCGAGACTCTTCTCAAAAATGCCGCAGTGTACGGAGGTGTTCTAACGATTCTCTGGCACACGCGAAGCCTTGCGCCTGAAAGGCTATGGGGCAACTTCTACGCTCGCCTGTTAAGAGCGCTCCAGGCACGCCCTGTGTGGTTTGCGACCGCAGGAAAGGTTGTGGAGTGGTTTCGAAGGAGGCGGGCTTTTTCTTTCCGATGCGTTGAATTGTCCGAGGGCCAGGTGCATCTTGAAATGCAAGACGATGGGTACGTTCGGAGTTCGAACCGACCTGCCCTCACCATCAGAATACACATTCCACCTTCCATGGCGGATACCGCCCGCCGTAATGGGCACAGTGTTATCGACATTCCCTGGATGGGGGAACCCGTTATGGATCTGGTGGCCCCAGAGCTTGGAGTACACGATGGCGCATGTATGCATGGTCGTGTTTAACGAATATTCCAGCGATCCAAGAGTACGGCGTGAAGCCGAAGCTTTGATCGAAAGGGGGGATACTGTCGATTGCGTCTGTCTCGATAAAAAGAAGGCGAAGAGCCTCGGCGGCGTGAGGCTGTATGCGACTTCCGGCAAATATCGCGGCCTCAAACGTGTGGGGCATCTGGCAGCCTATTTCCGCTTTTTTTGTTTCGCATTTCTGAAGGTTTCTATCCTTCACCTTCGAAGACCCTTCGACATTGCGCAAGTCCACACGGGGCCGGATTTCCTGGTCTTTACGACATTGGTTCCGAAGCTGCTGGGAGCAAAGATCATTTTGGATGTCCACGATCTGATGCCGGAAATGTACATGGCCAAATTCGGCGTGGATTATCGCAACTGGATGGTCAGATTCATTATCTGGATTGAAAAAATCAGCGTTGCGTTCGCCGATAAAACGATCGCCGTCCACGAACCGCATCTGAGTATCCTTGCCAAGCACGGGAATCCTCGCGAAAAGTTTTCCGTCTTGCTCAACCTGCCGGATCATCGCATCTTTGTGCAGCGTTCATCCGTCAACCCAAAACAGAAACCTTTCCGGTTGATTTATCACGGCACTATCCCGGATAACGACAGAGCCGGTCTTGAAATCGCACTTCGGGCTGTGGCGCGAGTCCGGAACGAGATTCCCAGCCTCGAATTTCAAATCATCGGTGGTGGCGCTGGTATGGCTCGCCTTTACCGCTGGGCGGCAGAACTGAATTTAACCTCATGCGTGCAATTTATAGCGCCGGTACCTGTCGAGCAGCTCCCAGGAATACTTCTTGAGGCCTCGGTCGGAATTATTCCGTATGCCGCGGACACTTTCACCCACTACGTGCTTCCAACGAAATTGCTCGAATATGTGGCCTTAGGAATACCCGCCATTGTCTCGCGGCTTCGTGCCATTGAAGCGTATTTCGATGAGGGGATGGTCGGATATTTCGAACCGGGGAACGAAACAGAACTCGCAAATCAGATTCTGAGCTTCTACCGTGATCCCGTAATGGCAGCTAGCGTCGCTTTGAAGGCGGGACGTTTCACGGAGATCTACAACTGGCAGCACCATCGAGAAGTCTATTTCACGCTGGTTGATTCATTGCTGCCTCCAAAAGCATTTCTCGTGCAATACGAATTGAAAGGAAAAAGCAGTGGCGAAAGATGACGTGATTGTGGTCGGTCTGGGCGAAGTTGGCCGCCCGTTATTCGAGCTAATCAGCGAGAAGTACAACGCCGTCGGAATTGACATCGAACCCGTGGTCACCGATGGTACATGCGCCGTTCTTCACATCTGTTATCCATTCAGCGAGAAGTTTGTTCGCACGACTATTCAATACATCGAACAGAATCGACCTGCTTTAACCGTTATTAACAGCACAGTAGCTCCGGGCACGACAAGGCTAGTTCACCGGTTCACGCGGGTGCCAATTGTCTACAGTCCGATCCGAGGCAAACACTTCAAAATGAAACGTGACCTCCTCCATTACACAAAGTTCATAGGTGGAATTCATCAGGAGGCCGCTCTCCGCGCTTCGGAACATTTTCGGTCGATTGGAATGAAGACGAAACTGGTGGCTTCGCCTGAGACGGCGGAATTGGCGAAGCTAACGGAAACCAGCTATTTCGGTTTACTGATCGCCTGGGCTCAGGAGGTCGAGCGATATTGCAATCACCTGGACGTTGACTATGACGAGGTGGCTTCTTTCTACGAAGAAGTGCAATTTCTTCCACCAGTCAAGTATTTCCCCGGAGTTATTGGCGGGCACTGCGTCATGCCCAACATTGCGATTTTGGAGCAAAGCTTCGACTCGGATTTCCTGAAGACAATATTTCGATCGAACGAAATGAAGAGTCAGACGGAACTTTTACACCCAACGGGCACTCATGGTTATAGCTCGGATTGATCCCGGAAGTGACCGGCGGTGGCAGACGTTTGTTGAAAATCGTCCCGACGCAGGCATCTTTCATACGAGCGCGTGGCTAGAAGCATTGCGCCAAACCTACGGTTACGAGCCGGTGGTCTATGCTGCAACTGATCGTAACGGCTTGGTAAATGGCGTACCGTTCTGCCTGATTCACAGCAGGCTGACGGGCCGGCGTCTGGTTTCGTTACCTTTTTCCGACCACTGCCAGCCGCTCGCAAGCCCTGAAGAGCTGCATGTACTGCTCGCTGCGGTAAAAGACGACGCGACAGAGAACAATTGTAAATATGTAGAGACAAGGCCTCTTACCCCGTATGAATCGGGCATAACCACTGCCGCAGAACTAACACAAAGTCATGATGCAGTGATTCACCGCCTTGAGCTCCATCGCAGCCGTGATGATGTCTTCCGCGGTTTTCAGAAGGATTGCATCCGGCGAAAAATCTCTCGTAGTGAGCGCGAACAGTTGCGCTATGAAGAAGGAAGGTCGGAAGAACTTCTCCAAAAATTCTATCGCCTGCTGTTGCTAACGCGGCGGCGTCATCAACTTCCGCCGCAGCCGCTGCTATGGTTTCGAAATCTGATTGGCTGTCTTGGCGAAAAATTGAAGATTCGAGTCGCATCTTCGAAAGATGGCATCCCGATCGCCAGCATCATCACGCTGTCCTTTAAGGACGTTGTTACCTACAAATACGGTTGCTCGGATCCGCGATTCAATGCTCTGGGAGGCATGGTATTCCTGATCTGGCGGACAGTACAAGAAGCTCTGAATGAGGGAGCGGCTGAATTGGATCTTGGCCGTAGTGATCATCACACTCCCGGCCTGATTGCTTTCAAGGATCATTGGGGCGCACGTCGATATCGATTGACGTATTACACGTATCCGGCACGTTCCGGCGGCCCCGCAAATGCGGGGCTGTTCATGGCAGCGGGAAAGCGCTTAGTGGCGGCCATACCAGATCCCCTTTTCACCAGGTTGGGCGGGCTTCTCTACCGCCACGTCGGTTAGGTCAGTGGAATGAACGCATTGTCCGATCAATATTGTCTCGACGAGCGGTATGGAAGTTTCAAAGTAGCGAACCCCCGGACAACGCGAGCTGGATATTTCCGTATCGGCGAGAAGGCCGTCGCATATGGGGAAACAGCCGCGGGCTTCTTACAACCAGACGCAGAGTGTGATTTATACGATGTGCTTCGCGACGTGAGAGTGACGGAGTGGGATACCGTTCTGCCGTTCGATCCTGATGAAGTTATCGATAACTTGCGTTGTGAACGGTATATGGGGTCGGCGGCTCAGGGTGTGCGTGGACTCCTGTTGAAATTTGCGAAAAAGAGCTATTACACAATCCGCCCTTTCATGCCGGTTCGCTTCCGTAAGCATCTGCAAAGAATTTATCTGAGGGATTGGAATGGCATTTCTTTCCCGAGTTGGCCGGTTGATCGGACCGTTGAGAACATCTTTGAAGAGTTGCTGGCTCTCTCGCTTCGTTCCCATCGGGTCCAGAAGATCCCGTTTGTTTGGTTCTGGCCCGATGGATATTCGGCCTGTGTAATCGTTACCCATGACATTGAAACGGAAGCCGGCCGCAGCTTCGCCACCGAACTCGCGGATTTGGATGCTTCATTTGGAATCAAATCCGCCTTTCAGATCGTTCCCGAAGAGCGGTATGAGGTTTCACCGGCGTTTCTGGACTCGCTGCGTCTCCGGGGATGCGAGCTGAACTTGCATGGGTTGAATCATGACGGTCAGTTATTCCGCGACCGAAAGGAATTCCTGAGACAGATTAAACGGATCAACCAATACGCCAGAGAATACGGAGCCGCCGGATTCAGATCTCCCGTAATGTATCGCAATATTGAGTGGTACGGAGACCTGGAGTTTTCTTACGACATGTCGGTACCCAATGTGGGTCACCTAGAACCACAGCGGGGCGGCTGTTGCACGGTGATGCCTTACTTTATCGGAAACTTAGTGGAGTTGCCGTTGACAACGACTCAGGATTACGCGCTGTTCAACGTACTCAGGGATCAATCGATCGCGCTGTGGAAGCAACAAATCGGATTGGTGACCGAGAAACATGGTCTGGTGAGCTTCAATGTCCATCCGGATTACCTTATCTCAAACGATTGTCGCGAAGTGTACCGACAGTTGCTGGAACATCTCCTGGACGTCCGTGCGGATCAGGGAGCATGGTTCGCCTTGCCTGGCGAGGTGGATCAGTGGTGGAGAAACAGACGACAAATGCGTATCGTCACAGCTGGTGGCCGGTTACGAGTAGCCGGACCGTCGAGTGAACGCGCAGTCGTGGCCTATGCGCGTCTGGAAAACGGACGAGTTATCTATGAGCTTCCCGGCCGCGAGCGGGAAGTGACGCTGTCGTCTGCATAATCGTTGGTGCGCTGGAAAGTCGCATATGGGCCGTAGAGCCATTTACTATGAGATCCCAAACGCTATGGTAGAAGAAGACAGAATGTTCAGTAAGTTCGGCAAGAACGTTCTCTTTTACTCCATTGGAACAGTCGGCCTACGCGTAGCGTCGTTCGTGCTGATACCGATTTATACCTACTCCCTTGAGATGGGTGAGTATGGTCGGCTGGCCCTTCTCCTTCAGACCGCTCAGATCCTCATGATCGTTATCAATTTGGGCAGCCGCACGGCATTGGTTCGATTTGCGAAGGAATATGAAGACAAAAATCAGATAGGTCTCCTATATGGAACATCGATCTTTATAAACCTTACCGCTGCCGTGGTGGTAACTATTGTCACAACGGTCTTTTTATCACCGCTGTTTCGGAGCGTGCTTCATACCGACAGCGCACAGAGCTACATGTTTCTGACTTGTACGGCGGCGGCGTTCAATTGCTTGTCGATCCACTTGGTTACTTATTACAGGGCCGGAGAGCAGGGGCTGAAGGTAACGCTTGCTAACTTATCCAGCGCCATCTTTCTAATTCTGTTGACGATGGTATTTCTTCGCACTCTGCACCTGGGCGTCATGGGTGCCCTGCTGGCGCAAACCATCATCTACGGTCTGCTGACAGGGTTTTTGTTCTTCAGGCTGGCTGCAAGAATCACCATGGGTGTCTCACTAGCGCTGACCTGGGAAGTGATACGGTTCGGCTGGCCGCTTGTTCTGGTCAGTACTGGATGGCTGGTTGTCCAGGGGGCCGGCCTGTACTGCGTGAGTCTCTTCCACGGACTTCAAGAGGTCGGTGTCTACTCGCTGGGCACCAAAATGGCGCAGATTGCCGAGATGGTTCTTATTTTACCGGTGATTATGGCCTATGAACCGTTTGTCTACTCCCGTATAGGTGATTCACAGCTTTCGACCGCGATTTCCAGGCTACTGACATATTTGATGATCGCGTTTGCTTTCGTTGCATGCGGAATCGTTTTTGTTGCGCGCGATCTGCTGCGGCTGATTGCGCCCCCCGCGTACGCCCCGGCTTACTTTGTCACTTTCGTACTTCTACCGGCGCTCGCATTTAGGGGCGTTTACTACGTTGGTGAATCTCTGTTGTTCATCGAGAAAAAAACCCGTCTTGCAGGGGCTGTGGTCACAGGGTTCGCCATGTTTGGCGTGGCGCTCAGTTACGCGTTGGCCTGGCGCTGGGGTATGTACGGCGCTGTTGTGGCCTACGCACTTACCACAGTCGGCACCGGCGTTACGGTTCTGAAGCTGGGCTTAGGCATGTCGCTCGTCCGCATCGAGAAGGAGCGGCTCTGTGTAGCGGGAGTGCTTCTCTTTGGATTCCTGGCAGCAGTATACGCACTACACGGCGCCAGCAATTACGTGTACTACATCGCGGTTCCCGTTAGCGTTTGTCTAGGAACGGTTTGTCTATGCGCGAGCAGCTTTCTCAAAGAGGATGAACGACGTGCAATCCTCGCATTTTTCGCTCGAGCCCGTGCGATTAGATCCGTATTCAATGCCTAGTGTTGTCTCGAGAGAGCCAGAGCTCAGTCATAGGGATATTTTTTCTGTAATCGAAATTTCTCTTTTGCGGCCGCGCACACTGCGCAGGATCCGGCCTGTACGAATGCCACCCGGCGGTCCAGTGATAGTACGTAGAAGATGTATACAAGACACGAGAACGACAAAAGGCAAGTCGCCTGTCAGTCGTCCTTCCGGGGATCAGGTCCAGCGCCGCTTCAAAATCATGTATACGCCCAGGGGCACTTCCAGCAAGGCAGGAACGGGGTCGTCAGCGGCAAAAATCGCGGATTCGACGGGACTGAACAACGATCTGAGATAAGCCCCCACGGACAGGCGCCCACGCCAGATTTCAGCTATTGCGGCCCCCAGATCTGTAGACAGCCGCATCCAGCGAACGCCAGCAATTCCGCGCCTTTCCGACAACGACTCGCCCTGAATTAGTCGCCATAATAGAAATGAAAAATCAATACCGGCGCGCCGGCCCAGCGTGTGCCAGCCCCAGATTCTTGGGTTGATATCCAGGAGCTTGTACAGGCTGTCGCGGGGATCGCGTTTAAATTCGACTTCGACAAGGCCGGTAAAACCGATGGCGCTAACCATGCGACGTCCTGCTTCCTCGATCTCCTGGTGGTCCACCGTTTCGACAAAGGTGCTGGAACGCCCGAAATCGGCGGGAAATTGCCGGGTCCGTCGCGCCACCAAAGATGCCAAAGGCCGCCCGTGCAAACACAATGCGGCATAGGAGAACTGTTGCTCGCCGCCGCCAGGTATTAATTCCTGAACCATAACTGCGCCGGGCTCAACCATGGTACAGGCTTCGTCATAACGCTCCAGCAGCGATCGACGATCCTCCACTCGCCACGCCTTTGCCGCCGTGAAGCTGTTGATTTTGGGTTTGAGCGCGGGTTTCAGGACAGCCGGGAAATCCCATTCGAGCTGCGCAACTTCCTCGCGGCAGGCAAAGGTATGAGTCCGCGGGAAATGAACACCCACCATGGAAGCCAGACGATAAGTTAACCGCTTGTCATAAGCCCACTGCAGAACGTCCCACGGGGGCACGCTGAGACGAAAGTGTTTCCGCAAAGCGGTATGATGGCGTGCGATTGTCGCGGCTGTCTCATCGCCGCTGGGGAAGAGAACCCATCCACGAAGATCATGCTGCGCGCCGAGTCTGATCAGATATTCAACTTGCTTTTCTTCTTCTGCCGCTGGCCAAATAAACGTTCGGCGTGCATACCTGGAGACGCCGGCAAGCAGATGCTCGCCGGTCAGGACCCATACTGGAATTTTTCGTCTTCCAAGACTCCGGACCGTACCCAGACTCCGATAATCTCCGCCAATGACCAGCGCGCCTGGGTTGTGAGCGCTCCACTCCGCAGGCCCCAGTAACCATTCCGGCGCGTGGCATTCATTGATGTAAGAAGTAGCGGCTTGCCCGGAACAGCTCACCACCCGCTCTGCGACTTGGCTACTCTTGCCCATTGAAGTTTTTCCGCTGAAAGCCGGGCGCCCCTGTTGCCCGCTGCGGCCTTGGCTAACACACGGCCCGCAAACTCCGTGCCGGAAACGAACCGCATCAGCGGTCCGAAACTCCAGGCCGCGGGCGCTCCGACGAAATACAGGCCTGGTATTGAGGATTGAAAACCGCGATCCAGTTCGGGATATCCGTCAACCTGAGATAGGGATTCTGCAATGTCGTGCGAAAGGAACGCATACCGGGAAACATCGACGCGATAACCCGTGCCCAGCAGGACGTGGTCCACCCAACGCATGCTCCCGTCGTCCAAAGTTACAGAGATCTGGTCGCCCGTGGGCTGTGCGTTTATGACATGCCGGCCCGTTGTGATCCGCACTGCTTGCACTCGCGGAACCAACCATGCGGCCCCGGCGGGCCGGATGGAACGTATGGCGGCTTTCTGCTGCACGCCTAAGGGCAGCCGTCGCAGCCAGTCTGGCCGACTGACGAGCTGACTCAAAACCGCCGGGCCGACGTCGGTTCGATGGTAGAGAATGCGACGGAAAGGATTGTACCTGCTGTGGAATAGCGCGCTCCGCCGCAACCATCGAACACTTGGGCGCCGTAGGACCAATTCGACATCGGCCCCGGTTTCATGCAGCAGAGCCGCCGATTCGATGGCGCTCTGTCCGCCGCCCACGACGATCACACGCCGGCCTCGAAAACAACTGAGGTCACGATGATCCGATGAGTGGGAGGCGAGCGATTGTGGTGTCGCGCTGAAAAGCGATGGACGTCGAGCAAATGGTCCGATACCCGCGGCGATCACTACGCGCTGCGCCTCGATTGTCTCGCCGCCTGTAATCATCAGCCTGAATCCAGTAGAAGTCCGCTGAATCTGCTGTACGCGACGCGTGTCCAGATCGGGCACAACCTGGCGCTGAAACCATCGACCATACTCAATAAAATCGTTAAGGGGTACAGGCCGGGATAAACGAATGCTACGAGCTTTCTCGTATTCATCCAATGTCAGGGCATGGTGTGGATCCGCGATGTGTGACGCGTCCCAGGGGGAGCGCAGCAACATTCCGGCGGGCATCTGATTTTGCCAAAATTCCATGCACTGTCCGAAAGTCCATGTTTGAAGACCGGCCGATCTCAAATGTGCCGTCGCAGCCAGCCCGTACGGACCCGCGCCGATGATGGCCGCCTCGCAGTTCGACATCTTCATTCGACATCACCTTTCTTATAAATGTGTGAGTTGTGGCTCAAGGCAACCCGCTTCCCCCGCCATATCTGCAGGCATCTAGCGATGGCTGTTGATGCGCATAAATGTTTGGTCGTGTCCATCCGTCCCTGGCCCACAACACGGCGACGCCATAACTGCTATAACTCCTGTCGTCGCATTCGATATCGCCCGCAGGCGCCGAGTTCATGGGATAGGAAGCGACTTTTGTTCCAGTCTTCGTGTATTGGAAGTAGCGAGGGCAACCGTTGACATTGACGAACAAATAGCTGCCTCCGACAGCGATGCCGCTCACTATGCTGTAACCGCACTCGGTGGACATGTCGTTGGGCGGGAAATCGACATCCACCCACGGTGTTCCATCGACGAGCTGGGCGGTCCCCAAGACATCGGGTATAGTACGATAATGATAAATGCGCTCGGATGTGTCGGGCGCATACCAAATCGTGTCGTCCGTCGCGTCATAGTTGATTTTCGATTCGCTTGGGCAATTCTCAGTAAAAAACCCTCCCCTCGGCCTGCAGTTGGCCGGACGATCCGTCGTTGGATCGATGGTGAACCGGAGTGTCGCCTCCCCGGTTTTTTGCAGCAAGTACATCGACAAGCCGTCGCCTCCTATCGCCCAAAACGCGTCGCGGCCGGCGTCGTATGAGATCGCCATAATTCCCGAAGGCGCACCCTGAATAGGGATGTCGATATGCCCTGCCGCATTACTCACGCCTGGGGGAGGTACGTTGATCCGGTGGAGGACGCTCCCGCCCCATTCGGCGTAATACAAGTATTGGCCGTCATAGCCAATGGCCTTGCCAAAGAAACCATTAGCAGCTTCGGGAATGATGATCTGGGCAATGAGGTCTCCGGGGTTGGTACTCTGCGCGCCTCCGACGGCGGCCTGACATAAAACCAGTCCGCCAAACAGGACACGTCTAAGGTATCGATTCATGAGCTTCGCGTCCTTTTCTCGATTAGCGGGGGGCGTCTTGAAGTTTGCCGGGGCGTCTAATGGTGCACACCCTATCTTTGCTTGCACTGTCCCGCACCTCTCGCGTGCCTCAATGCAAGGACAGTGCCAGTTCCGGAATGAGGGGAGTAATCCGTTGTTTTTAGGGCGAAGTGCCTTGAAACCTTAGGCCTTTTTATTTCGGGGTTTTGGAATACAACCCTGATGTGGAAATGGTAATTCGCATTGGATTGTGAACGGCTATTCACATTGGATTGCCGCAGCTATTCACAATGGCAACCAGTCTGCACATCCGAAACTGCCCAGATCAACGGCCAAGCCTCTCAGATCAGCACATTGCAAGACATCCCTGGCTGGCGGCCGGCGTGCATGTGGGGGGACTGAAAAAATGGAAGTCGTTCCATTTGGAAGAGTTTCTTTGATGAGCAATAGTCCGGAGTGAAGTCAACGGATCCA
>QHWY01000047.1 GCA_003223875.1 Acidobacteriota bacterium | reverse complement strand
CTTTGTGGGCTTTCCTCTTTTAGTACTTGAGCAGTGACACAACGTTGTAACCGGCTAAGCGCTTACGGCCTTTCAAAGCTTCCAGTTCGATAACGAAGCTTAGGGCCGTCACCTGCGCGCCTAGCTTTTCAGCGAGATGTGCTGTCGCCAGGCTCGTCCCGCCGGTTGCGAGCAGGTCGTCGGCAATGACAACGCGCATGCCGGGTCCGACGGCGTCTTTGTGCACCTCGAGGGTGTCCATCCCATACTCCAACTCATAGCTGATACGCTCGGATTCGGCGGGAAGTTTGTTTGGCTTTCGGACAGGAACGAAACCGGCGCCGAGGTTATACGCCAAAGCCGGGGCGAAAATGAATCCTCGGGCCTCGATGCCAAGGACGACATCCGGCCGAAGCGCCCGGATTTGCTCGGTGAGGGCATCGATGACTTTGCGAAAACCGGCCTTGTCCTTCAACAAGGTCGTGATGTCATAAAAGAGGATGCCCTTCTTTGGGAAGTCTGGAACCTCGCGGATCATTTTCTTCAAGTCATCCATGCTCAACCTCGAATGAGAAATGAGGAGTAGGAGCCCGAAAACGGCAAATCACTCTCGACAACTTCACGAACCCGCGCCATCCGGGGCCCCTGCTCCAGCTCCCGCTTGAAGGCTTCGAGCGTCGCTTCGTCGGCTTCCGCGTGCACTTCAACGTTGCCGCTCGCAAGATTGCGCACGTAACCGGTCACTCCCAAGCGTTCGGCAGCTCCCAGCGCGAAATAACGGTATCCGACGCCCTGCACGCGGCCGCGAACAAGATAGTGTCTCGCGCGCAGCATACAGTCTTTTTGACCTAATTGGAAATTTCCAACATCCGGTTCAAAGCGATGCGCGCATTCGCGGCGATATCAGGAGGTACTGTAATTTGATTGGGAACACGGCCCTCCAGAAGACTCTCGAGGGACCAGAGCAGATGCTGTGGATCGATACGAAACATCGTGGAACAAAGGCAGCCGCAGTCATCGAGTGGAATGATGAAGCGATCCGGGTTTTCGTTTTTCAGACGGTTCACCAGATGGATCTCGGTCCCCACGGCCCAATTCGTACCTGCGGGCGATTCGCTAATGCACTTAATAATGTGTTCGGTCGATCCTACTTCGTCGGAAAGTTGCGTCACTTCAAAGCGGCATTCCGGATGGGATATTACCCGGATGTCGGGGTAACGAGATCGTACCTGTTGAACGTGTTGCGGTAAAAATCGCTGATGTACCGAGCAGTGCCCTTTCCAAAGAATCACCCGGCTATTGCGTAGCACATCAACGGCATTGCCACCAAGCTCTTCATAGGGATCCCAAACCGGCATTTCATCCAAGCCCAATCCCAGTCGGTAACCCGTATTCCGCCCAAGGTGCTGATCCGGCAGAAAGAGAATCTTATCTGCTCGCTCCAGGGCCCAGCCCATGACAACCGATGCATTGGATGAAGTGCAAACGGCACCACCATGGCGGCCGCAGAATGCCTTGATGCTTGCGGCAGAGTTCATATACGTCACGGGAGTGATTTTGCCGGAGGTTAGCCGTTTCAAGTCCTCCCAGCATGCCTCGACTTGATCCAGTCCGGCCATGTCGGCCATTGAGCATCCCGCGCTCATATCCGGTAGAACAACTTTTTGGTAATCGGCGCTGAGAACGTCGGCGCTTTCGGCCATGAAATGGACGCCGCAAAATACGATGTACTCCGCATCTTTGCGGCTGGCGGCCCACTGGGCGAGTTTGAACGAATCTCCCCGGACGTCGGCAAACTTGATCACTTCATCTCGTTGATAATGATGGCCGAGAATGACCAAACGGCGGCCCAGAGCTTCGCGAGCTGCCCGGATTCGGTCGTCGAGTTGGTCATCGGTTAGGCGCGAGAAGCGCTCGGAAAGAACCGTCTGTAGCATAGAACCTTTGATCGTAACACACAGGGCTAAAGATTCGCTCTTGCCGCTCCGATACGAAAGGTGGTGGAGACCGTGGCATGAGCATCGTATTCGACTATAAACGAAAGGTTTACGCGATTAGGGACCTTCCGACGCTGCCGGTCATTGCGCAAAAAGTTCTGAAGTTAGCCGATGAGGACGCGAGTGCGGAAAAGCTTGCTGTGATTGTTTCGAGCGACCAAACGTTATCCGCGCGGGTCTTGCGTCTTGCAAATTCCGCCTACTATGGACATCGCGCGACGATCGGCACGATTCAACACGCGATGGTTGTCATTGGCATGAACATGCTCAAGCAACTCTCGCTGAGTGTTCTCATCTGCGGAACAATCGGGCGGGGTGGGAAAGATCGCGCACAATTCTGGAAACACTCCTTCGCGACGGCAAAGGCATCGGCACTCATTGCAAAGCGAGCCCAAATTAAGGAGGAGGATCTCTGTTTCATGGCCGGCCTGCTCCACGACGTTGGGAAAATGATTATCGATATGTATTTTCCTGCTGAGGGCGAGATGGATCACACGGAAGTCGGGGCATGGATAGCCGAGCGATGGCAATTGCCCCCAGCACTCGTGAGCGCCATTGCACATCACCACTCGCTGGTTGCCGAACATTTTTCACAGCCCATCGTGGCCTGCGTCCACACTGCCGATGCCTGCGCGAAGGTGGCACTGTCGGAGGAAGGATCGGAAATCGCGCCTGAAGTACTCCGGACGTTGCATCTGAGTCACGACGATTTCTTTGATACGGCCGCGGAACTGCGGCGGTCGCGAGCACAAATCGATAGCTTACTGATGTGAACCCCATGTCGACGGAAACTGATCGACGCATCGCTTTTCTGACCTTGGCCCTGGAGCAAGCGAATGACACCTTCCGCTCCAAGATGGACGAGCTATCGCTCGTGCGACGCGTGGGCGATGCCATCAGTCAGCACACGTCGATCTGGAGCTTGTCTTCCGAACTTGTCGATGCTATCGCGGCAACCGTCAGTTGCAAATACATGCTGATCTATGCCCGCCCTGATGCAGGCCAGTTCGAACTTCAAGCCGTATCCAGCATCTTTTCGGGTCCAGAAGAATTCCCGGTAACAATTGGGGCGTCACAAATTGTCCGGCATCTCGAAGCGACCGGCAGCTCGATCCAGGTCGCAAACATCGCAGACAATCCGATCTGGTCCGAAGACTGGCCGCTGCCAAAGAGTCTGGCTTCTTGGGTGTGCGTGCCGCTGCTGACCCGGAATCATCTGCGCGGAATTCTCTGCCTCGCCGATGAGGCGCCAGGAAGTTTCGATGAAAGAACGCTCCGGACATTGATGGTCGTGGTGCCCCAAATCGCGAGCGCGTTCTCCAATATCGGTTTGTACGCTCATCTAAGAGAATCGGAAACGAAATACCGAACTCTCGTCACTGAAATCCAAGACGTCGTCTACATTTGCGACCGGCGCTGGCTCATTCTGGACGCGAATCCGGCCGCGGAGGCGTTGTTCGGGTGCTCGATCATCGGCAAAACGCTTACAGAGCTGTTTGCGTCGCCCAACATGGCGAGCCAATTCGTCGTGGCGGCCCGGACTTCACGCGTGGTTCAGAACTTCGAAACAGAACTACTGACGAATACCAATGAACGCATTGTGGTGTTATTGAGTTGCGTTGGGGACGCCGGCCGATTTTCAGGAATCATCAAAGACATGACAGAGCGCACCCGCTTAATGGATCAAATCACCCGCGCTCAGAAGATGGAGTCGATCGGAACGCTGGCCAGCGGCGTCGCTCACGATTTCAACAATATTATCGGAATCATTCTGCCGAATGCGGAACTCATCAAGATGCGGACGGAACCCGATTCGGCGCCGACGCGATTCGCAGACATCATCATCAATGCGTCCAAACGCGCAGCCCAATTGACGAAACAGCTCTTGTCCTTATCACGCAAAGACCCGGTGAGCTTACGAGTTGTGAGTTTGAACGAGCTCATTCAGACGACGGGAAAGTTGCTTGGTGAAACCTTGGATCGAAAAATCCGGCTGGAATTCGATCTCACCAATGAGTGCACCAACATCAAGGCGGATGAGACCCAAATCGAGCAGGTCCTTTTGAACCTCGCCATCAATGCACGCGACGCCATGCCGGACGGTGGACTGTTGAAGTTCAGCTCGCGAGTGGATAACGATCAAGTGGTTGTCCAAGTCACCGATTCGGGAACGGGCATCGATCGGGAAACCCTGCCAAAAATTTTTGATCCCTTCTTCACCACAAAAGAGAAAACCAACGGTACAGGCCTGGGCCTGAGCGTCGTCTACGGTATCGTGAAGCAGACCGGCGGCACCATCGACGTCAAAAGCGAACTCGGAACCGGTACTGAATTCATTCTTAGCTTTCCTTCATGCACAGAAAAGCGTAGAAAGCCGGTCCATCAAACCGCGAAACCCACGGGTGGCTCGGAAAAGATTCTGATCGCGGACGATGAGCCCGAAATGCTGAACCTACTCGACTCTGTATTGACGGAACTTGGATATTCCGTTATCTCCGCGCGCAATGGAGTTGAAGCCATCGAATCCACAACCGACGATGTGCAACTCATTATCCTTGATATGATCATGCCGGAAATGGATGGCGTCTCCGCTCTTCGCCTGATCCGTCAAAAGTCACCGGACGTGAAGGTCCTGGTCTCCAGTGGATATACGTCTCCAGAAAAAGCCCCGGTCCTTGAAGCACTCGGTATCGACGGCTTCCTACACAAGCCGTTCGAGGTCGTAAAACTCGCGTCCACCGTGAGAGACGTGCTTGACGGGGTTGCAGTCTCGTGAGAAATTCGGGGTGCGTCCCCGAATTTCTCACGGGAGTCATTAATGGCGAATAAGCCGAATGCTAAAGAAGACAAATGGCCTTCATACACCATGGTCGATCCGCGGATGCGGAAGATCTATTTCCAGTTTTATCAAGAAACTTACAAATCCTCCATTCTTGATCGAAAAACCAAGGAACTGATCGCGATCGCTGCGTCCCTGGCTACCCATTGCAAGGGATGTCTGGAAGGACACATCAAGAAGGCGCTGAAATACGGTGCCACCAAGGAAGAACTCAGCGAAACCATAGCGATTACGATGGGAGTCAGCGCCGCGTCGATCGTCGATCTGACCGACATCGCGGCCGAGGAAATGCAGATTCGGCACTTTGACAGTTCCCGCGCACCTCAAGAACCACGCGAGGTCTCACCGGAGGAATAACCCTATGATCCGCGCGCTCGTCTTGTTACTGGTTTTCAGCACGCAAGTTCTGGCGCAACGCGTCGAATACAAGTCATTTCAAAGCAAAATCCTGGGACGCGACATTGGCTACGGCATATACCTCCCGCCTTCTTACAAAACTTCTCCGGCCAAGAAATATCCCGTGCTGTATTTCCTTCACGGCGCCTTCGAGAACGAAATGCGATGGAGTACACTCGGGCAAACCGACACTAAACTGGATCAATGGATTGCCGAAGGAAAGATCGGCGAGTTCATCGTCGCCCTGCCATCGGCCGCAAACAGCTTTTACACGAATACCCGCGACGGCAGCGAAAAATGGGAAGACATGATCATCACGGAATTCATCCCCATGATCGAATCCGCAAATCGCGTCAATGCGACGCGTATAACGCGCGGAATCAGCGGCACCTCCATGGGCGGCTACGGCGCACTGAAACTCGCAATGAAACATCCGGATCTGTTCGGATCAGCCAGCGCGCATAGCGCGGTTCTCTTACAAGATCTCTCTGCAGCGAGAGTCTCGGGCGGGCGGCTCCAGATGTTTCAAGCCATGTTCGATCACATTTTCGGAATCAATCAGGACTTGACCTACTGGGAAGCAAACAATCCGATGACGCTGGCGAAGGACACCAAAAAGCTGAACGGGCTGAAACTCTACTTCGACTGCGGCACCGAAGACAGGTACGGCTTCGAAGTCGGCACCAGGCAACTGGACGAAATGCTGACAAAAGCAGGCTATGCTCATGAAGCTCACCTCTATCCCGGTGGCCACGGCTGGGATTACGCCCGGAATCACACGAGCGAATCCATGCTTTTCCACTGGAAGGTCTTCAGCGGAAAGTAGAACAATCAGACATGGAGTTCCGGTTCGAGACGATCGAATACGATCGAACGCTGCCCACACTGCCTAAGCATTACGGCGTTTATAAAATCTTCGATCTTCATGGAAAACTGATCGTTCTCGATAAAACGAGTAACCTCTTCGAGCGATTCGCACGCTACTACGGCGAGAGATCCGAGCGCGTGCGCGATTTGGATCTGCGCGAGATCACGGGCCGTATTGAGTTCATCAAGACCGATTCGGCTTTCGAAACACTTTACGTCCTCTATCGCGAACGAAAGAACCAGTTCCCAAAAACCTACCGCAAGATGCGCACGTTCCGGCTGTTCACGCTCATGAAGATCAACCGCAGGCAGCGGTTTCCGCGGATTTACGCCAGCCGGGAAATCAAACCCGGCGTGGATTACTTCGGGCCATTCGTTTCCCGCGGCCAATTCACGCGACTCAAGACCACTCTAGAACGCACGTTCAAGCTCCGCCCGTGTCTGTATAACATCCGTGGCAACGATCCGCACCCGGATTGCCTGTACTTCCAGATGCACACCTGCTCGCGCCCTTGCAATAACGACATCGACCGGCGCGCCTACCTGGAAGATGTCGACCAGGCGATTGCCTTCATCGAAGGACGAGATGGGGACATCGAAGGGGCGCTGATTGAAAAGATGAACGACTTTGCCGCACAGACACGATTCGAAGATGCTGAAATGGTTCGCCGGAAACTGGATAAGATCCGCCGCTCTCGTCAGGAATACAAAGACACATTCTTTTCGGTCTGGAATTTCGATTACATTGCAGTGCTCGTAGCCGATTCCGTCTTTCGCTGCAAAATTGCTTTTATCCGCGAAAGCCGGATCATCGGCTTCGAGCAGTACGAGATCGAAACCCTCGATGAACGCCTCGCTTCCGATCTTCGCCGCTTCTTCCAAGCGCCAATCGAGCGCGATTCCACTCGAAGCCAATACGACGAGTTCTGCCTTGTGAGTAACTTCATCATCGACCCTTTACAAAGCGTTGACCTGCTGCCGGTGCGCGATGTCGAGCACCTGCCCGAACAGGTCGTCGAACGTATTCAACAACGTAAACGAAAGCGAAAGCCGACTCATGTTGATACTGTCGCGGGATGATATGCGGCGCGCTCTGGACGCCGCAGAACTTTTTGAAGCGATGACGGAAGGTTTCCGGCGGCTCGCTAAAGGCGAATGGAAAATTCCGCTGCGAATTGCGATTGAAATGCCAGCTCACGAGGGAGTCGCGTTGTTCATGCCGTCTTATTGCGAGAACCTCGCTGCGGCCGGTATGAAGCTGGTTACTGTGATGAACGGAAACCCCGCAAAGAATTTGCCGCTCATTCATTCCAAATATCTGTACTTCAGTGCGGAGACGGGCGAGATCTTGAGCTTGATGGATGCAGAGTTCCTGACGGGCCTCCGCACTGCCGTCGTATCTGCTCTGGTGACCGATCTTCTCGGCAAATCGGGCGCAAGGACGATGGCCGTCTTCGGAACCGGTGCCCAGGCGTGGTCTCACGTGGAAGTATTCGCACAACTTTTCACAATCGGTGAGGTTCTCGTCTTTGGACTAACGCCGGAGCTCGGCGAAGAATTTGCGGAACGGGTCGAGCGGCAACTCCGAAAACCATCACGCCGCGCGATCCTGAACGAATTGAAACGCGCGGAAATCATCTGTACTTGTACGACAAACGCCGAACCGTTGTTTGAATTGAAAGACGTCGCAAGGAACGTCCATATCAATGCCATTGGGGCGTACCGGCCCAGCACGCGGGAGATCGGTTCCGATGTCATCGCGCGCGCGCTTATCGTGGTGGATTCCTATGAAAGCGCGTTCAAGGAAGCCGGCGACATTGTCATAGCGCTGAACGAAGGCGTCCTCCAACGTGACAGCGTTTACGCTTCGATCGATGAACTGGTTTCGGAAGCCAAGCCGGTCCCGGCGGTCGACGATCGCATCACAGTCTTCAAGTCGGTCGGTATGGCGCTGGAAGATCTTGTCGCCGCCGATCTCGCGTATAAAAAAGCTGTCGAACTCGGAATCGGCACTCCCCTCCGTTAGGAGGGGTGTTTTACTGATGTCCGTTTAATTTGTACTGGACGACTTTGCGATTGAGCGTATTGCGATGGACGCCAAGAACCTTGGCGGCCTTGGTTTGATTTCCACGCGTTTTGGTCAGCGCAGTCTGGATGAATCTCTTTTCGAATTCATCAAGAGCTTCGTCCAGATAAATCCGGCGGTCAATCATCTCTGCAACAAGGGATTCCAACTTCTCTTTCACAATGTTTTCCTTGTAGGATTGATTACTTTTCTCGCCACCAGCGCTCCACCGCGCGGTAGCCAACCAAAAATTTCGCTTTCATTTCGTAGGGAGTCATTACAGCGATGACTCTCGACCCGGGCAGGAAATACGGCACCAGCTCCGAGTTCTTTAGCCTCTCCGTCTGCACGTCGAACGCCGTCAACGCCAGCAAGACCACTGCGCCGATTACCCATCCGCGAATGAACCCGAATGCTGCTCCGAGCATTCGATCAGCCATTTGCAGCTTCGCGAACTTCACGAATTTGGTGACCAACCAGATGATCGCAAATCCGGCAACGAGTGTTGCCAAAAAGATGACGGAGAAACCGAAGAATAGGGCGAGGTCTTCCGTTTTGACAACATCTTTAAACATGCTCGCAAACCCGCGATAGAACCATGCTGCAAGAAGCAGGCCGGCTAGAACCGTGATCAGCCCTAGAACTTCGCGGACGAAGCCTTTAAACCAGCTCATCACGACGGAAAAAACAAGAATCGCTATGAGAAGCCAGTCCAGTAGCGTCACTGCAGGTCGCGGCCGGTCAAAATCCGCAGCGCCTCGACATATTTCGCGCTCGTCGCCCGGACAATGTCGTCGGGAAGCGCCGGCGCCGGAGGCTGCTTGTTCCAGTTAATGCGTTCGAGATAGTCGCGAACAAATTGCTTGTCGAAGGACGGTTGAGGTTTTCCGGGAGAATATTGATCGGCAGGCCAGAACCGCGAAGAATCGGGCGTCAGCATTTCATCGACAATCCTGATCTCGCCATCAATGGCTCCGAATTCAAACTTCGTGTCGCAGATGATAATGCCGCGCTTTGCAGCAAAATCGAGGGCACGGCTATAAATCGATAGTGTCAGGTCCTTCAGCTTGCGGATATTGTCCTGACCGATGATCTTTGCCGCTTGTTCCTCCGAAATGTTCTCGTCGTGACCTGTCTCCGCCTTCGTTGCTGGAGTGAAGATCGGCCGCGGCAGCCTGTCGGAATCCCGCAGACCGGGTGGTAAGGCGATTCCGCAAACCTGCCCGGTCCTGTTGTAGTCCTTCAAGCCCGAACCGGTAAGAAACCCGCGCACGACACACTCGATCGGAAATACCTTGGCTTTCTTCACCAGCATCGACCGGCCTTCGAGTTGTTCGCGGAACTGGCGGAGTTCCTTTGCATACTCATCGACCTTTGTCGACACGACGTGATTGGGAACGAAATCCTTGAAGTGATCGAACCAGAACGCCGACATTTGAGTCAGCACTTTGCCCTTATTCGGAATCGGCGTAGGCAATACGACGTCGAAAGCGGAAAGACGGTCCGTGGCAACGATTAACAAATGCTCCCCAACGTCGTAAATGTCGCGGACCTTCCCGCGGCCGTGAAGCTTCAGGCCCGCAAGCTCCGTTTTCATTAATGTCATAAAAGCATCGGCCACAAAAAGACGCAAAGATCACAAAATTTTTGTATATTTTGTGCCTTTTGTGGCTGAGTTCCCATCAGTTCAGTTTCACAGAGACAATCTTGGAGATACCTGGTTCTTCCATGGTAACTCCGTACAAGTGGGATGCTGTTTCCATTGTACGCTTGCTGTGCGTGATAACGATGAATTGCGTCGTCGCGCTCATTTCCCGGACCATTTGCGCAAATCGATCGACATTGGCATCATCGAGCGGAGCATCGACTTCGTCCAGGATGCAAAACGGACTCGGCTTGTAACGGAAAAGCGCGATCAACAGCGCCAACGCTGTCAATGCTTTTTCGCCGCCCGACAGCAACAAGACATTCTGAAGCTTCTTGCCCGGTGGTTGCGCGACGACCTCCACGCCTGCATCGTCCTGCCGCCGCTCGCCCTCTTCAGCATTTTCCAGCAGCCTTAACTCTCCGTGACCGCCGCCAAACAGAGAAACGAACGATTGTCGAAAGCCGGCATTAATGGCCTCGAAGGCTTCTTTGAATTGGCGGCGGCAAACGGAGTCGATCTCTTCAATCGCCTGAGTGGTGTCCCGAATCGAGTCCAGCAGGTCCTGCCGTTGGGTTGTGAGAAATTGAAAACGTTCTTCCGCCTCTTGATATTCCTCAACAGCCATCATGTTCACAGCACCCATGGACTCGAGTTTTTCGCGCAGTTCGCGATACTCATTCTCACGGGGTTCCAACTCGGTCGGCGGCAGTGCTTCAAAATAATCCAGACATACCGACTCGATCGTTTCGCTCAATTCATGTACGCAGGTCTCGGCCAAATGTTTCAGATCCGAGTCGACTTCGGCTCTCTGAATTTCGAGCGCGTTGTGCCGGTCCTTCCAAGAATCCAAGAGCGCGCGATTCTCGTCCCATTTCGTCTCGGCATCGTGGAGTTCGCGCCGAAGCTCATCGAGAGCAGCCATATTTTCAGTAATGACTGCGTCGAGCCTGCCGCGTTCTTCCATGAGTTCCGCGCGGGCGATTTCGAGCGATTGGATCGTAGCGCGGGTCTGCTCTTGTTGTTCTTCAGCCTCTTGAATCTGCAACGCCGTATCTCGCGCCCGGCTATTAAGATCGATTTCCTGCTCCTCGAGCGCGGTCAGCTCTCGCGACACCGCCGACCGGCGCTCCTCGAGTACTGCAAATTGGGATTGAAGTCCGCCGAGGTTGCGCCGCAGGCCGTCCGCTTCCACCCGCAATTTCTCGCTTTGGCGGCTGTGCTGCTGAATATCCGCTTCGATCACCGACTTCGCGCCGGCGATTTCGACCAGTTCGGTTTCGGCTTTGACCAACTCCCGCTGCGCTTGATCGCGCTCATCGGCAAGACGGCCGACTTCCGATGCGGTCACGCTCAATCGTTGTTTGGCGCGCTCAAAATCCACCGCAATCGAGCGAACGCGATGATCCATGTTGAGCATCGCCTTCTCCGTTTCTTGAAGCTCGATCGCGAGGCGCGATTTCAACGTCTCGCTTTCAGCGACCAATTCGCGAAATCGGGCAGCTTCTTTATCAAGCGCAGCTGTTTGACGCCTGGCCAGATCCATGTTGCGGTCGAGCTCGCGTATTTCACGCTTCAGTGAAAGCGGACCGAGTTGCTCGTGCTCACCCCAACTGACCACATATCCACGAACCATCTCCCCGGTGCGTGCGACAAACTCGAACGACGGATACTTCTCAGATAGTTCCCACGCGCGTTCAACCGTATCGACGATGTAGGCGTCGCGGATGTATTCACTAAAGTGACGGATGCGATCATCGAACCGAACAACGCTCGATACCGGCATCGCCTCTTCGATAGGAACCGCCGGTTCGGGCCGCGTATTGCCGTTCAAGAGAAAGCAATCCAGGCGACCCTTGCTGACGTTTTTGACCAGTTCGAGGGCGCGCCGCGCCTGATTACGATCCGCGATGACCACGTACTGAAGCTTCCATCGTAGAAAATCTTCGACCAGTGATTCGTATTCTGGATCCACCTCGATGAAATCCGCCAGGATGCCGAGCGGCGCCCAGTCCTGGCCGCGAGCGGCGTTAAAGAAGTGCTGTACCGATTCCGTGCTATAGGCACGCTGGACAGCCAGTTCACCGATCGTCTGAAGACGATTCCGAATGCTTTCTTCATGCGTCTTTGCTTCGGCGGCCGCAGCTACGGCATTTGTGTGTTCGACCTTATAACGGCAAAATGTTTCTTCCGCCTGCTTCAAGTTCGCCTGAAGCGCGCCGAATCCCGTCTGCTGCCCTGCGTATTCTTCGCGCGCCGCATTCAATTGCTGCTCCAGAACCGATGTTTGCTCGCGCGCTTCGCCCTGTTCCCGCTCGAGCCGTTCCATCTGAACGGTGAGGCGGCGGCTGATCTCATTCCGGCTGGAGACTTCGTTGTGAAGTCTCGCTTCGCGTCCAACCGTTTCAAATTGTTGTTGCCGAAGCTGCTCGATAGCGCGCTCTTCTTTATCGTGGCGATCGGATAGGTCGCTTAAGCATGCAGTAGTTCGGTCGAGATCAAGCTCGACGATCTCTTTCTCAGCATCGATACCGGCCAACTGGAGCTTCTTTCCCTCCCGTTGTCTGGCGTTTTTCTCGAGCTCTTCAACGGCCCGCACTCGATCGCCAGTTAGCGAACGTTCGCGTTCTTCAAGCGATGTGATCTGATCCTGGAGCCGTTCGACACGTTGAACGGTTTTCTGATGCTCGATTTCGATACCGGACCGCCGTTCTCTCATCTGTTCCAGATTTCGTTCTTGCGAACCGGCATCCGTGCGCCTCTGGTGAACAAGAGCGTTGAGGTGTTCGATTTCCTGCTCTAGGCGTTTGCCTTCAGCACCCATCAGTACGAGCGAAATTTCAAGCTTTTCCTGCTGGTCGATGAGCATTTCAGCGCGCGTAGAAAAAACAGCTGACAGAAGCTGCCGCATCCGATGGCGCAACTCGATATACCGCCGCGCTTTCCCCGCTTGACGTTTGAGCGAGTTCCGCTGCCGGTCAACTTCAGCGAGGATGTCATTCACGCGTGAGAGATTTTGTCTGGCGGCTTCAAGACGCGACTCGGCGAGCTTCCGCTTCGCCTTGAACTTCGTAATGCCCGCGGCCTCTTCGATCAACGCCCGGCGATCCGACGGTTTCGAGCTAAGCAATTGGCCGATTCTTCCCTGCTCGATAATCGCGTAGCTGTTAGGGCCCAAACCGGTACCCAGGAAGATGTCCTGAATATCGCGGAGCCGGCAAGGCCTTCCGTCGATGAGATACATGCTCTCGCCTGACCGATACAGCCGCCGCTGAACGACCACATCCCTCGCCTCTCCCTCGGGGAGAGGCTGCCGCGCAGCGGCGGGTGAGGTTCCGTTTCCATTCCCGTTTCCGTTCCCATTGCTATTGCCATTTGCGATTTCGGTGAGGGTGATCGTGACTTCGGCCATACCCATGGGAGCGCGATTTCGCGTTCCATTAAAGATGACATCCTCCATCTTTTCGCCCCGCAATGATTTCGCGCTCTGCTCGCCGAGCACCCAGGCGATGGCATCGGATACGTTGCTCTTTCCGCACCCATTAGGACCCACGATGGCGGTCACACCGGTATCATGAACCGTGATCTCTCCACGATCCGAAAATGACTTGAAACCAATAAGCTCGATGCGACGAAGTTTCAGCATGTGATTTTCTTTTATCAGAAGTCTGGTGCTTCTGTCGTGTTCTAGCTTCCAGTGGAGGAGTGACAGATTGGGTCCATATAAGGTATCGTCGCAGCTAGAGGTCTGATGAAAATTTCGGCAAGAGACGAATATGCGTGTTCGGCCGTCCTGGAGCTTGCGCTGAATTACGACAGCGAAGCGCCGATCCGGGTACAGGATATCGCTGAGCGCCAAGGCATTCCCATGAAGTTTCTCTTTCAGATCATGCAAATCTTGAAGAGGGTAGATATCGTGAGGAGCCGCCGTGGAACCGAAGGCGGCTACGTCCTGAGCCGGTCGCCAAGCCAGATCACGGTCGGAGATGTCATTCGCGCCATGAGCGGGCCGTTTGTCCAGCTTTCTTGCCTGGAATCCGGAAATTTTGCGGAGAATTGTGGAAAACAGGACGTCTGTCAATTCAAGTCGATCTGGGCAGAAGTCGATCGCGCTATAGGCAGCGTTCTGAATAACGTCACGTTCGAGGAGTTGGTTCGCCGCTCGCGCATCAGCCAGCGGCAGTTGATGTATCACATCTAAAAAAGGGGCATGCGCTCCATACTCCACGTCGACATGGATGCGTTTTACGCGTCCGTCGAGCAGCTCGATCATCCCGCCTACAAAGGCCAGCCCGTCATTGTCGGCGCCGACCCGAAAGCCGGAAAAGGTCGCGGTGTCGTCGCAGCGTGTTCCTATGAAGCGCGAAAATTCGGCGTTCATTCCGCTCTGCCGATCAGTCGGGCCTGGAAACTTTGTCCTCAAGGTGTCTACGTCCGGCCTCGAATGGATCGATACGTGGAGGTATCCCATCAAGTCATGGAGGTATTCCGGCGATACACCGACCTGGTCGAACCGCTGAGTATTGATGAAGCATTTCTCGATATTACCGGGTCGGTCGCGCTCCTGGGATCACCGGACGAGATCGCCCGATCAATAAAAAAAGATATCCGTAAAGCCACCGGTCTGACCGCGTCGGTTGGCCTTGCGCCGAACAAATTCCTTGCGAAGATCGCCTCGGATTTAAGGAAGCCGGACGGTCTGGTTGTTCTCGAAGAGAACGGCGTCGAGCAGTTTCTGCGGGATCTGCCGATCTCGCGCTTGTGGGGCGTCGGTCCCAAAACCGAAGCCCGCCTGCACGAGATGGGATTTCGAACGATAGGCCAGCTTGCCTCGGCGCCGCGCGAATCGCTTGTTCGAGCGCTCGGGAGCCTGGGCGAGCACTTGTATCGGCTCTCGCACGGTAAAGACGACCGACCGGTGGTGCCCGACTGGGAGCGCAAATCTGTCGGTACTGAAACGACATTTGACGAGGACACCGACGACCGGGAACTTCTTCTGCGCACGATCCTAGAATTGTCGGACCACGTGGCCGAGCGTTTGCGCAAGGACGAGTATCGCGCGCGGAAAGTAACGCTAAAGCTTCGCTACTCGAATTTCTCGACGCATACCAAGCAACACTCGCTGGATAAACTCATTCAGAGTGGTGAGGAGATTGCAGCGGTCGCGCGTCAGCTCTTTTCGCAATTCCCATTGGATCGGAAGATTCGTTTGCTTGGCGTATCCGCCGGGGACCTCCATCGCGACGGCGGTGATCCGCAACAACTGACGCTTTTCGCCGCGTCCAATCAGAAGGAGAAGCTGGGCCACACGATCGACGAGATCAAGGAGAAATTCGGCGTCGATTCTCTTCGTCGCGGCTCACAACTGCTTTAGAATTGGCCTCTCCCTCTGGGAGAGGCCGCCGCGCGAAGCGCCGCGGGTGAGGGTCTCAGGTCTAGTCAAATGTTGCGACCCTCACCGTTTCCTGAGACTTCGCCCGATCGGGCTTGCGCTTCGCGCCCTCTCCCAGACGGAGAGGGTGGTGACTATGTCCTTACTACTTGTCGCGGCCTTGCTGCTTTCCCCTCAAGACGACCTGAAGCAGCTTCAGGCGGTCTTTGAAACGACAGCCGGAAATTTCATCATCGAGTTCTATCCCGATCAGGCGCCGAATCACGTGCGGCGGTTCATCGAACTCGCACGGCAAGGCGTCTATAACGGGACGATCTTTCACAGCATGGTGCCGCACGGCATCGTGCAAGGCGGCGATCCGGAAACCAAAAATCCGCAGGCTCGGGCGAAGTACGGAACAGGCGGGTTCAATCTCGGCCTGAAGCCGGAATTCAGCAAGATTCCGTTTTCTCAGGGGGTCATCGCCGCGACGCTGCTCCCCAATGAGCCGAACAGCGCGGGCTCCGAATTCCTTGTGATCATAGCGGATCAGCCTCAGTTCACCGGAAAATTTACAACCTTTGGCCACATTGTCGAAGGAATCGAAGTCGCCGATAAAATTTCGACCACTCCGGTGGATGACAAGCAGATCGCAAAAGAGCGCATCGAGATTCGAAACATAACGATCCGGCCGCGCCCCGTGCCCCCGCCGCCCGCCCCGCCGCCGTTCAGCACGGAAACCGCGGAGGAACTCTCGCAATATCGGCTCGTGATGGAAACGTCCAAGGGAAATATCATCCTTGAAATGCTTCCCGACAAAGCGCCGAATCACGTGCGGCACATTCTGCGGTTAGCGTCACTAGGGGCTTACGATAAGACCGCTTTTCACCGCATCGCGCCTGGATTCGTCATCCAGGCCGGCGATCTCAATACGCGCTCGGAGGCAATTCCTCAAGCCGCGCAAAAATACGTTGTGAAAATTCCAGCGGAAATTAACGACATCAAGCATCGGGCCGGCATCGTCTCGATGGCGCGCGGAGAGGAAATCGATAGCGCTCTTACGTCCTTTTTTATTGTACTCGCCGACCAACCGGCTTTAGACGGGACGTACACCGTTTTCGGCCGTGTGGCTGAAGGAATGGACGTGGTCGAGAAAATCGCCGCGGTGCCGGCCGAGAACGAGCGTCCGAAAGAGCGGGTCGATATCTATGCAACGAAGGTGGAACGCAAGAAGTAATCGCGGCCTTGGTCGAAGTCGGGGATGGCGACATTTGCGCCGGAATCGAGCAACTGTTCCATAGAGTAACTTCCTGTAGCAACCCCTACAGTCTGGAATCCCGCTCTTTTGCCGGCGTCAATGTCAAGTGGTGTATCGCCGATGACAAAAATGTCAGAAGCTGGAATCGTTTTACCGTATTGAGCCGCCGCTTTCTCCGCGGCCTTCCGTACCAACTCGGTGCGATCTTCCGAATCCGAGCCAAACCCTCCGAAGGCAAAATACCGGTTCATTCTTCCCCGATCGAGCTTGATGCGGGCCCCTGTTTCGAGATTACCCGTCGCCAAGCCGAGTGCGACATCTTTTCTCGCCGACATTTCATCAAGTATAGAGGTGATACCCGGCAACACACGGTATTTCGCCGAAGCCTCGACTTCCTCTTTCAAGAAGGAAAGATAAGCGTCCAGAATCAATCGAATCTCTCCGTTGCTCTCGGGCGTGTGTTTGTCGAATCGCACACGTAGAATCTCACGGGCTATAGCAGGGTCGGTTTTCCCGTGGGGAGAAATCCCCTGCATGGCATTCGAAATCCCGAAGAGGTGGAGACAAGCGCGATCCAGCGCGCGAAGCCCGGCTCCGCCGGTGTTAATGAGGGTCTGATCGAGGTCGAAGAGGAGAAGTTTCACCCCCTAACAACACACCAATTCTTCCTCAGTTTCAAGAATTTGATGCGCTTCTGAAGGATTCGTCTCCAGTTCGAACCCGCAGTCGCGCTCGAGACAAACCAAACTATTCGAAAGAACAGAGTAGGCTATTTCCTTTTCGTTTCCGCATCGGGGGCAGATCATGGATTTTTCCTCCATAAAAGTCCATAGCACTTCAGATTCCATTGACAAGAGGCCGACGGAATTCCTTATTTTGTACTTTAAGAATTCACCCGTTCGACCCCGAAATTTATTAGACGCTCGTTTGAAAATTTGTTTATGCTTTTGGGTTTGTTGTCACCGGGAGGACGCGATGTTAGCCGCTGCTAGGCACAACCCCTCGCCCAACCTTTCAGAAATCACTCTCGAGAAGTTGCAACAGTTCACCGGCCGCTCGAACACGCTGATCACTATCGACGCACCACTGTTCGGCAGTGTGATGATTTTTAACGGGCGCGTGCTCCACAAAGGCGCGTCATACGTTGAGCCGGAGAAGATCGGAAACTCCATCGGTTTTCCTGCATACGGGCAGATCCTGGCAGAAGCTTCGCGATTCTGGATTGTCGATGAAAATGGGATCCGGCGGCGCAAATGCCGCGAGGATATGGCGAAGCTACTCGAAGAACTCTGACGTTGGATCGTTTCAAACCTTGGCTTATCGGCTGGATCGGCTACTGGGTCATTCAGATCATCGGCTGGACCATGCACTGGGAATCCGAAGGCGATTCCTATCTCGACGAGATCTATAAATCCGGACGGCGTGCGATCTTTACCTTCTGGCACGGCCGGATTTTCTCTGCAACGTACTACTGGCGAAACCGTGGAATCGTCGTCATGACCAGCATGAATCGCGACGGGGAGCCTATTGCTCAGTGTATTCAACGCTTCGGCTATGAGGCCGCGCGCGGCTCTAGCTCGCGCGGAGGCTTTCGCGCTCTGGCGGAGATGGCGCGTGAAATCCGCAACGGCCGCGATACGGCTTTTACGATCGATGGGCCGCGCGGGCCGCGCTATGTCGCCAAGCAAGGCCCGGTGCTGCTCGCGCTCAAGACCGGAGCCGCGATTTTCTGCTTTCACATCTCGATGAAGCACAAGATCCAGCTCAATAGTTGGGATCAGTTTCAGATCCCTTTACCGTTCACCACCGCCGTGGTGCTACAGGCACCCCCGATTTGGGTACCTACGGATGCCTCCGAGGCGCACCTCCGCGCCCTCCACGAGAGAATGCAGACCATACTTGACGATTTGAGAAAAAGAGGTGATTCCCGGTGGTAGTCGACAGCCCCGGTTGATTAGCGTATATTTGGAATGGGTCAGCCAAAAAAAGGCACAAAAAGTCAAAAAAATTTTTGTGAACCTTTAAGCGTTTTGTGGCTAGAAATTAATCTTAAATAACATGGGCGACTTTAAAGAGCTTCTCAACGAAGCAAAAAAACAAATAAAGGAAGTATCCGTTCAGGAAGTTCGCGATAAGTTGAATCCTGACAACGGTTTTACTCTGGTCGACGTACGTGAAGGCGACGAATGGGAACAGGGTCATCTGGACAAGGCCCTCTTTCTCCCTCGCGGCTTTCTCGAAGTAAAAGCCGACAAGACCTTGACAGACAAAAATCAGCCTGTCGTTGTCTATTGCGCCGGCGGGGTCCGATCGGCTCTGGCAGCCAAGACTCTTCAGGATCTCGGATATTCCAACGTTTACTCCATGCGCGGCGGCTTCACGGAGTGGAAAAACAACGGTTTCCCATTCGTCACACCTGAAAAAGTCGGTAAGGACCAGATGGCGCGGTACAGCCGCCATCTACGAATTCCGGAAGTGGGCGAAAAGGGCCAACTCAAGCTGCTCAAGAGTAAAGTCCTGTTAGTCGGCGCCGGTGGGCTCGGCTCACCTGCGGGTGTGTATTTGGCGGCGTCGGGAGTTGGGACAATCGGTTTGGTCGATTACGATGTCGTCGATGAATCGAATCTGCAACGGCAGATACTTCACTGGACATCATCGGTCGGAATTCCAAAAGTCGATTCCGCGCGCCGCACATTGTTTGAAATCAATCCAGACGTGAAGGTGCGTACCTACGCGGTCCACCTCGATGCGTCGAACATTCTGGACATCATGCAGGACTACGATGTCATCGTCAGCGGCTCGGACAACTTCACGACGGCGTATATGGTGAACGACGCCGCCTTGCTGCTGAAGAAGCCCGTGGCGTACGGCAGCATTTTCCGCTTTGAGGGTCAGGCTTCAACCTTCATTCCCTATGCAGGCCCGTGCTTCCGCTGCCTTTATGCGACAGCCACTCCGCCGGAGCTGGCGCCGAGTTGCGATGAAGCCGGTGTGCTGGGTGTCTTGCCGGGTGTAATCGGATTGATTCAGGCCACAGAAGCCATCAAGCTGCTCCTCAACCTTGGTACCACGCTTTCTGGCCGGCTGCTCGTCTACGACGCGCTCGAGATGTCGTTCCGTCAGTTCAAACTCCGCCGTGATCCAGCCTGCTCCGCCTGCGGTCCGAATGCGCACATCGATCTGAAGTCGATTCCTGAGTTCGTCTGCGCGGTGCAAACAGCCTCAGCTCAAGGGTGAAGGCGAGTCCAATCCTCGTCGGCGATTTCGTCTACTGCCGATCGAAATATTATCGAGACCAGCTTCAACTCCCCGAAGAATTGGGGCTGGTCATCGAAATCAAGCGCAGCAATTTCAAGATACTTTATCCGAGCCACAAACGCTGCTGGCTTCCCCGCGAAGCACTCGCTCGCTTCCGTCCTGAACAACTTGGTTACACTACATTTCTGGAACGGCTCCACTACCTTATTAAGAAGGTCCACGCGCTGGAGTGCGAACTAGTCTCCGAAGAC
>QHWY01000308.1 GCA_003223875.1 Acidobacteriota bacterium | reverse complement strand
CAACGATCGCAAAACAGCGTGCGCCAATCGGAATTTTTTCACGCCGAAGGCCTTGCGGATAACCGCTACCATCGAATTTTTCATGATGGGTGTACACAATCTTGCTGGCCGAGCGGAGAAAATCGATATTCGCCAAAAAATCTCTCCCGTACTCGGGGTGCCGGCGCATGACGAGCCACTGGTCTTTATCCAGCGGACCTGGCTTAAGCAGCACGGAGTCCGGAATTTTCAATTTACCGATGTCGTGCAAGAGCGAGCCTTGCTCGATTTGATGCAACTCTTCGCCGGATATCCCAATTGTTCGAGCGATTCCAGTCGTCCACTGGGCTACCCGTTGGGAATGCCCGCTTGTACTTTGATCGCGAAAATCCAGGGCCGTCGAAAGAGCGCTTAGAGTTCCTTCATGGATATGTTTCAGACCGCGCAAGGCATCATTGAGCGCGGCCGTCCTTTCTGCAACCAGCCTCTCGAGATGGTTCCGGTAATTGACATTCTCTCGAAGTAATTGCCGGTGTTCCAACGCACGGCGGACTGCCGCCATCAATTGTCCCATGTCGAAAGGTTTTAGTAGGTAGTCGATGGCTCCCGCCTTCATAAGATCTATGGCCAGCGTTGTTTCCGCTTCTGCGGTCAAGAAAATTGTCTCCACCAACGGATCGATTGCTTTGAATTGCCGGAACAGGTCGGCACCGGTAAGCTCCGGCATTCTGAAATCCAGTAAACAAAGATCGGGCTCGAAAATCCGGAACACCTCTTCACCTTCTCGGGAATTCGCCAGCCCGCGCACTTCGTAGCCAGCCGAACGAAGAACCTCAGATACCAGCGTGACGATTTCGGCTTCGTCGTCAATAACAAGAATTCGGCTCATAGAATGTCACCTTAGCTTGCTTTCAGAACTTCGTCTACCGTCCGGAGCAAGTCGGAAGCCGTGTACGGTTTGGAGAGCATTCGGCGGAAACGTGAACTGTCTCCGTTGTGGGACAAGCGGCCATTGGATGCAAGTCCACTGGCAGAAATGACCCGCACGTCGGGATTGATCCGTTCAAGAGAACGGATCATCGCCGTCCCGCTCATAACGGGCATATCCAAATCGGAGATCACTAATCGGACTTCGTCAACATGTTTTGCGTAGACTGCAACACCCTCGGCGCCGTCCTGCGCTGCGATGACTCGGTATCCATGAGTTTCGAGCACTAATTTGGCGATGTCACGTACTGCAGCTTCGTCGTCCACAATCAAGATCAATTCGCCCGTACCGATAGGCATTTCTTTTTCGCCGGCACGACTTTCGCTTGCATCTCCGGTGAGCGCAGGGAAATAGATCTTGAACGACGTGCCTCCGCCCACTTCGCTATACAGGTTGATGCATCCGCCGTGGTTGCGAACAATCGCCGCAACAGTAGATAGGCCGATGCCTGTCCCCTTGCCCGCCTCTTTCGTCGTAAAAAACGCCTCAAATACTTTGTCGTGAATTTCAGCCGGAATTCCATGTCCCGTGTCCAGGATTTCGATGACAGCGTACGGCCCGGGTTTAAGCCCAGGATTCATTTTGGTATAGGTTTCATCCAAAACAATGTTCCGAGCGGTGATAGTTAACCTTCCACCCTGAGACATGGCGTCGCGGGCATTGAGGCAAAGATTCATCAAAACTTGGTGGATTTGCGTGGGGTCGGCTTGCACCGACCATAAATCTCGCGGGATGTCGGAATTGATAGTGATCGATTTCGGCAGCGTCTGCGCCAATACTCTTGCCGTGTCCAGGAGGAGATGTCTAGTCTGGACAGCCACACGTTGTCCGCGCACGCCCCGAACAAAGGTGAGGACCTGCCGGATCAGGTCGGCTCCACGAGTTACACAGTTATCGACCAAGTCCAGAGTGTCTTCAATACCGGAACCGGGGAACTTCATGCGGATCAGTTCCATAGCCATGCCGATCGGCGCTAACACGTTATTGAGATCGTGCGCGATGCCACTGGCCAGCGTGCCCAAGCTTTCCAGTCGCTGCGCCCGCAAAAACTGTTGTTCGAGTTTCTGCTGCTCGGTAATATCCGTCGCGACTGTCAAGAAGCCATTGATCGCGCCAGAACTGTCCCGCAGTGGAGCGGCCGAGACGAGCAGATCGACTGTCCCTCCGTCACGACGCGCGCGGCGCATTTGGTGGTTTGTAAATGTTTCACCGCGCAGCGCACGTTGGTTGAAGACGTTGGATTCCTCGCGCGTTTCGTCAGTGACAAAAGGTACTTTGGCGCCGAGAACCTCTGACACGGTCCAGCCAAAGATTTGAGTGGCCGCATTATTCCAGATAGTGACATTCCGTTTAGTATCGACAGCAACGATGGCATGGGGACAAGCGTCGATGAGCGACCCGAGAACTTGGTTCGTATGCAGCAATTCTTCAGTTCGCTGCCGCACCTGATCTTCGAGCGTTTCATTGGCTAATCTCAGATCTTCCTGAAGCCGGCGTAGCTCGGTAACATTACGAGCAATTGCGTACAAACGCCGAGATGTTGGGTCCGATGCGCACGTCCAGCGTAACCATTTGTATGAACCGTCTTTTGAACGATAGCGGTTTTCAAAGGACCACGTAGCGCCTCCGAGTCTCAGCCTTTGTGCTTCCGCGATCGTATTTTCACGATCCTCCGGATGGACGAACTCGATATAGGGACGCGACTGTAGTTCCTCTATCGAGAAACCCAGGGTTTCCTGCCAGGCCGGATTCAGCCGTAAAAATCGGCCATCGAAATCTGCGATGCAAAGAAGATCTAGAGATAGCGAGAAAAACAGATCTGTCTCCTGCGTCCGTGCCTGGCGGCTGGCCTGATCCATGGCTCCTCCGCTCCCTCCAAATATACTGAGTGGTAACGGTGGTTCTCTTTACTATGAGGGAAATCCATATTTCAAGGATTTTACTTCTTCTGCAGATTTGCGGTTTAGGCGCCCGACAACTCGATTTGGACTAGCCGGCGCTCGAGAAATCTCCGTTCGGTATCGTTGGTCACCAGCGCCAGCGCTCGCGTGTAGCTTTTGGCCGCCTCTTTCGGGGACCCGATTCGCCGGAGCATCTCGGCGCGGGCGGCATGCAACAGGTGGTATCGGTCGAGATCGCCTGAAGCGGACAATTCATCCAGAAGGGCAAGGGCGCGGTCGGGCCCCTCGGTCATCGCGATTGCGACTGCCCGGTTCAGTGAAACTACGGGCGAGGGCTGGACGCGCTCGAGAAGATCATAGAAGCCGACGATCTGCGCCCAATCCGTATCTTCGGCTCGCGGAGCCTGGCAATGAACCGCCGCGATTGCCGCCTGCAGCGCGAACGGCCCGCCGCCTCTGCGAAGAGCATATTCGACGAGCGGCAGCGCTTCTGCAATCTGCAGCTGATTCCAACGGGTACGATCCTGATCTTCGAGAAGAACAAGATCTCCGGCTTCGTCGGTGCGCGCATCCCGTCGTGAATCGTGAAGGAGCATCAAAGCAAGCAGACCGGCGGCTTCGGGCGGAATCTGGGGTGACGTTAACGTTGTGAGGAGGCGGCCAAGGCGGATCGCCTCGATACAGAGATCGGCCCTCACCAAACTCCCGCTCCGAGTCGCCGTATAACCTTCATTAAAGATGAGGTAGATGACTGTCAGGACCGCATCCAGCCGTTCGGGCAAATCCTCCGCGCCCGGAACTGTATATGGAATTCCGGCATCGTGGATCTTTCGCTTCGCCCGCACAAGCCGCTGCGCCATGGTCGGCGTCGGGATCAGAAACGCGCGGGCGATTTCATCGGTTTCCAGGCCGCACAGCGTGCGAAGTGTCAGCGCGACCTGGGCTTCGAACGCGAGCGCGGGATGGCAGCAGGTGAAGATCAGTCGAAGGCGGTCATCCGGAATGTCGATCGCATTGATGCCGGGCCCTTCAACCTTTTGGCTTGCCTCCAAAATCGCATACGATTCCAGTTTTTCCGCGAACGACGTCTTCCGGCGGATGCGATCGATGGCTTTGTGCCGTGCCGTTTGGATGAGCCAGGCGCGCGGGTTTTCGGGAATGCCGGACGATCGCCACTGATCCACAGCCGCGGCAAAGGCCTCCTGGGCGACCTCTTCGGCAAAGTCGAAGTCCCCGAAAAGACGAATCAGCGCGGCTACAATCCGGCCCCAATCCGAGCGATACACGTTTTCAATCGCGACATTGGCATCCAGGAGCATACTCAAAGAATAAACAAAATTTTTTTCGGACGTGTCGATTTCAGACTTCGCCGTTCGACTTACCTATGGAGGCAGAAGATGAGATACATGTTGCTGGTTTATTTGAATGAACAGACCTTGAGCGAAGCCGAGCGCGAAGAATGTTACGTGAAGTCGGCCCGGCTCGCTCAAGATATCCATTCAAGCGGCCAATATCTGGACGCCGCGCCACTTCATCCGACATCAACTGCCACCAGCATTCGTATACGCGACGGCAAACGGCTCGTCATCGACGGACCGTTTGCTGAAACGCGTGAGCAACTGGGCGGCTATTACCTGATCAATGCCGCGAACCTCGATGAGGCCATCGGCATTGCCGAGCGGATTCCCGGAGCGCGCTTCGGCACCATCGAAATCCGTCCAGTGATGGAAATACCAGGCTTACCGGAGAAATCTCGAAAACATTAAAGGAGAAACGACGATGCGATTCACAAATAGGAGGAATCCATGACCATCTTTGGCAAACGGTTGGGCGAGTATGTCGAATTTTGCAAACCGTTTCTTGTGCTGGTTCCCATAGCCGGTATCGTCCGGCTGGCCGTCTCGCTAGGTGGCGCGCCGAACTCAACGGCAAAATGGATCAGCGTCACCGCGCTCGTGGGAATTGGAGTTTTGTATTACTCCGTGCGTGTTCATACCAGCGGCTTCGGCGGCTACAAGCAACTTCTGGTGATTTCTGTGCTACTGAACCTGGCGGCTCAGGTCGTCATCATTTTCGGAATCGTCCTGGCTATTGTCACCGGCACGCCCAATATCTATAGCGCGCCGGAGTACGCATTCGGCAGTGACGGAGCAACCTGGTCCCACGCCGCAGCACATCTGTTCATCGGAACCACGGCCGGATCTCTCGGCCCGTGGATCATTGGTTCTCTGGCTTTGTTCGTAACGAAGAAGGTGTCCCGCGCGGACTCAAAAATCAAGTCTTTGGCTTAATCGAGGGAGGAGCGAGTATGAAAGCAATTGTCACATATTTGAATTTCGATGGAAATTGTCGTGAAGCGATGAAATTTTATCAGCGATGCCTGGGCGGCGAGCTATCCATCATGCCGTTTTCGGAGGCGCCGGGGGATTTCCCGAAGGAAGCGAAAGATCGGGTGATGCACGCGAGAGTGACGAAGGAAGGGACCGCGCTGTTGATGGCATCCGACACCATGCCGGGATCGAATTTCGTTCAAGGAACAAACTTCTCCATCAGCATCGACTGCCAAAGCGCCGAAGAAACCGACCGATTGTTCAACGCGTTCAGCGAGAAAGGCAAAATCACCATGCCGTTACAGGATGCATTCTGGGGCGCCCGGTTCGGGATGCTCCGGGACCAGTTCGGCATCAATTGGATGTTCAACTTCGAGAAGCCGAAACAATAACGGCCTATTCGATCACTTCAACATACCCGGCGCGATTTGATCCGGTTGCGCACCACCATACGCGGTTCGGATTGCGAGGATCGACCGCGATCCGTTTAAGGCCGGTGCGGACGCTAGGAAGTGGAAACTCCGTAAACGTATTCGTTCGGGGATCAAATCGCGCCATTTTGTCGGCTTCCGCTTCAGCAACCCAAATCAGATTTCGTTTTCTGTCCACATCCACACTGAGGATGCCGGGAAATTCTGTGGGCGGCGCGTATTCGGTGACTTGGCCCGTTCGGCCATCGACCTTGATCAGTTTCCCGGACTGCTGCGCGCTTGCCCACAAATTTCCATCGGCGTCAGTCTGGATATGTCGCAGGTCGGCGTGCGGTGTGCACCTTGTAATGAGTTTGTTTACCGGTGGTGGTGTCGAGTTTCACGATTTCATCTGCGAATTCCA
>QHWY01000306.1 GCA_003223875.1 Acidobacteriota bacterium | reverse complement strand
CGGGCCCCGCCGCCAGCGCGGCGTTGATCGTGCCCCATCGCCCATACGATGAGGGGTCGGTCTCAATGAGAGTTTTCCATGGCGTGGCAGCAGCCCCCGTTTCCACGCTGCCTGTATATGTTGGATCGACGTAGAACTCAGTCTGGCTGGAAGCGGGGTTGACCGTGACTGTTGTACTGCCGGTCGCGTTGAAGGTACCGTCACTGACAGCGAGTTGAAACGTGTAGGTGCCCGTCGTTGTAAATGTGACGGTCGTGGCGAGCCCCCAGGGCGCCGAAAAACGGACGGGCGCTGGCCCGTTCGTCAGGGTCCACCGGACCGTGAGCGGGTCATTGTTGGGATTAGCATGACCAAAAAGCGTGAGGTCTTTGGCCGGGAACGCAATGACTTTCGCCGGACCTGCGTCTACGACAGGTGGGGCAGGAGTAATGACGAGGACTTGATTGGTTAGTTGCCGTAACCCAGCAAAAGTAATCACTGCAGCGGAAAGCAGGAGTACAGTCCGGCTCGATTTTAGAAAGCCGCAATTCATCGGATCAAAGTTGTCCGTTGCCTGGATGTTCGATTGATGCAGACTGTGGCGGCCGCGGCTTCATCGGGAGGGCTTTGCACAAAAAATACATCGCGGGCGCTCATAGAGCGCCCCTACAGTTGCGCACCCAAGCTGTAGGGGCGGTCTATGACCGCCCAAGATTTTTTGTGCAAAGCCCATCGGGAGTCGCGCCAGCCAAATCAGGCACCTCCATTGGAAGTCATGTCTTGATAGGCTGTTTCGCTAACACAACACGACCTCGGAAGGTGCTATAGATGGAGGGAAGAAACGGCAGTAGCCTTGATAAGGCCCAGAGATATTTTCCCTTCCGGGAAAACTTAAGAAATGTATTTTCACAAAATACAACGTCGCGGAAATGTACCAAGAATTGGCTCCTTATGGCCTTTCTTGATAAGTAATTTGTATTGTTCTTTAGATAATTGAAGTTTTCCTTTGCGGTTTCGTCGGCAGCAGCCCCGCGTTGTTCCTCGTTACGTATTCCGATAAGCGCCCAGCAATACAACCACCAGTATGATTGGATGATCGAAGCCAGCGGCACATACACGTGAGCCTCGATTGGAGCATATCGCGAAGGAAAGATGTGCAGGCACATCCCATCAGGCTTCAGAACTCTGGCCAGTTCAGAAACTGCTTGGGGATAGTCTTGGACGTGTTCGAAGACCTGGTCACTAAACACCAGATCAAACGTGTTGTCCTTAAAGGGCAGTGCGTAATGTTTTTTGTCAATCAGGCGTACGATCCCTTTTCGCTCCATAGAACCGGTGTCTATATTCTTGTCATTTTTGAATTTGAGATCGCAGCCAAACGCTTGATACCCAAATTGCCGGAGTTCATGAACTCTGTTGCCGCTGCCACAGCCAAAATCCATAATGACGGATGCTGGACTGAAATCGAACCCCAGCTCTTTGGTCATTCTCATCTTCAAAAGTAAACTGTCGCTGGAACTCGTATCGGTGATATCCACTACGTCCTTCACAGGTGCAGTACCTCCTTCTTATAAGCTCAGTGAACTGGATGGAGGGTATTGTTGGACAGAGCATTTGCGTTCTGAGAATTGAACCAGACTCTGCCGGAACCGGATTGTCCGAAGATAACGAGCTGGGTGGAGTACCCTTCACCGCTGACAAGGTGCGGGAAGACGAGCTGGGTTGGCGGCAGAATCACGTCTGCGTTGAATGGCGGGGTGGTCGTGATCAGGAAATCCCCGCGTTCATTGTAGCGGCCGCGCACGCCGGTAACGGCAATCGGGGCCGTGGCCGTCACTTTCAGGAAACCCTGGAAAGGCGCACTCAGCCGTGGGAACAGTTGTCGGACGAATCGGGAAACCTGACCGTTCCCCGGAACCGTCAGTGTCACCGGCGGCACGGGTGATGAGCCGTTCATACTGATCAGGTCAAGGTTCACCGTGACCGGAGTCGGCAACGGATTCGTCAGAGCCAAGCCCGACTCGACGGAGCCGATCTGGCCCGGACTGCCCGATGCTTCGTTATAAATTCGAAATGCGAGCCCCGCCGGCTCGGCCGAAACAGCGGCCTCACTGACAGTGATGCTGCCATTTTTGAATGAAAAGATGGCCATCGCGGTGGGAGCCGCACCGGAGGTTGGAGTGATGCGCACCGAACCGACCTGGAGCGTCTTTCCTGAATTGCCAGTCACTAAACGAGTTGTAGCGCCCGGCGCAAGCAGATAGTAGAACGTCGTATTCGACTCGCGATTGATGGAGACACTCAGCAATCGCGCATTTTGGCCGGACGATCCCGGACCGAAAAACTGTACATAACCAGCTATTGTGGAGTTGGAAGGGTTTGTCAGAATGGTCTCGGTCGTCCAGCCTCCGCCATTGACGAACTGCGGCAGCACAATGGGATCGAAGTTGGTCTCTCCGATGGCCGACACCGGTACGGTGGTGATCAGACACTCGCTGCGCTCATTGATAAAGCTGCGGATCGCAAGGACACCGACGGGTACCGAGGAACTGAAACTGAAGGTCCCCTGCATGAAAGACCCGCCCTTGAACGGTGCCTGGTTCAGAAATGCCGCTACCTGACTGCTGGCATTCAAGGTGAAGGACCCCTGCCCAAAGTCGGTTCCGCCGGTATCGGTAAAATAGAAGGAAATCACTGCTTCCTGATCAGTGGCATTGGCAAAAGCGATACCTGTATTAACGGGTCCGTTCACCTCAAAGTAAATGCGGCCGCTGGATCTTGGCGTGGATGCCGGCACAGCAGCTTCAGTGACCAGTATCCCCCGTGAACGATATTCGAAGATCGCCAGTCCGGATAGCATAGAACTGCCCGTATCCTGCTGCATGCGGGCATAGCCGATACTGAGCGATTCGCTCGCCCCGGTCGTAACCCACGATTGTCCTCCGTCGTCCGCAATCCCAAAGGTCACGGATGAAGTCGATGACGCCGCATCCATCATGGCCGGGACAATTTCGCTAAAGAAAATATCTTCAGTCCCGAGGCGCGTGTCGGTCCATACCACGACTGCCCCATTCGGCGTCATGGCTATTCCGGTATGATCCCCGAGGTTTGCAGTGAAGTCGCGAAACAGATTTTTTCTTGAATCATTCGAGGAAACCGTTGTGATGCGTAGATTTTCGAACGAATTTCCCCTGCCAGAACTGGCCAGGAATACATCTGCAGCCTCAAAGGTGCTGCTCATCCGCGTGTCGTAAAAAGCGATATTCACTCCGCCCCGGGAGTCGAGTCCAATCGCCGGACTGAACTGATCCGCCATATCCACATCGTCGTTGACGGTCACGATTTCCCACTGGTCCCCACTATTGACGGATCGCGCCAGGCGGATATCCATGCCATTATTTTTATCCGCGAATGCGGCGTAAATCACTTCGTCTGCGTTCCGGTCCACGGCCAGACTCAGATTCGGTCCGACGCCTAGCTCAGGCATTGCCGCTATCTTTTTCGCAAAACCGATGCTGGTTCGGGCGATCTCTTTCGGTGGACCGAAGTTGAATTCCGGACCGTAACGCGACGCAGTGATCATCAATCTTCCGCCCGTGTTGTAGGGTGGGCCGGAGTTAAATCCCCAATCATCCCATCCGAGGTAAACAGCATTCTTGCCTAACGCCAACGTGGGGGAACTCAGCAGCCCATATCCGCCAATAGTTGTTACCGGACCGAAGACTCCGCCTTCTGGGGATCGCACGAGATTGATACTGTAGTCGCCGGTGGCAGTGGACAAACTGTCCCAGGCTACGTAACGGCCCGCGCCAGATCGGATCGCAATCACGGGCCTGCTGTCAATGATCCTGTCTGATGCAGGGTGAAAGTTGATCGCGACAGGTGAAGTGAAATTGACGCCGTCACTTGATTCAACAATGACCAGGGCATTTGTGGAGTCTGTAGGATCGGATAGCGTGTAGACGACAGAAAGCATTCCAAGCGAGTCAAAAGCGAGGCTAGCGTTCTGAGCAAAAAATACTCGGTCTTGGAAGGAGCGGCTGAGTGCCGTCACACGCCATGTATTTCCGCCATCGTCCGATGTACTCACTTTCACGGTACGGGCTTCATAGTCATTGCTGGCAACCGCAATACGTCTTGGGTTGACACCGTCGACGGCAATCACCGGCCGCGATTGAGGGCCGGGTCCCGTAATGACGCTTGTGTTACCGGGCGGAGGGGAAACACCCCGATCGGATTTTTTCAACCCCGAAGAAACAACCACATCAGAACTTTCAAATTGAAAACCGCCAAGCAGCGTCGCACTCGTGGAAGCGGCTTTCGCGGCTTTCGTGATCCCTTCTTCTGAAAACGTCACCGCACTTCCGGTCAGAACGGCGTAGAGTTCAACGAAAATTTGAAATCTTTGCCGTGAACCGATACCCACAAGGAAAGACACCGGTGTAGATTGGCCCGTAGCAAGGGATGGTACCAACAGCGTTTGGACATCCCCAACTCCGTTGTCCGCACTGAGCAACACATTGGGCTGCGCGGGATTTTCATCGCTTCCGACCCTGCCCAAATACGTTAATTTGAAATATATCGGTCCGATGATTGGCGGACCGTCATTAATCAGACTACAGTTCAGCGAGAACCTGCCAACAAGTCCCGGCGAAGGATTGCTGTCGTAGGTCGTATTGAGCAGGGTCAATGATACAAAGGCGGAGTACGGAGTCGAAACGTTCACCACGTAAGACTGGAGCCCCCATTCTCCCAGCGAATCGAGAACCTTAACCGAAAAGCTCGCGGTGCCTGATTTGGCCGGTGTTCCCGTGATTGCTCCTGTCGAGCCGTTGAGTGCCAGACCAGTGGGCAAAGCACCTATCAGAACACTGAAGGTGTACGGTGATGTGCCAGCCGATGATGTCACAGTCTGGTTGTATGGGATTCCAACCGTTCCGCCCGGGAGCGTCTGCGGTGAAACCGGTAGTGTAGAAGCACCGAGAGTGGTAAATGTAAGGTCCTGGCTTGTAGCAAGGTTTCCCCCCGCGTCCCTGGATTTGACCCTGAAATGATATGTGTTGACTGGGGACAGGCCGGTAATGTTGACCGCGTGACTCTTTATCAGGGCTTTGTCAAGCGGCGTGCTTTGTCCGTAACTTGATGTTGGACCATAGGCCACAAGTGAATCGGTCGGCTCATCCGTCGTCCACGTAATCCTGGCGCCAATATTGTAAACGTTGGCTGTGATGGCAGTGATAACAGGCAATACTGAAAGCGGGAACTCGTAAGCGCCTATAGCCCACGGCGCGCCCTGAGGCCGGAGGTTCCCGTCAATATCCGTTGCGAACCCCGTCGTATTCAAAGCGACCCCTTTGGCGATTGCAGGGCTTCCTGCCGTGAGACGGAAATCACCGCCGTCAGGATCCACGACTATACCTGAGGCACTCGTCTGGATGATCGAATGCGTGCCTTCGGACCAACTCGCGTTGATCGGAGCCCAGAGATTGTAGTCGCTGGTGATGTTGCTCGAGCTCCTGTAATTTCCGCGGGAACTGTTACCAAAGACCAGATTGTTCTTGATGATGATCCCATCGACGTGGTCGATCCCTATCCCGCCTCCATTGTTATAGAGGGTGTTGTTGTAGAGCTCGACATCGCGGTTGGAGTACGAGGAATCCCCGGAGAATTGGATGGCGCCACCCGCGTTGTTGTAGATCACGTTATTACGGATGGTGATCCCATGCGCTGATTGGATCGTGAGTCCCCCAGATTCCGGCACATTGACAATGACATTGCCCTCGATGAGGTAATTCGAATCCACAGAACCAAACGTACCGAGCATCGTTATTCCGTAACCGCCGCCGTGGGGATTCTGAAAAATGTTGTTGCGTATAGTAACGTTGAGGAGGCCAGCCTTGAGGTCCAGGGCGTCTCCCTCTCCCCCATTGATTCCTGGATCCCGCACGGTATTGCCTTCAATGAGGATGTCGCTGTGATTGTTTCCAGTAGCGGGGCAGCCGCCATGGTCCGTCTCGAGGTATGTCCCGGCGATGTATATGCCTTCGCCGATGCCGCGTTCCACGAGGACATTCCGAATCGTAATATCATGACTTTTGCCCAAATCCGCACACGCCGGATAGTCCGTTACCGCTGCGTCAAATTGGATAGTGGCCCCCAAGGTCGTGACGTC
>QHWY01000307.1 GCA_003223875.1 Acidobacteriota bacterium | reverse complement strand
CTGGATAGTGGCCCCCAAGGTCGTGACGTCATGCGACCAGATATACTCCAAAACTGAATAACTCCCGCCCCACGTGATCCGTGCGCCGTTGCCCGTGACCTCAAAGCCGCGCAGCGTCACATAGTCTAATTTTCCATCCCCAGACAGCGATGAAAACCAGCCAATAGAGAAGCAGCAGCCACTCGTCACGCGGATGCGCATTCTATTGGCGCCGGCGTAGTCCACCCATGAAGGGTTGGCATCGTTGGTGTTGTATCTCGACATCCCGTCGAGCGTGAGACGATTTGTAGACCTATCTGTCCGCCGGACACGGATG
>QHWY01000305.1 GCA_003223875.1 Acidobacteriota bacterium | reverse complement strand
AAAAACCGGTCACGATCTTCCAAAAAGCATCGTCGGTAAGCCGACCTGGAAGCGGTTCCGTCGCTTTGTAAGGAACAACGAAAGCCGACAACGCGACGAAAAGTACAACCGTCGCCATGACGCCAAGAACGGATCGCTTGGTGATCATGCCGAAACAGTATTGTTTATAGAAATGCATTGCAAGCTACGATTTAGTGCCGCTGGTAGACGAACTTCTGAAAACGCTTGCCTTCATAAGTCTCCGTAATGTACACGTTGCCCTTGGAATCGGACGCGATGTTGTGGGCACCATAAAATTCACCGGCCCAGTGCCCGCCACTACCGAATTCGCCTACCACATCCAAAGAATCACGGCGCATGATGCGTATGACTTGATTCGTTCCATCCGGAACAATGAGGAAACTCTGGGCACGATCGGGGGAAAACGCGACGTCCCATACGGATCCACTTCCAAGCGTCTCCTTCGCAACGAACGCTTCTTTGACGAACGTTCCATCCTTCTTGAAAACCTGAATCCGATCGTTCGTCCGATCGCATACATAAACGAACCCATCATTCGAGATTCGCGCGGCATGCACGACACGGAATTGTGGTGGCGGCGGGCCAGCCGGCTCATACTGGCTTGGGCGGTCTTCATGCTGGACAGCACCATTGAAGGGACCCGGAAGGCGCTCTCCTGCATTCTGGAAGTACGCATCATCGGGCTTCCGTCCGTACGCGCCCCAATGGCGTCTATAAGCCCCGGTGTCAGCATCGAACACGATGACTCGATGATTCACGTATCCATCGGCGACGTAGAGTTCGTGAGCCACTTCATCGATGACCAAAGACGCCGGACCGCCAAGATTCTCCGTGTCATTGCTTCCTCGGTTTCTTCCGCTGTGGCCAATTTGCATAACGAATTTTCCGTCCCGCGTGAATTTAAGAATCTGATTGTCCTTCTCCCCTGCCCCCGCAACCCATACGTTGTTCTTCGAATCAACATAGATGCCGTGCTCCAGTTGTGGCCATTCATATCCCTTGCCGGGACCGCCCCATGAAGACACAAGGTTTCCCTCTCGATCGAATTCAAGAACAGGCGGCGCTCCGCGGTACAACGCGCGTATTTCGTTAGGTTGAAGCGTGGAGGGACGATGGATAATCCAAACGTGATCCTGCGAATCGACGGCTACACCTGCAACTGCCCCAACCAGCCAGTGATTCGGCAGCGGCTTCGGCCAAAAAGGATCCACTTTGAAAGAAGGAACATGGTTGGTGTTCTGTGGCATAAAGAGCGCCGCAGATAATAGCAAAATGGCGAGGTGCTTCATTGGGACATTTTACGACGCTTACTGCGGGAAGTTCATGCGGCGAAAGAGAGGGTGGTGACTCAGTTTCATCTGTAGCGGCGGTCTATGACCGCCGGCGATGTCTAAACTGCTGCACTGTCGGCGGTCATAGACCGCCGCTACAGTGTCAAGTTAATTACGGGACACTACACTAAACTGGCGCGACCTGCGTTTGAGAGGCCGTCGTCCATACGGGCTGAGCAACGTTCGCATCTAGAATGTGGGCCGCTTCATCGGTGCCGGTGGCAGCGACCTCTTCCTGCCTTGGCGGCTTACTCGATTCCTTCCAAAAGAGCAATTCACCGGAGGCCGAACAAAAGTCCACGGATATCACGTCACCATCGCGCACTTGTTCGGTGGCGATCAGGTTAGCCAAAGGCTGAACAAGCAGCCGGTCGATAGCGCGTTTCAGGTGTCGGGCACCGTATCGTGTGTCTGTGCCTTCTTGGAGCAGGTATCGCTTGCCGGCTTCCGAGACATGCAACTCGAGTGCACAGCTTGGCGTGGATTGAAAGAGCCGCCGCTGGACGGTATTCAATTCGATACCGAAGATTTTTTCGAGTTCAGCATCACCGAGCGGCTTGAACACAACGATCTTGTCGATGCGGTTCATGAACTCCGGGGTAAATCTCCGCCGCGCTGCTTCCACGCCGCTCGCCTTGATTCGCTCCCCCAGCCTATCGTCTTTGTGAGAGTCCACGGTGGGTGCAAATCCGAGCCTGGACGAAAGCATCGCATTCATTTCCGTAGCTCCGAGATTACTGGTCATAAATATCAGAGAGCGGGAAAAGTCAACGCGTTGATTGTCGCCTAAGGTGAGCGTTCCCTTATCCAAAATGCCGAGCAAGAGATTCCACAGGGCATCGCTGGCTTTTTCAATCTCGTCAAAGAGCACGATGCTGATTTTCACCGATTCAGTGTGATGCTTATCTAGAGTCTCCTGGCATAGCCGGGGAAGGCTTTCTCGATGACCGATATAGCCCGGAGGTGAACCAATGAGCTTGGCGATTTCATGACTGTGCTGGAATTCCCCACAGTCGATCTTGATTACTGCACCGGGATTGCCTAGAAGAGCCTCTGCCGTTGCTTCCACGATACGCGTCTTGCCGGTACCCGTAGGACCCAAAAACAGAAAGGTGGCGATTGGGCGGCCGCCGGCTGTCAGACCCACCAAATGCGTTTGATACATTTGCACGATCGGGTTGATTGCCTCGTCCTGTCCGACAATGGAATCCCGTAAGTGCCTCGCAAGATCATGAGCCTTACCCCCGACCCGGGAGACATCCAGTGGTTGTTTGTGGCCGTTGGTATGAAGCATCTTCCACCTCGCTTTCTGGCAGCGAGAAATGCAATCAGGATGCCGAGAAGCTGTAATGTTCACCGGTTTGCTGCGATGAAGCCAAGTGACAGTCGGACAATGAGATGGCAGGATCCAACGCCGCCGGTGAGAATTAAGACCAGCATGCAGGGCGCTGGAAAGTTCATCAATCCGATGGTTCAACCATCAAAAGGATGATCCTTATTCGTATCTGAGCGCGACGAGTGGATCGATTGGAGTGGCCCTTCTGGCCGGAGAGTGGTCCTTCTGGCCGGAATGTAGCTAGTTTCTGTCTCGAAACTCCTTCGATTCGCCGGTCCTGAAGCGGCGGTCTATGACCGCCCGTATTTCATTGATTCCAGGAAAAACCGGCGCTCATAGAGCGCCGCTACAGCGCAAAATTCAAGAGTTTCGAGACAGAAACTAGCTAGCCAGAAACGCCACGATTATGAGCAAAAGAGAAATGAATGCATATATACCGGCGTTGGCTGGCGTCACGCCAGATGTTGGTGGACATCCGGGATGCCGTACAGAAAGAAGTCGCACGCGGCGTAACAGAGGATCAGGCAGTCGCGGTCGTCCCATGGCCGCAGTATGAAAAGATGCAGTTCCTACGACGCCCAAAGAGAGACTGCTGTCCGGCGGCTGTATCAGCAACTGACCGGCGCGCTCAAGTGACCGGAGAAATGAAAAAAGCCGCCAATCCCGACTATCGTTCCTACGCTTCACTCAAAAAGTTTGCGCAGCGCTCAGCACGGAAATCGGGCGGCTTGACCCCTGTTTGCTCCCTTCGTACTATGCCCAACGACGAAGTTGGAGGAATTGGTGATGATGATTCAATTTTTGTCGGCACTGCTGGTGTCCAGCGGCTTGGCGTTCTCAGCGGACGCGCCTCGCGACTACCGCGTACTGGCGACAAACAAAACTTCAACCATGGAAAAAGAGCTGAACGAAGCGGCGAACGCAGGCTATCACTTTGAGGCAACCATGGGGGGCGAGAGCGCGTACGGTGGATCCGAGGTGATCGTGATTATGGCGAAAGATAGAACCGAGCCTTCGAGTGGCCGATACGTCTATAAACTGCTCGCCACGAACAAAACATCCACGATGCAGAAGGAGCTTCAAGAAGCCGGGCGCGAGGCATTCCAATATAAGGGTCAAACTGTTTTCAAAACCGCATACGGAGGTCAGGAAGTCGTTGTCATTCTGGAAGCCGATCGACAAGCTGCATCAAAGAAGCGATACGACTACAAACTCCTCGCCACCTCTAGAACGTCCACCATGCAGAAAGAACTTCAGGAAGCCGGAGATGCTGGATTTGTATTTGTGGGAATGACGATTTCGCACACCGCGTTTGGAGGAAAGGAAGTCGTCTCGATCCTGCGCAAGGAAGTAGCGGAATAGAATCACTTCTTTTATGTCACACGCGGCAGCGATATTGTCTTAAATCCTCCGTGCTTCTCCCGGAAATGTGCGGGGCTTCAGAATCACCCCCATTTGAACTTGTCTCGCGTTCGAAAAGTTGACCCTCGAACAGGGATCGCTTCATTCATCCATCGTCTATGAACGCGTTGTATACGTGCCGACATGTGCCGAATGAACTCTTGACAGCGTCCACGCGCGGACTTACGCTCAATTCAATTTTTATTCTTCGGAAACTAATGTGAGAGTGGTAACCATCGCGTTGGCTGGGTTGGCATTGAGTGGGCGTCTTTGCGTGGACGCACGGGCGTCTGCACCGCAAGCGCCTCCGCAGGCATCAAGCCAGCGCCGGATGATTGATCGCTACTGTGTGACCTGCCACAACCAGAAGCTCAAGACAGCCGGCTTGATGTTGGACAAAGCGGACGTCGCCATTCCTGGTGCAGCCGGCGAAATCTGGGAGAAGGTCGTTCGTAAGCTTCGCACGAGCACCATGCCGCCTCCCAACATGCCGCAGCCTTCGACGGAAGATCGCCGAGCCCTCCTGTCGTGGTTGGAAACGTCGCTCGACCAGGCTGCCGCCGCGAAGCCGAATCCGGGCCGCACGGACACGTTGCGACGTCTGAATCGTAGCGAGTATCAAAACGCCATCAGAGACCTGCTTCTGATCGACATCGACACCACATCGCTCCTGCCCCCCGATGAAAGCGGTCACGGCTTCGACAACGTCACGGTGGGCGATCTGCCGCCCGCTCTGCTGGAACGATACATCTCGGCTGCGGAGAAGATCAGCCGGCTGGCGGTCGGTAGCGTGCAGGCCTCGGTGCAGAGCGACATCATTCGCGTCGCGGAAGACGTCACGCAGGAAGAGCATGTACCGGGACTCCCGATCGGGACTCGTGGTGGGGTTTCAGTTCGTTACAATTTCGCGCAGGACGGGGAGTACGACATCCAGGTCTACCTCGCTCGCGGTTATTCCGGAGACGTCGACGGCTTGAGGGACCCGCAACCGCACGAGATGAAGTTGCTGCTTGACCGAACGCCCGTTGGGACGATTACGATCCAGAAACCCGCCAACGGCGACGATAAACTTCTCGACAAGAACTTTAAGATTCGTGTACCGGTGAAGGCCGGTCCACATGACGTAGGCACCACCTTTGTCCGGAATTCCTCTTCTTTGCTCGAGACGTCGCGGCAGCCACTCCCGGTGCACTTCAACGAAAGACGTCATCCCCGTATTACTCCGGCCATTTCTCAGTTTTCCATCACCGGACCATATGCGGCAGAGGGGGCCGGCGACACGCCGAGCCGCCGCCAAATATTCGTCTGCCGGCCGGCCCAGCCCCGCGAGGCAGAGGTGTGCGCGAAGAAGATTCTCTCCACTCTCATGCGGCGAGCGTACCGCCGGTCGATTTCCGAGGCGGATCTGGAACGGCCGATGATGTTCTATCGGGAAGGCGCGAAGCGCGAGCCCGATAGGGCGAAGCCTCAAGACGCGAAGCGCGAGCCCGATAGGGCGAAGCCTCAAGACGCGAAGCGCGAGCCCGATAGGGCGAAGCCTCAAGAAACGTCTAGCGGTGATTTCGATGCGGGAATCGCACGGGCCTTGAGCCTGGTGCTTTTCAATCCCGGATTCTTATTCCGCGTGGAGGCGGATCCCGAAAGGATACAGGCCGGCACCAACTATCGCATCAGCGATCTCGAGCTGGCATCGCGCCTCTCATTCTTTCTCTGGAGCAGCATCCCCGATGACGAACTGCTCGACGCCGCCATTCGCGGTGAGCTGCGCCGGCCGGACGTGCTCGAGAAACAAGCCCGCCGGATGCTCGGCGATCCGCGCTCGTACAATCTCGCGAGTAACTTCGCCGGACAATGGCTCCGGCTGCGCAATCTGGAGTCGGTCAGTCCGAATGTGCGCCAGTACCCTGACTTCGACGACAATCTTCGTCAGGCATTCCGCCAGGAGACGGAACTCTTTGTGGACAGCATTCGGCGCGAGGATCGCAGTGTGCTGGATCTGCTCAAGACGGACTATACCTTTCTCAACGAGCGCCTGGCGAAGCACTACGGGATTCCGAACGTCTACGGCAGCCGCTTCCGGCGCGTGACGCTCGGAGCGGACAGCAGACGTGGCGGATTACTGCGGCAGGGCAGCATACTGTCGACCACGTCGTATGCGACGCGGACCTCGCCTGTGATTCGCGGAGTATGGATCCTGAGCAATATTTTCGGCGCCCCGCCGCCGCCTCCACTTCCGAATGTGCCGGCGCTCGATGGTACGGTGCCCGCCAACCTACCGATCCGCGAGAGGCTGAGCCTCCATCGCAACAACGCGGTGTGCGCGAGCTGTCACCGGACGATAGACCCCGTAGGATTCGCGTTGGAAAACTTCGACGCCGTGGGCCGCTGGCGCGATGAGGAGGGAGACAGCGGAGCGATTGACGTGTCAGGAGGTCTTCCCGGCGCAGGCGAACTCAAAGGTGTGGCCGGCCTCGAAGAGGCGCTGCTTCGCCGTCCGGAGTTGTTTGCTGGAACACTGACCGAAAAGCTGTTGACGTTCGCATTGGGACGAGGCGTCGAGTACTACGATGGGCCCGCGATTCGGAAAATTCTTCGCGAGGCGGAGCCGGATCGATACCGCTTCTCGGCGCTCATATTGGGAATCGTGAAAAGCGTACCCTTTCAAATGAGGATGAGCGGAGCGAATGCAAGCCCGCGCGGAGCGCAAGCGCGATAGCGCGCAGCCTCAACAAATCGGGCGCAGCAATCAATAGGATGAGCGGAGCGAATGCAAGCCCGACAGGGCGCAGCAATCAATAGGATGAGCGGAGCGAATGCAAGCCCGATAGGGCGCAGCAATCAATAGGAGATCGTCATGATGATTATCAGCAAGAAAGCACTACCCAGGCGCACATTTCTGAAAGGCCTCCAGGCCACTCTCGCGCTGCCGCTGCTCGACGCGATGATTCCGGCGGCAACCGCCCAGGCCAGGACCCCGGCCAGACCGGTGCGCCGTCTCGGCTTCGTTTACATTCCGATGGGATGCGACCACGCTCGCTGGACGCCGGCGAGTGAGGGCACGCTCGGCGATCTGTCGCCGATCCTTGCTCCGCTGGAACCCGTCAAAAAGCAGCTGACCGTCATCACCAACCTCAGACTGGAAAAATCCTACCCGGGTACGCACGACACGGCGAACGCGGGATTCCTGAGCGCGGCCTTCGCCAAACACACCGAGAGTTCGGATTACTATCTGGGCACCACCGTCGACCAGGTTGCGGCGAAACAGATCGGCCGCGATACGCAGTTGCCGTCGCTCGAACTGGCGATGGACCTGAACCCGGGTGCCGGCGTGTGCAACAACGGATACGCGTGCGTCTATCAGAACTGTCTCTCGTGGTCTTCACCGACGACGCCGCTTCCCGCCGAGGCGCATCCGCGCATTGTGTTCGAGCGCCTTTTCGGCGACGGCGGACCCGCCTCCGCCCGGCGTGCTGCGCTGCGCAGCCGGGGCAGCCTGCTCGATTCGTTCAACGACGATATCGCGCGGCTCAAGCGGAGAGTAGGAGTGACCGATCGTGTTCGCGTCGATCAGTACCTCGACAGCATTCGCGAGGTCGAGCGCCAGATCGAGCGCGCCGAGGCGAGGACGGCGGAAAATCCCGTAGCCGATCTGGAACGGCCGGTTGGTGTCCCGGCGGCGTTCGCCGACCACGCGAAGCTCCTGTTCGATCTGCAGGTCCTGGCGTTTCAGGCCGACATCACAAGGATCGTCACCTTCCAGTTGACGCGCGAGCTCAATAACCGTACGTATCCGGAAATCGGCGTCCCGGACCCGCACCATCCCACGAGTCATCATGGCAACGATCCGCAAAAGCTCCTCAAAATTTCCAAGATCAATACGTTCCACGTGTCGCTGTTTGCATATTTTCTCGAGAAACTGAAATCCACTCCCGACGGCGACGGCTCTCTGCTTGATAACACGGTGTACCTGTACGGAAGCGGGCTGGGCAACTCCAGTATTCACGACCATGAGAACCTTCCAATTCTGGTCGCGGGTGGCGCTGCGTCCGGAATGAGGGGTGGCCGTCACATCCGGTACAAGAATGGCACGCCGTTGGCAAATCTCCACCTCACGTTGCTCGATCGCGTGGGGGTGCATGTGGATTCATTCGGCGACAGCAATGGCAAGATCGAAGACCTGTTCGTTCCCGTGTCGATATAGGCGTGGGGTAGGCCCGATGCTAACTATAGGAGACGGCTCATGGATTGGAGACGAATCGCTGGACTTTCTCTCCTGATTTTCGGCCTGGCCGCAGCATCCGTTGCTGCTGAGAAACCTTCGCTCGCGGACGCGGCCGAACAGCGCGACAGGACGCTCATCCGCACTCTTCTGGATTCGGGTGCCGACGTCAACGCCGCGCAAGCCGATGGCACGACCGCTCTGCACTGGGCGGTCTACAACGACGATGCGGAGACGGCAGTACTGCTGGTGAAACGGGGCGCCAACGTCAACGCCGCGAATCGCTACGGCGTGCCTCCGCTTTCCCTGGCCTGTACAAACGGAAACGCGGACCTTGTGAAGCTGCTGCTCGACGCCGGCGCCGACGCGAACGCGTCGCTTCAAGGCGGGGAGACCGTCCTGATGACGGCGGCGCGCGCAGGAAATCTGGAAACAGTGAAAGCCCTGCTTGCCCGTGGCGCCAATCCCAATGCTCGGGAGCGGCGCGACCAGACGGCTCTCATGTGGGCTGCGGCCGAGGGACACGCGGCGGTTGTGCGAGCCCTCTTTGATGGCGGTGCCGATATCCGCGCAAAGCTCAAGTCGGGGTTCACGCCGTTGTTCTTCGCCGTGCGCGAAGGCCACATCGATGCGACGCGTACGCTACTCGCGGCCGGCGTGAATGTGAACGAGACGCTACAGCGTGAGGAGAATGCACCTGCTCTGGCAGTCGGCGGCCCGCCGGTCCGGAGGGGCACCAGTCCTTTAATCCGCCGGTCCGGAGGGGCACCAGTCCTTTAAT
>QHWY01000087.1:69719-122538 GCA_003223875.1 Acidobacteriota bacterium | reverse complement strand
CGGATCATCGAAGTTGACGCCGTTTATGGTTTTTCCTTCCCGAAGTACGGCCTGAGCCGAAGCCTGCATTTCGGAGAGAGCCCTCAGAATTCGGTCGACATTGAAATCCTCGACTCCCCAGCAGAAGTGCGGAAGTCGCGCCGGCGGTTGGCCAGCGGCCTTCGTGTCCCGTGGCGACAACGCGACATATGCCGGTCCGTTTCCGATTCTGAGGACTGTCTGGCCTCCTCCGTAGTCCTGAAAGGCGTGAACCGCCATTCCGAAGACTCGCCCATACCACCGGACGGTACTCCGCAGATCCGCACAACCGAAACTCACATGGTTCAGCGTGCTGACGCGCACCGGTAATTGCGAACCTTTTCCGTTGGACTGCGATTGGGCGAGAAAGTCCCGCGGCCAAGAGAGAAATGAGAAACTGCCTTCGCTGATTCATCATAGGACTCTCCTCCGGGATGACGAATGCGCCTGAGTATATCAAGGCATCACGTGCTCTGGTAGTGACTCAATTTCAGCGATAGCGAGCTATGAGGTGTGAACGAATTGGAACGCTGTAACTCCCCTCCTGAGTTCTCCTGAGTTCGGAGGGGTGGCTTCGCTAACCGCGAAGCGCGAGCCCGATAGGGCGAAGCCTCAAAAGAAGTGAGCGAAGACGGGGCGGTTCCAAATGGGAACCACCCCGCCTCGCTTCGCTCGGCACCCCTCCTAACTTAGGAGGGGAGTTACAACGTCGGCGCCACCCCAATATTCAAATCGAATCCCGCCGTTCGAATTGCGATCTGTGACGAACTGCTCTACTCTTCTTCGGTAAAGAAGGAGGATCGATGAACAAACTGATAGTTCCGGCCATTATTGTGGCATCCGGCATGGTCGCGGCGGCAGCGTTGTCGCAGCAAGCACAGACGCCCGGAGCGGGTTTCCAAGCTAAGCCTTATTTCGTCATGCCGCTCGAAAAGGATCCGTCCCGCATCGTGCGCCTGCAATCCGTGGTCATCCCGGCCGGCGCCGGCAACCAGTTCCACCGACATCCGGGCGACCAGTGGTGGGCGGTGCAGGAAGGCGAGGTCACGTTCACGGTTAAGGGCCAGGCACCGCGTGCGATGAAAGCCGGCGATTACGTATATGTCCCGCGCGGCACGGTTCACCGCAATCAGAACGTCTCGAATCGTCCGGCGCGCTCGATCGAGCTCAACATCACGGATAAGGACAAGCCCCAGACCGAGCAAGTGCCTTAAGAGCGGTACAGCGCAAACCAAAAATACGAAGCAAAAATACGAAGCTTTGCGCTTCACACCGGGCGGAGTAGAATGCCGCATTCAAGGCAATTTATTGCGCTCAGCCCGTGAGCGCAGACAAGGAATCGTAGGGCCGTGCCCACGAAAGTATTAATCGCTGACGATGAACCTGATCTGGAACTGCTCATCCGCCAGCGGTTCCACAAGCAGATCCGGCAAAAAATATACGAATTCACCTTCGCCCAGAACGGCGAAGAGGCTCTCGAGAAGCTGCAGGAGGACACGGAGATCGGGGTCGTCATGACCGATCTCAACATGCCGGTCATGGATGGACTGACGCTGCTTTCCAGAATCGGCAGCTTGTCCAGAACCATCAAAGTTGTCATCGTCTCTGCTTACGGCGACATGCAGAATATCCGCACCGCAATGAACCGGGGCGCATACGACTTCCTCACGAAACCCATTGATTTCGAAGATTTTGAAGTCACGATGCAGAAGACGATCCAAGAAGTGACTCTGCTGGAGGAAGCGCAGCGGGCGCATCAGCGTTGGGCGGCTGTCCGGCAGTTTTTTTCGCCGGGCCTGGCCGAACAACTCGAGCGGAATCCGGCTTTACTGGAAGGCCGAAACCAGGACGTCACCATTCTCGTGAGTGACCTGCGGGGCTTTTCTTCCCTTGCCGAGCGATTGGGAGCACAACAAACCTGCCGGTTGGTGCAGGACATGATGGAGCGGCTTTCCAACCGCATCGTGGAGTACGACGGTTTGATCGTCGATTATGTCGGGGACGGCATTCTCGCAATGTGGAATGCCCCCGTCTCGCAGGAAAATCACCCGCTTCTGGCTTGCCGCGCAGCGCTGGCCATGCTTCAGGAAATGCCGGCTCTCGCAGCTGATTGGCAAAACGTCGTCGAGGGACCGCTGACGCTGGGAATCGGCGTGAATACGGGCGTCGCGCAGGTGGGCAACACAGGCAGCACACGGAAATTCAAGTATGGTCCGCACGGGCATACGGTCAATCTGGCTAGCCGAGTCCAGGACCAGAGCAAGCGTTTCGGAACACCGCTCTTGATTACCGGCGCAACGCGAAGCCACTTGCCGGAGGACTTTCCGGTATGCCGTTTGGGCATGGCGCGTTTAGCAGGGATCGCCAACCCAGTCAAGCTTTACGAACTGCATTCAACGCCGCCTGCCGAGAGTTGGCTGGCGTATCGCGATGCATACGAAAGCGCGCTGGCCATGTTCGAAGCTCGCCGTTTTGCCGAAGCTCAGGAGACTCTGGTCTCTATGCTCGATACACGCCGGGCCGACGGCAATGTCGTTCCCGTCAAATTGTTACTCGAACGAGTGAGCGAATGTCTGAATCAGCCGCGAACGACATTCGATCCGGCCCTGTATTGGACAGCGCACTGATCACGTGCAACTCCCGCGTCCTGGAGGGGTTTCATTAAAATCAGTCATACGTTAGAATGCGCCCAAACCGGAGGTCTATGAGGAAAGTTCTTTTTATTTTCGGGGATCTTAGCGACGGAGACGTCGAGTGGTTAGCTGCCGCCGGCGAACGGAAGACGTTCCCAAAGGGAGCGGTCCTGGTCCAACAGGGCAAACCAATCGCAGAAATTTACATCCTGCTGGAAGGACAGCTTTCCGTCACAGTGGCATCGCCGTCAAAAACTTTGACCGTTAATACTCTTCAAAAAGGCGAGATTATCGGCGAGCTGTCTTTTTTGGACTCACGGCCGCCGACGGCGACGGTGTGGGCAGCGGTAGATTCCACGGTACTGGCAATCTCACGGGACAAGCTGAGCGCGAAATTAGCACGAGACCTGGCTTTCGCTGCGAAGTTCTATCGAGGGATGGGAGTTTTTCTTGCCGACCGTCTTCGCACTACCACACGGTTACTCGGCTTTGAAAATTCCGGTTCGCTTCGGCCCGAGGATCCGGCCGACGACGAGATCGATCCTGCCCTTCTGGATTCGATCGCGATCGCGGCGAAACGATTTGAATTGCTGGTCGAACGTTTGCAGGCCGCCAGGGCTTGATGATGACCGAGGAGCCGAAAAAGATTTTTCGGACCAAAGCCCTGGAGCGCCTTTCTTCACCTGAAGAATTGGATCAGGTTCTGCAGATCGTGACGCGAAAAAGTTGGATCCCGCTCGCCAGTCTCGGCGGCTTATTACTGATTGCGATCTGGTGGAGCATTTCCGGACAAATACCGGTCACGGTCGAGGGCGTTGGCTTGCTAGTGTATCCCCGTCAGATCGTGTCCTTCCAGTTGCCGGCTTCCGGCCAGGTTGTCGACCTCACAGTCAAAGTTGGCGACTTCGTGCATAAAGGACAAATCCTGGGACGAATCAATCAGCCAGCATTACAGCAAAATCTGGACCAGGAACGAGTTCGGCTGGCGGAATTGCAGGAGCGCAATTCGAAAATCGTTCCGTTGCGCGACAAAAAGACAGATCTTGAAAAGCAGGCCAATGAAAGAGAACGCCGCATACTCAAAGAGCGCATCGAATCGGTCCTGCGCACGGCGGAAAGTCAAAAGGCTAAGAACGAAGTCTATTTCAAAAAGCAGCAGGAAGCCTTGCAGCAGTTGCGCGAAGTCAAGCTCACCTTGGACAAGCATTTCAAGGAGCGTTACGACAGTTTCGAATCGCTGAGGAAAGACGGCATCATTTCCAACGACGCCGCCCTGAACGCCCGGCAGGACTACATCAACAACCAGGTTCAGATTGCCGATCTCGAACTGCAGATACACGAAAGTGAGCTGCAGCAACTTCGGGCAGAGGAATCCTTCCAACAACAACTGGATCTTGTCGCAAATCTCCAGACGCAACTGAGAGACCTGGAGATCAAAGCGCAGGAGATCGATCAGCAGCAACTGGAGACCAATTCGGCTACAGCACTGCAGATCCAAGAAGTCGAAAGGACGATTGCCAGATACGAAGAGGATCTCAGAACAAAGAGCCAGATCGTCAATGAGTACACTGGCCGAATACTTGAAATCACCGCCTCGGCCGGCCAGATCGTCAGTGCCGGCCAGCGTATGGGCGCGATCGAAACCGAAGATCCACACGGAAAGCTTCTCGCGGTCGGCTATTTCCAGGTCAGCGACGGCAAGAAGATCGAGCCGGGAATGGATGTTCGCATCAGCCCCGCGACGGTGGAACGCGAACGATATGGAAGTATTCTCGGAAAGATTGTTTCGGTTTCCCCATTTCCGGTGACGACTGAAGCCATCACGAACGTCGTTGGTAATGCCGAGGTAGCTCAGGTGTTATCCGCCGGCGGCACCAAGATCGAAGTATTTGCCGACTTAAGTACTGATCCTTCATCACTGTCCGGCTATAGATGGACATCCGGGAAAGGTCCCGATATCAAGATCACCGCCGGAACGACGGGCGGGCTCCGCACGACGGTGGAGTACCGGCGGCCAATCACGTTCATCATTCCGATACTGAGGCGCTGGAGCGGTGCCTAAATCCGGCGGCAATTCATCGAAAAGATCGAGAGTCAAAACTCCGACCGTGCTGCAGTTGGAAGCGGCCGAATGCGGGGCGGCTGCGCTCGGAATGATCCTGGAGTATTACGGGCGCATCGTACCGGCAACAACCCTCCGCCGGGAATGCGGAGTCTCCCGAGACGGAAGCAACGCTTGGAATATCGTGCGGGCCGCACGGCACTATGGAATGCTGGCCAAAGGTTTTAGCAAAACTGTTCAGGATCTTCGCCAGATCCAACCGCCGTTCATCATTTTTTGGAATTTCAATCATTTTGTTGTCGTTGAGGGCTTCGGAAAAAACAAAGTGTTCCTCAACGATCCGGCATCCGGGCATAGGTTTGTGACCGGCGAAGAGTTCGAACAAAGTTTCACCGGCGTGGTCTTGGCCATGGAACCTGGACCGGAGTTCGAGCGCGGGGGACGCCGGCCCAGTGTCGTCAAGGCCATTTCCGAGAGACTAGCCGGTTCCTATGCGGCGGTTGCCTTCTGCATTCTCGCGGGGTTTTTGCTGGTCATACCGGGGCTGGCCATGCCGGCATTCAGTCAAATTTTCATAGACAGCATCTTCGTCGAACGACGCATCGATTGGTTGCGGCCCCTAATCGCTGCAATGATCGTGGCCGTCTTGATGCAGGCCGCCCTCAAGTTTATTCAAGTGCGATACCTCCGCCGTTTCCGAATCGCATTATCAATCAAGTTGGCAAATCGGTTCATGTGGCAACTGCTGCGCCTTCCTTCCATCTTCTATGCCCAGCGCTATTCGGGTGAGGTTGCCAACCGCAGCCCGATCAACGACAAACTGGCGGCCATACTTTCAGGAAAGCTGGCTCAAACGGCAATCGATGTCGTGATGATGGTGTTTTATGCGGGACTCATGTTCTATTACGACGCCGTCATTACCTCTATCGGTGTTCTGTTCGCGCTGCTCAGCGTGTCGGCCTTGCGGTGGATCTTGAAGCATCGTGTCGAAGCCAACATGCGTGTTCTGCAGGAATATGGAAAAACGCATGGAACGGCAATCGCCGGCCTTCAAGGAATCGAGACGATCAAGGCGAGCGGCCTGGAACCCGGGTTGTTCGCCCGATGGGCCGGTTATTACGCGAAGGCGACGAATGCCCGTCAGCAACTGGAAATATCGAATCAGGCCCTCAACGTAGTTCCCGGCCTGCTCACTTCGGTGACTTCGATGTTGGTGGTCATCGTCGGCGGTTATCGCGTTATCAACGGCCACTTGAGCATCGGGATGCTGGTCGCATTACAAAGTCTCTTGGGCAGTTTCATGTCGCCGATGAGCAATCTCATACAACTAGGCGGCACCTTTCAGGAATTAGAGGGGGATCTGCATCGGGTAAACGATGTATTGGAGCATCCGATTGCACAGACCGTGGCGGTGCGTCAAGTTGCTGCCGAAGCCGGATTCCAGCCGGTCCGTTTGAAGGGTTATGTCGAGCTGCGGAACGCCACCTTCGGGTACAGTCCGCTGGAAAAGCCGTTGATTCAAAATTTCAACTTGACGATACGGCCGGGGCAGCGCATCGCGTTGGTCGGCGGCAGTGGCTCCGGAAAAACCACTATCGCAAAACTGATCAGCGGCGAGTATCAGCTCTGGGTGGGGGACGTGTATTTTGACGGCATTCCGCGCCGCGAGATTCCGGGAGACATCTTCGCAAATTCCTTTGGTTGCGTTGCCCAGGACATTTTTCTTTTCGGAGGCACGGTACGCGACAACCTTAGCCTGTGGGACAGCACAATCGCAGACGAGAATCTCGTGCGCGCATGTCAGGACGCCGCAATTCACGACACCATCCTTGGACTCCCCGGAAGCTATGACGCCGTATTACTGGAGAGCGGCGGCAACTTGAGCGGCGGTCAACGCCAGCGGCTGGAGATTGCCCGCGCCCTGGTCAACGATCCGTCGGTTCTGGTGCTCGATGAAGCGACCAGCTCGCTGGATGCCGGGACGGAAGCGCTGATCATCGAGCGGCTGCGAATGCGCGGCTGTTCGTGTATCGTCGTCTCGCACCGGTTAAGTACGATTCGAGATTGCAACGAGATTGTCGTCTTGGAAGCAGGCCGGGTCGTCGAACGCGGAACCCATGAAGAACTCTGGGCCGCGAACTCCCATTATGCGAGGTTAATCCGTACGAGTGATGATCTCAGGGATGAATAAGAGCTTATGACTGAAGCCGCACCAGCTCGAGATGCTCTCTCTCTGGACTTGCAGGTGCACGTCATCCGAGCCCACGAGGTCTTCATCCTCGATAATCCTTCATTGGTTTACCTCGTGCGTTCGGGATCAGCGCAGGTCTTCAAGACGGAAGTCGAGGGCGGCTCTCCCGTAGGGCGCAGACGTTTTCTTTTCCGCGCACGCGCACACGACGCGCTTTTCACAATGCTGGACGGCAGCAACCCCGGCAGCCGACTGATAGTGGTTCCCGTCGAAGAACTGATTGTTTTGGAAATCCCGCGCAAGCGAATGAAGGAGGCATTTCAATCCGAAGGTGTTTCTGACCGCACTGCCATAGAAGAGTGGGTGCACAATGCGGTTGCGTTCATTTCACAAGAAGGAAAACCCGTGGCCGCAGAGATCTTGAATCCTGGACAGATGCTGCTGGACACGGCGCAGCACATGCATCCCGGTCGAAACGGATTCGCCTGGGTGCGCGTCGACGAAGGTCGCGCCCTGCTGATGGGGGTGCCGGAGCTGGAGCTTGATCGAGGCGACGGTTATCTGCCAGTTGGCAGCGGCATGTGGATTACTGCGGCAGAGCCGTCGAAACTGCAAATTCTTACGACCGAGGAAATGGTCCGCGACCACGATCTGCCGTCGAGCTTATCACTACTACACATGCTGCTGGTCAAACGGCTGGCGGCATTGGATGCGGAGGATCAGCGAACCGAAATCTTGCGACTCGAACAGCGCGGGCTGATGCAGCAGCGCCTTGCCGAGTCGGCGTTAGAATCGGTGAAGTCTGTTCTGGATCCTCAGACAACATTACCTGCTCGAGAAACCGCGCTACTAAGCGCGGTTGCAGCGGTTGGCGACGCTCTCGGAATAGAAATCCGTCCGCCAATGCGATCGGAAAATCCACGGCGGACAAGAGATCCCATCGAAGCAATCACTCGCGCGTCTCGCGTGCGCCATCGACGGGTGCTGCTCAGGGGCAGCTGGTGGAAGCACGATTGCGGGCCCCTGCTCGCCTATTTAAGCGAGCGGCAGGCTCCAGTGGCGCTCTTGCGTTCAGGCTCTGGTTACCAGATCGTCGATCCCGAGACGAGACAAAAGATCCCGGTCAACGATCGGACCGCACAGTTGCTTGCGCCCGAAGCAGTCGCGATCTGCCCGAGCCTGCCCGAGGACATCAAGAAACCATGGCAGCTTTTCCGCTATTCGCTTCGTGGACGCTTCACCGATATTCTTTTTGTCATCGGCCTCTCCGCTTTAACGACGCTGATTGGAATGCTTGTTCCGTTGGCGTTGGCGTTGGTCATGGATCAAGCCATTCCCGATTCCAACCAAACACTTCTCCTCCAGTTGGGACTTGCTTTAGTTGCGTCCAGCCTCGGCACGGCCCTGTTCGGATTGTCCCGAGGACTGATAGTCATTCGAACTGCCATCGCCACTGATGCGGCAACCGAGTTGCTTCTATGGGACAAAGTGCTCAACCTCCGTGCACAGTTTTTCAAGGGCTATTCGGCCGGCGACCTGCTCTCCCGCGTAATGGCTGTAAGCGAAATCAACAGGGTACTGAATGGCGCGGCCCTACAGTCGATGCTGTCGAGTCTGATGGCGCTGCTAAACCTAGGACTGCTTTTTTATTACAGTCCAAAGCTCGCAACCATCGCGATCGGCCTCGCAGGTGCCACGGGCATTGTCACAATCATCGGCGGCTACTTCGTCCGTCAATACAATCTAGTCCTGATGGAGCTCACAGGAACACTGTTCGGTTTGGTGGTGCAGATGGTCACCGCCGTAGGGAAAATTCGCGTGGCCGGAGCCGAACAGCGCGCGCATTCTTTATGGCTGCGGAAGTACTCTGAGCAACTCAGACTGGTGCGAAAGTCGCAAAGTGTCGAAGATTACGTAACAGTATTCAATCAGGCTATTCCCACGATTGGCACCATCCTTTTGTTCTGGGCCGGCGTGGATCTGCTGACAGGGAGTGCGGAGCGGGCCGGCGGTCAGACGATCGGTGTCGGCACTTTTTTGGCTTTCAATTTCGCTTTGGCAACCTTCATCAGCGGCACAAGTTCTTTGAGCAACACGGTAGTCGATGTGATGAACACCCTCGTCAAAAGTACGAGAATCAAACCGATACTCGAAGCCGAACCGGAGGTTTCCAAACTGAAGTCCGACCCAGGAGCGTTTGTTGGTAGCATCACTCTATCTCATGTGGATTTCCGTTACACTGCAAGCGGTCCAAAGATTCTCGACGATTTGAGTATCCACGTCAGTCCCGGAGAGTTTGTGGCTCTGGCGGGTCCGTCCGGCGGCGGCAAATCGACGATTCTCCGCCTGCTACTTGGTTTCGAGATACCGGATTCGGGAACGATCTTGTTTGACGGCCAGGACCTCGCGGGCCTGGATGTTATGGCGGTGCGGCGGCAACTCGGTGTTGTCCTTCAATCTGGATTTGTTGCCGCTGGCTCGATTTTCGAAAATATTGCAGGCAGCGCCCTGGTCACCGTCGACGAAGCGTGGGAGGCAGCGGCAGATGCTGGTTTTGCGGACGACATTAAGAACATGCCAATGGGTATGTACACCATTGTCAGCGAAGGCGGCACCAACCTGTCCGGCGGCCAACGCCAACGGCTGTTAATCGCCCGAGCTCTAGTCACTCGACCCAGAATTCTTCTTCTTGATGAGGCGACCAGTGCTCTGGATAACCGGACTCAGGCCATCGTCACCGAAAGTCTCCGCCGCCGCCGGGTGACCCGGATCGTCATCGCTCACCGCGTGAGCACCATCAAGGATGCCGACCAGATCTACGTTCTGGACGAGGGACGGATAGTCGACCGCGGAACGTTTGACGAGCTCGCTGACCGGAAGGGACTCTTTGCCTCGATGATCGCCCGTCAGATGCTCTAGCCGAAAAGCTGTTTTATAATCCGCTCAGCGCCCAAAGTTTGTCAAAGGAGAGCTATGCGAAACATCGTTGCCGCATCGTTGCCCGGTCTGCTGCTTGTGTCGATTGCCTCCACGGCACTAGGGCAAGGCCCTGCGATCAATTGGGAAAGAGAGAAGGCGGAAATACTCCAACACTATCGTGCACTGGTGCAGATCGATACGACTTATGGGAATGAGACGAAAGTGGTCGAATACCTAAAGAACGTGTTGGATCGCGAAAGCATTCCCTCAAAGACTTTCGCAAAAGATCCCAATCGCGCGAATTTGCTCGCACGGCTGAAGGGGAACGGCAGCAAGCGGCCACTGCTGATCCTCGCACATACGGACGTGGTCGCCGTGCAGAAGGAGAAGTGGCCGGTCGATCCATTCGGCGCTGTAGTGAAGGATGGATACATCTGGGGCCGCGGAACAATCGACGATAAAGACAAACTCGTCACGATGCTGACCATCATGATCCTGATGAAGCGCTCAGGAGCTGTCCTGGATCGCGATCTCATCTTTCTCGCCGAGTCGGGGGAAGAAGCCGATCCCACCGGTGTCGGCATTAATTTCATGGTCAATCAACACTTCGATGAGATCAACGCCGAATTCGCAATCACGGAAGGCGGAACAGCGAAGCTTGAAAATGGACGCGTAACCGCGGTCCAGATCGGCACAACAGAAAAAGTGCCGCGCCGCGCGCGACTGGTCGCAACGGGCAGTTCCGGCCACGGTTCCGTGCCTCGCATCGACAATCCGCTTATCCATCTCGGAGCCGCCGTTGCCAAAATCGGGACTTGGGAGCCCCCGATGCATCTCAACGAGACGACCAGGACCTACTTCGAAAGACTAGCCGGCATCAGCCCTCCCGATAAAGCAGCCCGCTATCGGGCACTTCTCGATCCACAGAGCGCGAAGCCGGTCCAGCATTATTTTGCGGAAAACGAGCCGGCGGTGTATTCGATGCTGCGCACGTCCGTCGTGCCGACGATGCTCAAGGCCGGTGTCGGAGCCAACGTCATTCCCTCGGAAGCCGAGGCAACGCTGGATATTCGCGCCCTGCCGGGTGAAGACATCGACGAATTCTATAGTGAAATGAAACGCGTGATCGACGATCCCGCGGTAAAGATCGTTCCTATTCCTTCCACGCGTCCCGAAGCGCCGGCATCGCGTCTGGATACGGAGATGTACCGGACGATCGAGCGGGTTAATCAAAGAATGTATCCAGGCTCTGTGACGCTACCTGCGATGTCGACGGGCGCTTCCGATATGGCACAGCTTCGCGCGAAAGGAATCCCTTCTTACGGCCTCGGCCCGGCCGTGACGGAAGAGGATCGAGCGCAATATGGCGCACACAGCGATGTCGAACGTTTGCTCGAGTCTTCCCTCTACCGGTTTGTCGAGTTTACTTGGAACGTCGTCAGTGAAGTTGTCCTGAAGAAATGACAGCGTGGACGACCAGGAGAGTGTCAATGAAGCTTACACTACGATTCGCAATGATCACCTTGATGTGCGTTCCCGCATTCGCCCAATGGACGAATGTCCGGCCATCCGCGATCCCGCGCACACCAGACGGCAAACCGAACCTTGCAGCACCGGCGCCGCGGTTGCCCGATGGGAAGCCGGATCTGTCTGGGGTGTGGAATCCGCCGGCCGGATATCTGAGGGACCTTGCGAGGGACTTAAAAGAACCCGTTCCGTTCCAGTCGTGGGCTAAGGCAGTCTACGACGAACGCGCAGCCGGACTGCGTTGGAAAGAGGATCCGGATGCCAACTGCCTGCCACAAGGTTTACCGAAGGTCCTCCTCGCTCCGGCTCCGTGGAGAATCGTGCAAACGCGGGATATCGTGTTCTTCATCCACGAAGCTTTCAATCTTTGGTGGCAAGCCTTTCTCGACGACCGGGTGTTACTGCCTCTCGACGATATCAATCCACTATGGCACGGGTATTCGACTGCCAAATGGGATGGCGACACGCTGGTTGTCGACAGCCGCGGTTTTAATGGCAGAGTGTGGCTGGACCAATTGGGAAAGCCCTCGACCGAGGCGCTGCACGTGACCATGCGGCTTCACCGCAAAGATTTCGGCCATATGGATATCGGCATCACCATCGACGATCCCAAAGCTTACACGCGGCCATGGGGCACAACCGTTGAAGTGAATTTAGCTCCGAATATTGAATTGATGGAAGCCATCTGCGGGGAAAACGAGAAGGACACGCGAAAGCGGTAAGCAGATTTTGCCGAACTGACCGGCCACCCCTCCTCCGCGAGGAGGTGCTTTGCACAGAAAGTCGAGAATGGCCACTGTAGCGGCGGTCTATGACCGCCGGCGATCTCGCAAATTGCTGTATTGTCGGCGGTCATAGACTGCCGCTACAGCGGGGAGCCCGACATCATGCACTTTTTGGGCAAAGCTGCGAGGAGGGGAATTGGAATTACCGAATCAGCGGCTTCAGGATGTCGTCGAGCAAAGGCGGTTGGGCATTGCGCCGAAGCACGGGGTACTTTTCGCCGTCGTGGTAATCCAGTTTGAAGGTCACGAATGATCGGCCATTGGCAACCCGGAACTCTAGTGGTCCACCGGTTCTCGTATTTCGGATTGCTTCGCGCAGCGCATCAGCGGAGTACCTGTTTTCATTCACCGATAAAAGTTTCATTCCAGGCCCTATACCGGCCCTTGCGGCCGCGAATTCGGGAAGCACATCGATGATGGAGCCGTCATGGTTCAGTCGCAGACCGATCGAATAAGCGACGCTCAAACCCGGACGAATCTGTTCGGTCGCCCTTTGCGCCTCCGACGGCTCCTCCACGTACGCCAGACGATAACCGGCCGCCTCCAGGCCGCCGAGCGGAGCACGATCGGTTCCGGTCCGATTCAGGCGTGTCTCGAAGAATCCTTTCCAGTCATATGGAAGAACACTGTTGAGCGCTTCAACGATACTCTCAAAGGCGTATGGCTTCACTTGAGGCGGACCGCTCGGAGGTCCATAAAACACCCGGCAAAAATCATCGAGTGACTTCCGGCCCTGAGTCTGCTTGCGAATAGTAACGTCCGCTTCGAGCCAGATCAGCAAGCCCTCGTCGTAGAAATCGACGCCGCGGCGCCTCGATTCCCAATCGTTTCGAGCGTCGTAAAGCAGTTGAGCCGCAATGGCCGTGTCTGCCAATGAACGCCATTCGCGGCCGGCGCGATTGTCGAGGTTGGCGGTCGTCAAGGCGAGGAATTGCCGGTTCGATTCCGGAGAAATCAAACCGCTTCGCGCCGCCAGCACCCACCCGAGATATTCGGTGAATCCTTCGTAAATCCACAGCAGATCGCCTTTCATCGGCTCTTCGTAATCCCGCGTCGCGAGACCTTCAGGCCGCCGATATTTTCCATTCCACGAATGAACGAATTCATGCGGTATCAGAGTCGCGCCCACAAGGTGCGAGATGGGATCCGTCAGAAAATTCTCTCGCGATCGGTCGTCGCTCGATGCGTGGTGCTCGACGCCGAAGTGAGCGATTTGGTCGCTCAAGGCCAGCAGGAAGTGGTACTCGCCATAATGCGTTGCCCCGAACAATTCCCGTGCTTCCCGAACGAGCTTCCGGTATTTGCCGATAAGTTCTGCCGGTGCGTTCAAGGCGTCCTCAGTATCTGCCGCAATGTCGAGATAATGTGCAGGCATCGCGCCTGGACTCAGATCGATTCGTCGGAAGTGAAGCCCCGCCAGCACCGGTGAGTCGATAAGCGTTGTCAAGGAAACGGTCTTGAATTCGACGGAGCCGCCGTTCGTTTTTGCCACGGGCAGTGCCGTCCCGAACTTCCAATCTTCGGGTAATCGCAACTGCGCCGTGATCTCCAAATCGTCGCTGGCCAGCCCGCGCGGATACAAGATCAGAGGATTCCAAGTCACAATTGCCAGTTCCGATGTTGCCGAAACCGAGGAATTCGCGCCGTTTTCGGCAGGAGAAAGAAAATCCAGTTTCACGTCCACGGAAGAGGCGCCCTGCGGCACGTCGATATGGAAGGCGAACAGTTCGACTGAATCGCGCTTCCAAATCAACGACCGGCCGGCCGCCGATATGCTCAATCCTGCCAGATCGTTAACAGGCCCGCTCGGGGCATGGTCTCCGGGAATCCATTTCGGATAAAAAAGCGTCACCGGCCCAGGCGCCGCAGGAATGTTCAGTTCGACATGATAAATCTTTCGCGGAGCCTCCGTTGCATCGACGCGGAGCGTCATGGGCAGCGCGAATGCGGAAGGTACGGCCGAAATCAAAACCGCGACAACACCTGCAAGCCGTTTCAACATATTCGCTCACTATACAAAAGGAGGAATCAGCCACAAAGCGGCACAAAAATCGCAAACATTTCTGTGAAGTTTGCGTCCTTTCTAAGCTCTGGTCGAGGGCAACAAGTGCGGCTGTGATTTCGTGCGGCTTCCAAGCCATAGCCGAACGCGATCGAGATATAAATACACAACGGGTGTCGTATATAACGTGAGTATCTGACTCACCGCCAGGCCTCCGACAATCGTGATACCCAGTGGCCGGCGTATTTCCGCTCCTGTTCCTTTGCCGAGCGCTAGCGGCAATCCGCCCAGGAGCGCGGCCATTGTCGTCATCATAATCGGACGGAATCGGAGCAAGCATGCTTGATAGATTCCTTCCAACGGTCCCTTGCCCTCCCTGCGTTCGGCTTCCAATGCAAAGTCGATCATCATGATCGCGTTTTTCTTCACGATTCCTATCAAGAGAATAATGCCGATCATTCCGATGACGTTCAGTTCCGAGTTTGTGAGCAGCAGAGCCAGCAGCGCGCCGACTCCTGCCGATGGCAGCGTCGAAAGAATCGTAATCGGATGGATATAGCTCTCGTAGAGGACACCGAGCACGATATATACGGTCAGAAGGGCTGCAAGGATCAGCCAGGGCTGATTCGCGAGCGAGGCCTGAAATGCCTGCGCGGTTCCCTGAAAATTCCCATGGACATTCGCCGGCATCCGCACCTGCCGTTCGAGTTCCTTCACCGCGTCCACGGCCTCACCCAGCGACACTCCTTCGGCGAGATTGAAAGACAATGTGACTGATGGAAACTGTCCTTGGTGATTGATGCTCTGCGCCGTCAAACCGGATTCGTAGTGAATGAAAGAACTCAGCGGGACTTCGACACCGTTCATCGACCGCACATAAATATTCTCGAGGGCGTCGGGGTTTTGTTGATACGCCAGTTCGGCTTCCATGACGACGTGATACTGATTCAACGGTTTGTACATCGTCGAGACCTGGCGCTGCCCGAAAGCGGAGTACAAAGCATTGTCGACAATCTGCGGCGTGACGCCCACCCGCGATGCCGTATCCCGGTCAATAACAAGCCGCGTTTCCAATCCTCGGTTGGCCAGGTCCGTGTTCGAATCGCGAATCTGGGGAAGCGCCTTGATTCCGTCCAGCATGATCCCCGCCCATTTTTGAAGGTCTTCAATCGTGTCGGCCTGGACAGTGTACTGGAACTGCGCGTTGCCGCCTCGACCTCCGATTCGAAGCTCCTGCGGGGATTGCAGGAATAGCGTCGAACCAGGCAGTTGCAGTTTGGGGCGCAGGCGTGCAATCACCTGGTCGGCGGACGCGTTGCGTTCTCCGAGCGGCTTGAGTTGTATATTGATCTGCCCGAATCCGCGCGTACCATTGACGGAACCCGCAGCGGTGGCGATCGCGGGATCCGACATGAGGATCTTCATAAATTGGCCTAAGCGCTCGCTGGTAATCGCAAAAGCTTGGTTCGGAGCGGATTGGATGTTGCCTTGTAACAGCCCGGTATCCTGCTGCGGGAAAAAACCTTTCGGAATGATGATGTAGAGATAAATGCTGAAACAAGCCGTGCCGATCGTCACGGATAACGTCAGCGCCGGATGGTGTAAAACCCAGCGCAACGATCTCCGATACCCGCAGAGCAGTCCGTTGAATCCTGCTTCAAACGTTCGATAGAGCATTCCGTGGCGCCGCTCCTTGTCCGGCCGCAAGAACTTTGCGCACATGGATGGAGTTGTTGTGACTGACACGACCAGCGAGATGGCAATCGCAATAGCAAGCGTTACGGAAAATTCTCTGAAGAGGCGGCCAAGAATTCCGCCCATGAGAAGAATCGGAATGAAGACCGCGATGAGCGAAGCGCTCATGGAAAGAACGGTAAAACTGATCTCCCTCGCACCCGCCAATGCTGCTGCTGCCGGTCGCAGGCCCATTTCGAGATAGCGCGCGATGTTTTCGATCACGACGATCGCGTCGTCAACAACGAAACCTGTCGAAATTGCCAGCGCCATCAGCGAAAGATTGTCGACGCTGTAGCCCAACAGATACATCACACCAAAGGTTCCGAGCAACGAGAGCGGCACCGAGATGCTGGGGATGAGGGTGGCCCAAATATTTCTTAGGAACATAAACACCACAAGCATCACCAGACCAATGGAAATCAGAATCGTATATTCGATGTCTTTGATTGATGCGCGAATCGTCGTCGTTCGATCCACGATAACCGACAGGTCAATCGATGGCGGAATGGATGCTCTCAATAAGGGAAGTAGCTCGTGAATGCGATCGACCGTTTCGATGATGTTCGCCTTCGGCTGCTTGAATACCTGTACCAGCACAGCCGGTTTGCCGTTCGCGAGACCCGCATTACGGCGGTCTTCAAACGAGTCTTCGACGGTTGCGATATCGGACAGCCGTATGGGAGCGCCTCTCCTGAAACTTACAATCAGAGGCCTGTACTGCTCGGCTTTGAAAAGTTGATCGGTTGTGGCGATCTGCCACACGTGTTGTGCGTCCGACAATTGGCCTTTCGGCCGATTGGCATTGGCCGCAGTCAGGGTCGCCAGGATCTGTTCCCAGCCAATATCGAATTTCGTCAAGGATGTGGGATTGATCAGGACACGAACGGCAGGACGCGAACTTCCTTGAATATTGACCTGTCCGACGCCTCGGATCTGAGCAATCTTTTGATCGAGGATCGAGTCGGCAATATCGTACATCTTGGTGCGTTCCTCGACGTCGGACGTCAACGCCAGCACAACAATCGGCTGATCGGCCGGATTTTGTTTCCGATACCGCGGATTGTTCGGCAGGTTTGGCGGCAACTGCCCGCGAGCTGCGTTGATAGCCGCCTGCACGTCACGCGCGGCCGCGTCGATGTTCCGGTCCAGATCGAATTGCATCGTGATATTTCCCTGGCCGGTATTGCTGCTGGACGTCATCTCGGTGATCCCCGCAATGCGGCCGAAGGTGCGCTCCAGAGGCGTCGTGACTGCCGATGCCATGGTTTCGGGACTGGCACCCGGAAGGTTCGTAAATACATTTATCGTTGGATATTCGACCTGCGGAAGCGGCGCGACGGGCAGGAAGTAGAACCCGAGAGCTCCGGCCATGGCGAGCGCAAGCGTCAAAAGCGATGTTGCGACCGGCCTTTTGATGAACGGAGTCGAGATACTCATTGTCGATTCCCCTCCTCGCAGAGCAGGGCGCGAAGCGCGAACCTGACAGGGCGAAGCCTCAAGAGAAGCTGCGCCGAGCGAAGTGAAGGCGCAGACGGGGTGGTCAGCTCGGCGAAACACTTCGTCCGAACTGACCACCCCGGCGCTTCGCGCCACCCCTCCTCTGCGAGGAGGGGAATATCACGCCACCCAGCCATACTCTACTCCACCAACACTTCTTCTTCGATCCGGTTACCGATGCGCAAACCACGTAACCGGTAAGCAATTCGATCGAACGTGAGGTACACAACCGGAACCGTGTAAAGCGTCAAAAGCTGGCTCACAGCCAGCCCGCCGACAATCGTGATACCCAGCGGATGCCGCAATTCGGAACCGACACCGGTTCCCAGCGCGAGCGGCACTCCACCGAGCATCGCGGCCATCGTTGTCATCATGATCGGGCGAAATCGCAGCAAGCACGCCTGGTAGATGGCTTCGATTGGACGCTTTCCTTCGTTGCGTTGCGCGTCCAAGGCAAAGTCGATCATCATGATTGCGTTTTTCTGCACAATCCCGATCAGAAGGATGATTCCAATCAAGGCGATGATGCTGAAGTCGATTTTGGTAATCAGCAGCGCGAGAAGCGCCCCAAGGCCGGCAGACGGCAATGTCGACAAGATCGTGATGGGATGGATATAGCTCTCGTACAACACCCCAAGCACGATATAAACAGTGACCAGCGCCGCCAGGATCAGCCACGACTCGTTGGAGAGCGACGATTGGAAAGCCTGAGCTGTTCCTTGGAAACTTGCTTGAATACTGGCGGGCAGTCCGATCTCGCGTTCGGCCGTTTGAATCGCTTTTACCGCATCTCCCAGCGACGCGCCCGGAGCTAGATTGAACGACAGTGTCACGGCAGGGAACTGTCCCTGATGATTCACCGCCAGGGGAGTCCTATTGCTTTCAAGCCGCGTGAACGAGCTCAAAGGAACTTGTGTGCCGCCTGGAGCTCGCACATAAATATCTTTCAGCGAGTCGGGATTTTGTCCAAAACGCGGATCCACTTCGAGCACCACATGGTACTGGTTCAATTGCGTAAACATTGTGGAAACGAGGCGTTGCCCGAATGCGTCATACAGCGTGTCGTCGATCATCTGTGGCGTTATGCCAAAACGGGCGGCGCTGTCGCGGTCGATTGTCAAGGTCGCCTGAAGTCCTTCGGATTGTTGATCGCTCGCCACATCGCGCAGCTCCGGCAGCGACTGGAGCTTTTCAACCAGTCGAGGCGCCCACGTATTCAGCTCTTTGGCGTCGGCGTCTTCAAGACTGTATTGGAACTGGGTACGGCTGACTCGATCGTCCACCGTGATGTCCTGGACCGGCTGCATAAACAGCGTGATGCCTTCAACCTTCTCGAGCTGGGGCTGCAGGCGGCGGATGATGTCGGAGGCGCTAGATTTGCGCTCATCGTGCGGTTTGAGATTGATTTGCATTCTGCCGCTGTTGATTGTCGTGTTCGTTCCGTCAATTCCAATGAAGGATGACAGGCTTTCCACGTCGGCATCCTGAAGGATCACACGAGCCAATTCCTGTTGGCGGGCTGCCATTGCCGTGAACGAGATGCTTTGTTCCGATTCGGAAACCCCGAGGATCGCGCCGGTATCCTGTACGGGGAAGAAGCCTTTCGGGAGATAGATGTAAAGGAGTATCGTCGCCACAACAGTGGCGAAGGTGACCCACTGGGTAGGCGTTTGATGGTGCAACACAAACCGCAGCGTCTTGCCGTAGGCGGCGATGATTCGATCGAACCCCCGCTCCGAAACACGATAGAACCAGCTTTGATCGGATTCCCGTTTGTGCCGAAGCAATTTGGAACACATCATCGGCGTTAATGTCAGCGATACGACGGCGGAAACGAGAATTGTCAGGCTCAGAGTTATAGCGAACTCGCGGAACAGCCTTCCGACGACATCGCCCATGAATAACAGTGGGATGAGCACGGCAATCAGCGACACAGTCAGCGACAGAATCGTGAATCCGATTTGTTTGGATCCGTTCAATGCCGCATGAAGCGGAGACTGACCCTCTTCTATTAATCGCGAAATATTTTCGATCATGACAACGGCATCGTCGACGACAAAACCCGTCGAGATCGTCAAAGCCATCAACGTCAGGTTGTTCAGGCTGAATCCCATCAGATACATCAGCCCGAACGCGCCGACGAGCGACAAAGGAACAGCGATACTCGGAATTACCGTGGCGGCGAGGTTTCGCAGGAAAACGAACATGACCATGACCACGAGTCCGATCGTCAGCATGAGCTCGAACTGCACGTCTTCGACAGACGCGCGGATCGTCGTTGTGCGGTCAGTGATAATCGATACATCGACCGACGGCGGCAGCGATGCCTTCAGCTGCGGCAACAGAGCTTTAATCCGATCCACGACAGAAATGGTATTTGCGTCAGGCTGCCGCTGAACATTGACGATCACCGACGGCTCATCGTTCATCCAAGCCGCCATGCGCGTATTTTCGACGTCGTCGACAACCGTTGCGACATCGGCTAAACGCACGGGCGCGCCTCTACGATAGGCGATGATGATCTTTCGATAATCGGAGCTACGCATGATCTGATCATTTGCTCCGATCGTGTATATCTGGTATGGACTTTCAAAGTTGCCTTTCGCCTGGTCGACGTTTGCTGATGCCAGAGCGGCCCGCACATCCTCCAGGCCGAGACCAAGAGCGGCGAGCGCTGTCGGATTCACACGGATGCGCACTCCGGGTTTCTGTCCACCGCTGATACGTACCAACCCGACACCGGGCAACTGGGAAATTTTCTGAGCAAACGTGGTGTCCGCAAGGTCTTCAACAGTCGGTAGTGGAACTGTCTTGGAATTTAAAGCGAGCGTGAGGATCGGCGTGTCCGCCGGATTCACTTTGCTGTAGATCGGGGGGTTCGGCAGGTCACGCGGCAAAAACGTGCCGCTGGCATTGATTGCCGCTTGTACCTCCTGCTCCGCGATATCGATGCTCAGGTCCAGCGCAAATTGAAGCGTGATAACGGAGCATCCGAAAGAACTCGTCGAGGTCATCTGTTTTAATCCTGGGACCTGCCCGAATTGACGCTCCAGCGGTGCTGTGACCGATGAAGACATGACGTCCGGACTTGCTCCGGGGTAAAAGGTCACGACCTGGATGGTGGGATAATCGACTTGGGGCAATGCGGAAACTGGGAGTTGCTCATATGCAACGGCGCCCGCCAGCAACACACCCATCATCAGCAGCGAAGTCGCCACCGGGCGGACAATGAAGGCGCGAGAAATGTTCATCCGCCATTCCTCTGTCCGCGGCCGCCCCGCCCGCCGCCAAATCCTCCGCCCCGCCGCCCGCCGGGCACTTCATCAGAAGACTGGCCGGGCGCCTGAACGTCAACGCGGGCTCCGTCCTGGACTTTATCCATACCTTCGAGTATGACGAGCTCGCCGGCTTTGAGGCCCGACGCGATAGCCGCGTCATTGCCTTCGGTATTCTTGACGGTGACCATTCGTAGTTCTGCCGTCTGATTTTCAGTCACCACGTAAACGAATGTGCCCTGAGATCCGCGTTGGATTGTGGCCCCCGGCACGACAACAGCGCCTTTCAACACATCGATCAACAGTCTGACGTTTACAAATTGGTTCGGGTAGAGCGCATTGTTTGCGTTGTCAAAGATGGCTTTGAGTTTCGAGGTTCCTGTTGTGGCGTCGATTTGATTGTCAGCAGTCAGGAGAACACCATCCGCGATTTTTTTCGAATCGTCATGGTCCCAAGCCTCGACGCGGAGTTGTTGGCCCGCGCGCAGCTTCTTAAGCACATCGCCCAAGTTGTCTTCCGGGATGCTGAACAACACCGCGATCGGTTGAAGCTGCGTGATGACGACCATACCATTTGGATCTGCCGCGCGAACGATGTTGCCTTCATCGACTAATCGCAATCCGATTTGACCGCTGATCGGCGCAACGATTCGTGAATACGTGATTTGAAGATTCGCGTTATCGATCAGCGCCTGGTCCGCTTGAATGGCGCCTTCGTATTGTGCGACCGTAGCGGCCTGAAGATCGAACTGTTGCCTGGGAATGAGTCCTTTCTCCAACAGTAACTGATTACGTTGCTGTTCCGCTTTTGCCGATTGAAGCAGCGCCTGGTCACGAGCCAATTGCCCTTTGGCTTGGGCGAGTTGGACCTCGAACGGACGTTTGTCGATTTCGGCCAGCAGATCGCCTTGCTGAACAAACTGACCCTCGCGGAACGCGACATGCTGGAGTTGGCCGTCCACGCGGCTCCGGACGACGACGGTGTTGTAGGCTGCGACGGTCCCGAGTCCGCGTAAGTAAACGGGCATATCCACCTTTCGAGCAACAATTGTGACCACCGCCGCTCCGCGTGGGGCCACCCCTCCACGGCCGCCGCCGCGGCCTCCTCGCCCACGCGCTCCGATTCCTGCCGGTTGTGCCGCCGTAGCATCCGCGGCTGCAGGTTTCACCCAGTGACCCCAGGCGTAATAGATGCCATAGCCAAGTCCGGCAAGCAGCAGCAATGACACGATCCATCGGGCCGGTCCTTTTCGGGGGGAATGATTCGTGTCTTCATCCAGATCATGCAATAGCCGGGCTTCCTGTTCGATCTGATCCGTATCCATAAATATGTGTCCTGATTAGAAATTCGGTTGGCCCGCTTGGTGGTTCGTTGAGGAGGGCAGCGGGCAATTGAACGCGCGTCTAGGAAATGGCGGTTGGTGGAGCTCGTGAAGAGATAACTCGAGCGGTTTGTCCGGCGACGAGTCCACGGAGCAAGTGGTGCAGAGCCGTTTCAGACTGCGGCGGACCGAAGGCACGAACAAAAGGAGAAACCAAGCCCGATCCGTCCTCCAGCAACTTCGTCTGGAGCTGGTGCGGAGAACGTCGGTGCCATTCGCCAATTCGGGCGCCATGTTTTGATTGATGATGCTTACCCGCGCGCGCGTGCTCTGCCGCCCAAGCTTTAGTCCGGTCGATGCTCCAGCCGCCGGCCGAAACGGTATAAAAAACTAGAAATAGGGTAGGTACAAGCTGTTTCATCGTCGCGATGAACTAAAACTCTGCTACTAAATTGCTTTACGGTGAAGAACGGCAAAAGGTTACGTTGGCGGCAAGGCGGCTGAGGCGGCTTCCGGCGCTTGACCACACCAGTACGCGATGATACTGTCGCTCTAGTTTTTCGCACGAATTCAGTTCAATGCGATGAACCAATAGGGGTAGACCAAGATGAAATTCCTTGGCGTGTTGATGGCTATTTTTTTATCCGCGATGGCAGTCCAGGCGCAGCAGGCGATTACGCCGAATCCCTCGGCGCTCCCAAGCTACATCATGGGACCAAACTGGTTTCCAACCGTCCTTAAACCGTACCAACCAACCTCGATCAGGCCGTTAGTGATGGAAAATTCGCCCCGGCTGCATGACCTGATCCGGAACGGCAAGCTTCGGCTGTCGATGGCGGATGCCCTTGCGCTTGCGATCGAAAACAATCTCGAGATCGCCGTGTCGCGCTTTTTGCATCCGATCGCCGAGGCTGATGTGCTGCGCACAAGTTCCGGACAAGCGGCGCGCGGCTTTCAGGGAGCGCTCGTGCCGGGCGGCCTAACACAGGGCGCATTGGGTGTAGGCGTCAACCAGTTCCAGGGTGCTGGAGGCGTGGGAAGCGCGGGAGGTATTTCGGGTGGAGGTGGCGCCGTACAAATACCGCAGGTGGGCGCGTTCGATCCATCCGTTTCCGTAAACTTCAGTTTAGACCACAACACGACACCTTTGAACACATTGCAGGTGGCCGGCGTACCCCGCGTCAACACGACCTCAACGGCGCTCACCACCAGTTATACGCAAATGTTTTCAGGGGGAACCAGCTTTACATACAACTTGAATACTATCCGGCAAAATTCCTCGCAGCAGTTCCTGCTCTACAACCCTGCCGTCATCAGCCGTTTCACCATAGGCGTCAATCAGCCGGTGTACAACGGACGTGGGGCTCTGCCCAATCAGCGATTCATTATGGTCGCTAAGAACAACATGCGCACGTCCGACGAACTCTTGCGCCAGCAGGTCACAGCAACAGTCATTCAAGTCGAGAATGCCTACTGGGATCTCGCGGCGGACAGCGAGGCTATTTTTGCGGCGGAGCGGAATTTGGAAGTTGCTCAGCGCCTGGACGATGACACCAAAACCCGATTGCAAATAGGAACAGTGGCTCCAATTGAGCTGGCAACAACGGCTTCGGCTGTCGCGGCAGCCCAACGGGACCTGATCATCGCAAAAACCGAATTCCAGCTCGATGAAACTCAGTTGAAAAGGCTGTTGAGCAAGAAAATCGATGCTGAGTTAAACGCCGCCGGTATCGAGACCACCGACGAGTTGCCCGAGCCAAATCCGAGAGACGTCCCGGAATTGAACACGGCGCTTGCCGCCGCTTTCGAGGAACGGCCGGACCTGCGGATCACAAAGCAGGATCTTGCAAACCAGGACATCAGCGTGCGCTTCACAGACGACTCATTGTTGCCGAATGTAAATGTCTTCAGCCTGTACGCGGGAGCCGGACTCGCCGGCGACAACTTGAATGCGTCAGCAGGAACCGGTCAATCGTTGTTCCAGGGTTTCTCGGCACAATTTCCCGAATATGCCACCGGAGCCAGCCTGGTGATGCCACTACGAAACCGGGCTGCACAGGCCGACAATTTGCGCGCGCGCCTAGAACAACAGCAGCTGCAGGTCAGTGAACAACGGCTGAGGCAGCAGGTCGAATTGGAGGTTCGCCAGGCCATGGTGAATCTAACGCAGGGGAAAGCGCAGGTCGAAGCCGCCAATGAAGCGCTGAAGCTGGCGGGCCAGGTGCTGGATGCGGAGCGAACGAAACTGGAGTCGGGCGTCTCGACAACATACAACGTCATCTTGCGCCAACGGGACCTTGCTGGGGCCCGTCAGGCCCAAATTTCCGCGTCGGCAACATACGCCAAAGCGCTCGTCGAATTGCACCGCTCAACTGGGGGAACTCTCAAACAAAACGGAATCGAACTTCGCGATGCGCTCACCGGCGAAATCACGAAACATCCCACGCCTCCGTTCCAGTCGCTCCAGAAAGCGAATACGGGGTCGAACTGATGAGGGAAAAACGAACAGCCACAAAGAGGCACAAAATACACAAGGCCATCGTCCTGTGTATTTTTTGCCTTTTTGTGGCCAATTTCTCTGTTTTCGCTGCGGACGTAAACCCTACACCCGACCTGGAACTGTTGAGCCGTGGGAAACCTGTCTTCCCGAGGCTATGGAATGCTTATCGGCCGATTCCTCTTCCGCCGATTGACCGCAGCAACGGACCGAAAGTCTCCCGCTACATAAAGGAGGGGAAGCTCGCTCCGTCTCTATCCGAATTTATGCAGTTGGTTGTTGAAAACAATCTGACCTTGCAGGCTGCTCGCTATAACTACCTGATCGCTCAAGTAGACCTGCTTCGTGCGCGATCCGGTCAGGCGGCGCGCGGAGTTCCCACATCGCCTCTGCCGGCCGCCATGTTTGCAGGAGCGATTGGCGCAGGCGTGGGAAACATCTCGAATGTAGGAAACCAGGGGACTGGTGGAACGACGATTACGGCCCAAGCCAGGCAGGTATTCGGAGGACCGCGCGGGATCGCAGATCCAACTCTATCAATCAACACGAGCTGGGATCACGTTGTGGCTCCCTTGAACTCCACACGAGTTAGCGGAGTTTCCACAGTCGCGACTAACTCTGCGGTTCTCCAAACGCGGTTCCAACAACAACTCCCGTTTGGAACCAGCTACTCGGTCTCGTACAACATGCAGCGTCAGATGACGACACAAGCGCGAATTCTCTACAATCCGGCCTACACGTCCTGGTTCAGCCTCGATTTCTATCAACCTTTGATGAACGGGTCCGGCCGGGCAATCACCAAACGCTTTCAGAGCGTGGCTGAGAATAACCGGCGCAGTCTTTATCTAGCGTTCATTGGAGACCTGACCGCCGCTCTTCAAGGAGCCGCAGGCACGTACATAGATTTTCTAGCATCGCGCGAAAGACAGCGTGTGGCAGAGCGGGCGCTGGCCTTGGCTGAAACAATCCATCGATCGACCCAACAGCGGATCGAAGTAGGCACCATGGCGCCAAGCGATCTGATCACCGCAGAACTGCAAGTCGCTACCGCCCGGCGCGACCTCATCATCGCCCAAACGAATACGCAACTTCTGGAAGTACGGCTCAAGAGTCTCATCACGAAAGCGATCGGGCCGGATACTGCCAACATCCCGTTTGAGCCCACCGATGAGCTTGCAGACATTCAGGAGACTCCCACCGACCCAGTTGACGTCCTCGTCCAGAGGAGGCCCCCGAATAATCCTGGAGTTCGCCGCGCGCAAATCACACTGGAAAACGATCGGATTGCGGAGGCTTACACGCGAAGCGCCTTGCGCCCAACCTTCAGCGTCTTCGGCCAAGTCAACGCTCATTCGCTGGGGGCCGGCGCAAACCCAATGTTCCGGCAAATGTTACGATATGCGTATCCCGAGTACGGCGTGGTATTCCAATTGAGTTTTTCCGTCAAGAATCGAGCCGCCCAGGCCGATAACCTGCGGGCGCGTCTCGAGGTGCAGCGGCAAGAGGTAGTCGTGCAGCAGACACTGGCGAATGTGGCTAACAACATTCGGACGGCAGTAGCAAATCTGACTCAAATGGGGCCGCAGGTGGAGGCAGCGCATCGAGCCGTGGTGACGAGTCAAGAAATAGCGGATGCCGAACAGGTCCGCTGGAATTTGGGCTTCTCCACTCTGGACAACGTCTATCAGAGGCAACTCGATTTGGTGCGCGCTCATGCAGCGGAGACTCAGGCGCGCGCGAACTATGCAAAAGCTGTGATGGCCCACGAGCAGGCCACTGGCCAGTTGCAAGAGAACCACGGCATCGTATTCGAGGATGCGCTCAGAGGAACGCTCTGGAAAGGGCCTGCAGTCCGATAACTACTTACCGAAATACTCTTTGCGGGCGCGCACATGGTAGCGGCGGTCTTTGGCGTGGATCTCGATACGGTGCCACTTTCCGTCGTTGAGCGGGTGGTCGGGATAATAACCGATGCTGTACTGATTGCGCAGTTCCGCAGCGATCTCGTCCAACGCATCTTGAATTTCGTTGCCGCGGTTTTCCGTCGATCCTCCGGAAACAAGCCACGCCTTTCCTCCACTGGCATCCGCGAATGAATTGAGAACCTCCATATCAACCGTGTCTTCATTGACTACTCTAGGGTTGCGTCCCCCCCGCTGATATTGTTGCGGGAGTGCGGGCTGGCTCGGAATGCGTCTCCCGCCTCCAGGATAGCGGCCGCCGGGAATCCCCGGGATACCGGGAATACCGGGAAACGGAAATCCGATGCTCGGACCGGTACGCGGGTCTTGCCGGCCATTTGGATCCGGATATTGCCCCGGCCGCCTTTCGCTTAAAAACCCACCGAATGGTGAAATGCCGAGGCAATAGACCAAAAGTTCGGATTCGCGCACCATTGATTGGGCCTGATCGAAAGTCATGAAGCTCGATGTGTCCTCGCCGTCCGTGAGCAGAAGAATCGCTTTCTTCTCATGCCTACCTTGTTTGATTTTCTGGAGACCTTCATCCAGTGCATCGTAAAGAGCGGTACCCCCGCCGACCATCACGCGGTTTAAGGCCCTTGCCAGCCGTTCGCGATCATTGGTGAAGTCCTGGCGCAAATCCGGACGATTTGCAAAGGTCATGAGAAAAACGTCGTCGTCCTTGTGAATGGAACGGATGAAACGCTCGACTGCGGTTGTTGCTGTCCCGATCTTCCTTTCCATGCTGCCGCTCGAATCGAGCAACACTCCCATGCTTACCGGCAGGTCGTTCGATTGGCTAAAATGCGCAATCTTTTGTTCTTTTCCATCTTCGAGGACAACGAGGTCATGGTCGGTGAGATCGGAAATGTAGTGGCCGGTTTCGCCTGTGACTGTCGCGACCACATTGACGAGTGCAACATCGACCTTCAACTGCGCGGCCACAACAGGCAGAACGAGCAGTACCAGAAACAGAGCCAAAGTCAGACAACGCATAGTAGCCACACCCTTTTTGCGGTCGTGAGCCAATTTGACTCCGGAATGGAAGCGGGGAGAGCAATATTTCGACTGAAAGGCTACGATTTCGGTAGGTATTTCTCTAGAATTAAGGATATCTTATTCAGCTTTGGACTCGACCGAAGTCCTCCTTCTTCTGGTAACGGGTAACCAGAAAGCCACTTCAAGCGTATTAAATTGCAGCGGTCGTTTGTGTCGACAAATACTCATAAATAAAGGTATATCAAAAGTTAAGCGCTAGAGAGGCCTCAAAATAATGATACATCGCTTTTCCTTATGCTGTCTGGGCATCGCCGCCTTACTTACTATCTCCGGATGCTCGCAGCAGGGCGATTCAAAGGATCAGAAGGGATTTGGGCAGCGCGGCCGTGGTGGACGAGGCGGGCCGGGCGGCGGGCAAGCCGTACAGATCCGCACGACCACTCTGCAGCGTATTTCCCTTCAACGCACGGCGGACCTTTCCGGAACGCTGGTGTCTCCGGACCAGGCTCGCGTCAGCAGCGAGGTGGCCGGTGTGGTCCGGGATGTCCTTGTTGAAATCGGCCAGGAAGTCAAAGTCGGACAGGACTTGGTACATTTGGACACGGTCGAGCTGAATCTGGCGCTTCAGCGGGCGGAGAGCGCGTTGCGCCAGACCGAAGCACAGCTCGGCATCGATTCCTCTCACGGCGGTCAAATTCCGCCGAACGAGCAAATCTCCACAGTACGAACCGCGGCGGCCAATCGCGACGATGCGCACGCACAGTTGGCACGGGCACAGGATTTGGTTTCTAAAGGCCTCATGTCCAAAGCCGAATTGGACACCGTCGAGACGCGAACGAAAGTGGCGGAAGCGGCTTATCAGGCGGCCATCGAAAGTGTACAGGCGTTAAAAGCCAGTTTGCAGGACCGGCGCGCGGCGTTCGAGCTGGCTAAAAAGAAGCTGGATGACGCGGTCATCAGAGCGCCGGTAGAAGGAGCGATTTCGGAGCGGCCGATTCAGCGTGGCGAATTCATTCGCGAGAATACGCCTGTGGTGACCATCGTCAGAATGAATCCATTAAAGCTTAAGACCGGTATCCAAGAAAAATATGCGAATTTGATCCGTGAAAATCAGTCCGTCGGTTTCATGGTGGAGCCTTATCCGAATGAAATGTTCCACGGGAGGATTGCCTTCATCAGTCCGGCTGTGGACCAGACCACACGAACATTTGCTGTGGAAATTCTTGTCGACAACCCGGCGCGCAAGCTGAAGCCCGGATTGTTCGCGAAGGGCTCAGTCCTGCTCGGCCGCGATAACAATGTGCTGGCCGTGCCCGAAGATACCGTCTCCAATCTCGCCGGTGTCTCGTCCGTCTTCGTTGCGGAAAACGGAGTCATCAAGCAGACAACGATTGAGACCGGCGAACGTGACGGCAAACTCATCGAAGTCACGAGCGGACTCAAAGGCGATGAAGTTCTCGCGGCCAGCAACCTCAATGAGTTGGTGACAGGCACAAAAGTGGTCACCGCGGATGACGAGGTCGACCCCCCGGCAGGCGATGCTCCTCGAGGAGATGCACAACGGCGTGGCAGCAGAGTCGGTGGAAAACGAGGAGAGGAAGGAAAGGGAGCCCAATGAAGATAGCCGACGTCAGTATCAATCGGCCTGTTTTCGCCATCATGATGTCCCTGGCGCTGGTAACGCTGGGAATCTTTTCTTACCGGACCCTCGGCGTCGACCTGATGCCGAAGACCGACCAGCCCCAAGTCAATGTGAATGTGAATTTGCCTGGCGCGAGTCCCGAAGAGATGGAGAGTTCAATCGCGAAGAAGGTCGAAGAGAACGTCAACACGATCAGCGGCATCGATGAATTGCGGACAAATTCCAGCCCAGGATTCGTGTCGGCCAACATCACGTTCAATCTCGAACGTGACATGGAATCCGCGATCCAGGATGTCCGAGACAAATTGGGAACGATTCAGAATCAGTTCCCCCGCGACACGCTTCCCCCCCGCATATACAAATTCGATCCCGATTCGGCGCCGATCCTGATGCTGGCGATCTCCTCGGAACGGGATCCGAAGGAACTGACGGAAATCGTTGATAAGAAGATCAAGCAAGTCCTCGAAACGGTCAACAATGTCGGCGGCATCGAGTTCAACGGCGACCGCCGCCGGCAGATCCAACTCCTGTTGGACCCAGACCGGCTGACCGCATATGGATTAACGGCAGAACAGGTGCGGGCTGCCATCGAGCGCCAGAACGTCGAGATACCGGGGGGAAGTTTTGTCGCCGGTCCTTCGGAAATCGCTCTGCGGACGATGGGCCGCCTGACGAACGTTTCCGACTTTACGCGCATTATTCTGTCGCAGCAAAACGGCGCCATTATCAAATTGGGCGATGTCGCGCGCGTGCTCGACACCGTTCAAGAAATACGGCGGATCGCACGAGTGGATGGCCAGCCGTCAATTGCGCTGGATATACGGAAACAATCCGGATCCAACACAGTCGCTGTGGTCGATGCCGTGATGGCAAAGCTCGATCAGATCCGGCCGGCATTACCTGCAGACCTCAAAATCGTCGTTCAGCGCGACCAGTCGGTTTTCATCCGCAAGTCCATCGACGATATTCAGCATCACCTGATCCTGGGAAGCCTGTTAGCTGCCTTCGTTGTATTTCTTTTCCTGCGCAATTTCCGAAGCACCCTTATTGCGGCTACCGCAATTCCGGTTTCTCTGATCGGTACTTTTACGGTGATGAAGGTGTTCGGCTTCACGCTGAACAATATGACGCTGCTGGCGCTTTCGCTGGCCACCGGTATCGTCATCGACGACGCCATCGTGGTGCTCGAAAATATATTCCGTTACGTTGAAGAAAAGGGCGTGAGTCCCCGCGAAGCGGCCGCTGAAGCCACCAACGAAATTGGGCTCGCGGTCATGGCCACCACGCTGTCACTGGTGGTCATCTTCCTTCCGGTTGTCTTCATTACGGGAACACTTGGGCAATATTTGCTCAGCTTCGGGATCGTGTCCGCCGCCGCCGTTCTATTTTCGATGTTTGTCTCGTTCACCCTCACGCCCGCACTATGCTCGATGTGGTTACGGCCGAGCGATGCCGGCCATACGGGGTCGAAGAAGCGCGGGTTATACGCGCTGATGGACAACGTTTATGGGCACATGTTGCACTGGAGCTTACATCACCGCGTCGTGATGCTTCTCGTTGCCGTTGCCGTTACGGCTTCGGTCGTGCTCTTGTTTCCCCGAATCGGCCGCGAACTGGTTCCGGACGATGACCAGGGCGAGTTCCAAGCCAGCATAAACCTTCCGAGAGGTACCAGCCTCCCACGCACTATCGAGTACACGAAAGAAGTCGAAGACCTGATCCGCAATCTGCCGGAAGTGCAGACCGTGTTCACCAACATGAATGCGTCGGAAGCTCGTTTTTATGTCCAGATGACTCCTTTGGAGACCCGCAAAATTTCGCAGCAAGAGTTGATGCGCCGCGCTCGAGCCATGTTGCTCAGCCGGTATCGTGCGCCCGGCGTGCGAGTGCGGGTCGAGGGCGGTACCGATATCTCAGGAGCTTCGACGATCGGTGGTGGCGGCAATTATGCATTCGGTAGTACACAAGGTAATCGCGTGTCCCTCAACGTCCAGGGACAGGACATCGACCAATTGCAGCAGTACGTGCTCGACTTGATCGATAAGATGAAGACCATTCCAGGTATCGTCGACGTCAGTTCCAATTACGAAACAACTCAGCAGGAAATACGCGTGATCATTGATCGCGTGCGAGCGGCAGATCTCGGCGTGGAGATCGACGGGTTAGCAAACAACATCCGAACCCTCGTTGGAGGACAGATTCTCGATACGCAGTTCAAGCAGGGCGATGAACAGTACGAAGTTCAACTGCGGCTGGATGAACCGTTCCGCGATCCGGCCCGCCTCAACAATCTGCTGATTCCTTCGGCGACTCAGCGCGTTGTCAAGCTGAGCGACGTGGCCGAACTCAAACTGAGTTCGGGTCCCAATAGCATCCAGCGTTACAACCGGCAGCGAAATATTCAACTCAATGCCAGCCTGGATGGAGTTCCCCTCGGCGAGGCTGTGGCGGCAATACGCGAGAAGGCTGGCGAAGTGAACATGAAGCCAGGTTACGGAATCATCTTCACCGGAACGGCCAGGCAGTTGGCGCAAGCCTCCAGCGATTTCAGTATCGCTGTCCTACTCGCTGTCGTTTTCATCTACATGGTTCTCGCATCGCAGTTCAACAGCTTTGTCCATCCGCTGACGATCATGACATCGTTGCCGTTGAGCTTACCCGCGGGGCTTTTGGTGCTCATGGCTTTCGGTATGACGCTCAACGTGTACAGCGCCATCGGAATGCTGATGCTCTTCGGCATCGTGAAAAAGAATTCGATTTTGCAGGTCGATTATACGAATACGCTTCGAGATCAAGGAATGGAACGCCACGAAGCGCTCGTTATGAGCAGCCACGTGCGGCTGCGCCCGATTTTGATGACAACGATTTCGATCATTGCCGGAATGCTCCCGATCGCGTTTGGACGAGGTGCGGGTGCTGGTTCCCGCGCCACGATGGCCGTTACGATTATCGGCGGCCAGATGCTTTGCTTGCTGCTGACTCTGCTCGTCACGCCTGTGGTTTATTCCTACTTCGATGATGTGCGCGAGTGGACGCCATCCAAAGTATTCGCCTGGATTCGTCGCCGCGCAACTCAGCCGGGAACCGCAAGTTTTTAGAATGCTAGGAAAAGATCGCGCTGAACTCATTCCCCTCCTCGCAGGAGGGTGTTCGAAAACTACGGAATAGCGGGTTCGGTTCGTACTGGAGCGGCCCTCTATGAGCGCCGGTTTTTCGCAGAATCAACGAAGTCGGCGGTCATAGACCGCCGCTACAGCAGACGAAAACCGCTTTGCGGCAGTTTTGCAACACTTTCCGCAGAGGAGGGGAATGACCTCCGGCCATTCGTTCGTCTCAAGGAGTCCATCAATGAAGTTCAATAAAATCATTATGTCTATTTTTCTGACTACGACGCTCACTCTACCGGCAATGGCCTCCCCTAACTGGGTGGAAGATTTTCTGCGGCGGCTCCATCCCCTGAAGAGCGTGGCGGCACGGCCGGAGGTTGTGCCGGCATCGACGATCGGGCAGTTCCTTCGAACCGGCGAAGTGCCCGTTACCTTGAGCGATGTGATCAATATGATGGTCGATAACAACCTCGATATCCGGGCAAACCGCTTCGCTCCGCGATCCCAATACTTTCAAAGCCTGGTCTTCTATCGAGCGTTGCAACCGTCGCTCCGGTTCTCCGCCAATGTGGCGCACGACACTCTACTTAGTACAACACAGCTCAATGGCGCTTCGGCGCGTGAGCAGTTGAGCGGAAACTACGCCGTGGGCTTTTCAAAGCCGCTTCCGACTGGAACCAGTTTCTCGGTGGATGCCACGATGTTCCGGCTCTCCTCCAACAGCAATAACAATATCTTCAATCCTTCTTGGCAAGGCAGGCTGACATACACGGTCGGGCAGCACCTGCTGCAGAACCGAGGCCGGTTAGTGAACACACGCCAGATTCTTCAGGGTCAAAACAACGAAAAGATATCGGAAATACAGTTTGAAATTCAGCTCATCAATTTCATTGCACAGGCACAGAAAGCCTATTGGGACCTCGTCTTCGCGGGGGAAGATCTCAACGTGAAGCAGCGGTCATTGGAATTAGCCAATCAAACACTGGACGAAAACAAGATGAAGGTCGACATCGGGACGCTGGCCCCGATCGACGTCGTTCAAACTCAAGCTGATGTCGCGTCGCGGCAAGAGCAAGTCGTGGTTTCGACCTACAATGTGACGACATCGGAGGACCAGATCAAGAAGCTAATTTCCGATGACAAGGATCCGGCGATGTTCTTTATCAAGCTGAAAGCAATGGAATCGCCGACCCGGCCCGATGACGTGCGCGTACCGTCATTAGAGGAGGCTGTCAAAACTGCCTTTGAAAATCGTCCCGAAATGCGGCAGGCCTATCTCGATCTGAAGAACAAAGATATCGATGTGCAGTACACGAAAAACCAAACATTGCCGATATTCGATGTCACTGCGTCATTCAACCAGAACGGAACAGGCGGCGAACAGAGGCGCGGTTTCTTACTTGGCTCGCCGGCGTTTCCGATTCCAAAGCCAGGAGGCATTTACGATTCGTTGAGCCAGCTTTTCGGTTATTCCTATAGGGGTTACTCCGTCGGTTTTTCATTCGTGATTCCGCTGGACAACAAAGCCAATGACGCGGACTACGAGCGGGCGATGAACGAGCAGCGGCTGTCCCAAAGTAAGATCAACGCCACCGCACAACAAATTGCGTTGGACGTCCGGAATGCGCTTACGCAGGTGGAGATGAATAAGGCACGAATCCAGACTGCGAAGGCGACACGCGAACTCGCGCAAGAGAAAATGGAAGCGGAACAAACAAAATTCAATCTCGGAACTTCCACGTTGAGGTTCGTACTCGAGGAACAGCGCAATGTGGCACAAGCGGAATCGAACGAGCTTCAGTCGGTCGTGAACTTCACCAAATCCTTAGTGGACTTGGACCGGGCAATGGGAATGTCGCTCCGAAAGAACAATATCGAACTCGAGAAGACATTAAGTTCGGGCACAACGACGCGGTAGCATCACAATGAGAATCGAGAATTGATTGATGAATAATGATTAATGCATTCGTCATTAATCATCAATCAATTCTCATTTCTCATTTAGTTTCTGGAAGCTACGGCTCCCTCCGTGTTCGGCACCAAAATCGTCACCGTGACCACGCGATTTTTTTCGCGGCCCTCGCGTGTGTTGTTCTCCGCGAGGGGCTTTTCGGCGCCAAAGCTGATTTCGTGGATCCGGTAAACGGGGATGGCTTTTTCGACAGCCAGGTACCGGCGGACGGCCTCGACCCGGCGTTCGCCAAGCCTGAGGTTGTAGTCCTTGGCGCCTGTGGAATCGGTTCTTCCTTCCAACATAAGAATGGCATCGGGGCGCTGCATTAGAGTATTGGCAATCTCATCGAGGCCATCCTTGTAATGCGGATCCAGCGTCGCACTGTTCAGTTTGAATTGGACCGTCTTCTCATCGGTAGTGCTGTATTGGTTTCGATTCTGGAATTTTTGGTCCAACGTCGTGACCTGATTGGCCGCTCGGTCAGCCGCGCTCTGCGCCTGCGAGGCCGCACTTTGCGCCTGCGAGGTTTTCTGATCCGTGTTTTGAATATCGGTCTTTACAGAATTGAATTGTTCCGACGTCCTCGTGTCCAGTTCGGAAACCTTAGTGTCAACACCGGAAACCCTGCTATTGACCTTGTTGACGTCGTCTCGAACTTCTTTGATCTCACCCTGAGTGCTCTCGATTTGCGCTGTCAAAGCGTCGGACGCGGTTTTCACCTGGTTACGAACATACTTTCTGGTGGCACAACCGCTCATAATCAGCATGGCGGCGGATACCAGCAACACAACTGATAGTTTTCGCATATGCTTCTTTTCCTCCGAATTCGCCGGGTTCAAAACCCGCACGACTATGGGTGCTAGCAAAGTGGTTGCCGTTTGGGAAGAGGCCCTTTCCCTTTGGGAGAGGGCCTCGCGACAGCCTCAAGCTGGCGCGCTGGGTGAGGCTTACACGTGTGCGCGAATCCGGAGACCCTTACCCTGCCCTGTCCCAGAGGGAGAGGGTGTTTGTCTCGCGTTCATGAAACTTTTCCAGGATTACGGGCGCTTGCGACGGTCGCCGTCTATTTTTTTCAATCGATCGAGTTCGGCAGTAACTTGCCGGACGCGCTGTTCTCTCTGCTGGGCAGTTGCATTGACCTGGTCCAATTCGGAGTGAAGCGAAACTATCAAGCTCGCGGGCGGCCGGTACGGACTATCCGGAAATCCGTCGACGAGCTGCCGGAAGGCGGCCGAGGCGCGCACCCAGTCCGCAACCGGGCGGAGCGCGTACGAGAGACCGAGCCGGAAAAGAGCTTGATCGCGCAGGCCACCCGCCGGATTCAACCGCAGGTAATTCTCATAGGCGCGGGACGCCTCGTCATAGCTGCCTGCGTTCAAGGCGCGGTTGGCGTCGTCAAGCGCAACCGCAGCCGAATTCGGCCGTGGCGGCGGCGCCGGAGGAAGCGCCGTTATCGGAACGCGCCGATGGCAGCCGAATGCAATTAGCAGCGCAGAGAAAATAAGAACAGCTAGGCGGTTTGGCCGCATTTAAGGACCTCGCTGGCCGCCGGCCGCAAAGTAAAAGAGAATACACTGCCGCCATCGGGATTGTCCTGGACCCAAATCCGTCCTCCGTGCGCCTCGATAATGGTCTTACAGATCGCAAGACCGAGTCCGACTCCTTGTCCGGCCACCTTCTTTCCGTACTTCACCTGATGAAATTTGAGGAAGATCTTGTCCTTTTGCTCGTCGGGCACACCGGGGCCGAAGTCGGAAACGGCAACGAGGATTCCTTCCGACGTACTGCGCAAGCTCGTCACAATGTCACTGTTTGATGGCGCAAATTTCAAACCGTTCTCGAACAAGTTTACGAGCACCTGCACGATACGGCCTCGATCGCACTCGGCAAAGGCCGAGCGGAGCTCGCACTCGAATTGCATCCGAATTCCCTTTTGCCTTGCCTGAACATTAAATTCTTCGATGATACTCTCGACCACCGGCACCAGGTTATGCGGTGCCATTTCGTATTCCATCGAGCCCGCCTCCATACGCGCGATGTCGAGGAGATTGCCCACCATGGCTGCCAGCCGCTCGGCGCTGTTGTAGCTCAGTCGTAAAAGATCCTTTTGCTGGTCATTGAGCGCTCCCGGGATTTCTTGAAGAAGTAGATGCATGATCTGGCGCATGGAAGCCAGCGGCGCTTTAAGGTCGTGTGAAACATGTGAAACGAAATCCTTCTTCATTTGATCGAGTTCGCCCAGCCTTTCCGCCATGAAATTGAAGTGCCGGGCAACTTCGGAAAATTCGTCACGGCCATCAGCAGGCAAACGATGCCAGAATTGCCCTTTTGCAATGGCGCGCGTTCCCTGCGTGAGCCTGCGCAATGGCTCGTTAATCGATCCGACGATCACGACAGCAACGATCAGGCCAAGAATGAGAGAAAAAATGCCAGCTATCCATGAAATCCGTTCCGCTTTCCCGCCGGCATCGGCAGCGCGCGCCACCTGGTCTCTAATTGAACTCTTAACCGCTTCGTAAGTGATCTCCGCTTGCGCATGAAGATGGTCTATGGCAATGGACAGGTCCGCGGGGAGATAGTCGGGATCGGAAACTCGGTCGTCGCTCTTGATTCGATTGAATACGTCAGAGTAATTCGCCAACGCATGGCTGAGCTTCTCGGTCTCGGAAGTCACGCTCTTCGATCTTCCACTGTTTGCCAGAAACTCCAGGTTACTGACAAACTCCTGCCGGATTTCGGCGATCTGCCGTTCGTAAATGGCATCCCGAGTTACGAAGAATTTGCGCGAGTCTTCTTCGATAATCGAGGCCAACTGTTCCATGCGCAATGCTTTCGAGGCGACATTCATATTAATTTCCGACAGGTCGTGGTTGATCGCCTGCATTTGATGAATCACGGAAAGCTGATTTGCGAGGGCTACAAGCGCAACCAGCATCAGGATCAAAAATCCGGCAATGATCTTGCTTGAGACCTTCATTCCTCGATGCCGTATGCCTTCAACTTGTTGTAAATGGTTTTCACGTCGACACCGAGTTGGCGTGCTGCTTCTGCTTTGTTCTTGCCCGCATGCTCCAGCGTTCTCAGGATCAACTCGCGCTCGGCCTCAGCAACAGTGGTTTCACCGACAGAAAATACCAGTTTTTCCGCCCTCAGAGCGGGACTGCGGACGTAAGGAGGCAAGGCGTTTTCTTCAATCCATTCTCCCTTCGCGAGCACTACAGATCGTTCGGTGATATTGCGCAACTCGCGAACGTTGCCAGGCCAGGGATACGCTCTGAGCATGGCCATCGCCTCGTCGGTAGCGCCCATAATCTGCAGCCGGTGCTTCACGTTGAACTCGTTGATGAAATGCTGGACGAGAAGGGGAATATCCTCCGCGCGCGCCCGCAACGGCGGCAAAGACAAGGGAACGACATTCAACCGGTAATAGAGGTCCTCCCGCAGTCTTGCTTCTTCGATCGCTTTCGTAGGATCGCGGTTCGTTGATGCAAGAACGCGAACATCAAACTCGAATTCATAGTTGCCGCCCAGCCGGCGTACGCGGCCATCCGCGAGAACCCGCAGCAGTTTCGGCTGCAGCGACATCGGCATTTCGGCAATTTCATCGATTAACAGGGTGCCGCCGTTCGCCTGCTCAAAGACGCCTTGCCGCGTCGCGACGGCACCGGTAAAAGAGCCTCGTTCGTGTCCGAACAATTCGCTCTCAATGAGGGATTCGGGAATGGCGGCGGCATTGATCGCGACGAACGGTTTACCCTCCCGCCGGCTCAGGCGATGGATAGTTCGTGCGGCGACCTCTTTGCCCGTCCCGCTTTCTCCAGTGATCATGACGGGAACATCGCGTTCGGCCACGCTTTCAATCAGCGCAAACACCTCGCGCATCGCTTTGCTAGTACCGACAAATTCACCAGAGCCCGCTTCCACTTCGATTCGAGTTGTCAGGCGCTTAGCTTTGCGTCGTAACTCGATCTCGCGTTCCGCGTCGTCCAACAGAGATTTCAGTTTCGGAAAATCCGTCAGAGGTTTCGTGAGAAAGTCGCGTGCACCTTGCTTCATGGCTTCAACCGCCATGTCGATGCTGCCTTGAGCAGTAATCAGCAATACGGGCCGGTGTGGGTCGCCGGACTTCAATTTTTTTAGGAGTTCCAGACCAGACGTTTCAGGCATCACGACATCGCTTATCACGATGTCCGGATCTTCGTGCTCGACCATCGTCGCGGCCTCCGGAGCATCACACGCCTGCAGGGGTTCAAATCCCCAACTATGCAACATCACGGCTAATGAGGCTCTGATGCCAGGATCGTCGTCGACGACGAGAATTTTGCGTTTTCGGGCGGTCACTCCCGTAAGTATACCCTCTCCCTTTGGGAGAGGGCAGGGTGAAGGGTTCCAGGATTTGACGAAACCCGCGAACCCCAACCTTTTCTTGAGGCTTCGCCCTAGCGGGCTCGCGGTTCGCCCGCTTCGCGCAGCCCGATCCCAGAGCGACGGGCTATCCCACAGCGTAAGATACCGCGAGAGACGATATTGAATTAGACTCAACGGTATGCCCTCGAAGACAGCCGCGAAACGCAAGCGCGCATCACGCAAAGCGAAGCCAAAGACCAAGGGGCTGGACGCGCTCGACTGCAAGCTGGAGATTTCAGCCGAGCCCATTCGCGATGTTGTTACACGGGTCGAGAAGCAGGGTGGAACGATTGTCGGATCGTGCAGGGATCCGTTGGGCGGCTCGCCGCTCGCGATTGCCGTGCTTCCCATTGATTCCATCGAACCAACACCTTTTCAACGCGATCTCTCCGAAGCTCATCACAAAAAACTTGCCGGTGTGATCGAGAAGACGGGAACGTTCCTCGATCCGATAATTACTGTGCCGGCGCCAAATGGCGGATTCTGGACGCCCAATGGCCGCCACCGGCTTGAAGCCATGCGGCGGCTCGGAGCCAAGGCAATCACGACGTTAATCGCGCCCAATACCGAACTGGCGTGGCAGATCCTGGCTTTGAATACCGAAAAAGCACATAACTTGAAGGAACGATCGCTCGAGGTCGCGCGTATTTACCGCGGACTCATCGACGAGGATGATTCCCGAAAAGAAACCGCTTTCGCCTTTTACCTGGAAGAAGCAGCTCTCGTCACTCTGGGATTCTGTTACGAGAAAAAACCAGCGTTCGCCGGCGGCGCATATCATCCGGTTCTGCGCCGCCTTGAAGAATTCTCCGAGGAACCGCTCCGAAAAACTGTTCGCGACCACGAAAAACGGGCGGAAATGGTGCTGGATCTTGAAGAAAAAGTGACGGACGTCGTCAAACGTCTGAAGGAGCGCGGCCTCACAAGCCCTTATTTAAGAACCTTCGTGGTCGCTCGAATCAACCCGCTGCGCTGGATCAAAGGTGAGATGCCGGATATAGAAGGCGTATTGAAGACGATGCGGGACCGCGCAGTGAAGTTCAACGTCGAGAAAATCCGGCCGCAGGACCTCGCATCCATGGCTGGCGCACCACCGGACGAAGGGTAGTGACTAAATCAGACGCTGATTCGAAGGCAATTGCAAAATGTCTTTCCTAATTTGCTCCTCCTATACCTCCACCAGCGCATACGGCTGGTCCGGACGCACTTTTTCCATCAGTTGCATACAACAGTTATACACTGGCGTTCCTTTGACGGTTTTACCCTCGGAGCTCCCGTTGTGCGCATGACCGTGAAAAACTGCGTTCACATCAAAATGATCAATGGTCTCGGCCAGGCGTGATGATCCAAGGAATGGGAAGATTTCCGGCGGTTCTCCGATCACCGTGGCGGCAATTGGGGAGTAATGGAGGACTACGACAGTTTTCTCGGTGCGCAAGCTGTTCAAAGCCACCTCGAGCCGGAGCGATTCATTCACCGCTTCAGTGACGAAGTGTTTGATGGGATCTTCCCCGAACGGCGTCAGCATGTGTTTATCGAAACCGCCGCCGAAGCCTTTGGCACCCGCAAAGCCAACGCCTTTCAATTCAAACGTCTCGGCCTCTTCCAGCATCACGACGTTTGCCGCGCGCAATACTTTCTTGACCTCTTCCTGCTGTCCGCTTTGATGGTCGTGATTACCGAGTACGGCGACGACAGGAATACGGCATGCACGGAGATCGGCCGCGAGCTTATCGGCTTCCTTAGGCAGGCCAAGGTGCGTGAGGTCTCCGCATAATGCTAGAACGTCCGCAGTTTGAGAGATCTTGTCGAACAGCGCTTGAAGGCTTTCGGACGAATTCTGGTGGACGTGGAGGTCGCCGACAGCGGCAACGCGAAGGCTATCCGGTCTTGCGCTCATTTTCCCCTTCCACAACGTCCGCGAATCCGAGCTCAGTCACATCGACAGTGTAATCGGCGACGGAAAACATCCTGCCACGGCACACCTTCATTTTCGGCGTGGGTAGCTCGAACTGATGCTTCAAGCGGGAAAGCAGTTCGAGCATGAGCCAACTCGGGATTTTTTCGCGTTCCGAGGGATAAATGAACCGGAAGTTCAACAGATGAATGAGTAAGACTTCCCAGTACTGCTCCATTGAACAAATCAACCGCTCCCAATTAATTTCTTGATGCTTTACCAGTATGAGATGAGCAACATCGGCTCCATCGTAGCGTTCGCGGTTTTGGATAAAAACCTTCGACCAGATGAGGTCTGTCACAGAAGGGATTCGGACCTCGCAGTTAAAAAATCTCGCGGTCTTCGAATCTTTGAACCAATCATCGGTAACCGGAGCAACCAGGTTAGATGATCCGAATATTACGTCGACGTAAAACTTTCCTTTGAAGATCTTCGCAATCCAGCGCTCATCCGAGACCTGCGTCTTGTATCCCAACGATGTGAACTTATTGAGAATTTTCGGATAATCCCCAGCTTTGACAAAAATATCGATGTCCTTCGTCCGACGGCGTAAACCCGTGTAGGCGTTTACGGCAAATCCGCCGGCCACCATAAAGGTGAACTTGGACTCTTTTAGGATCTTTAAAACCTCTGCATAAAAGGCATGGGCTGGGGATTCCAGCTTAATGGCCATAACTCCAGTATAGAAAAGGTGACCGAAAAACGAGGAATTTCGTTGAATTAGTCCCGCTAGACTATGTTGACTTTTCAGCTGAGGCCAGGATCGCCGGCATGGGCAGTTCGTTGCCGCGTTGGGCTACCATCTGACGGATTTCAAGCCGGATAGCCTCCAATACGCGCGGCTTTTGAGCGCGAAGGAGCGCGGCATTGCGAACCGAACCGTTGTACATCACGTCAAAGAGCGTTTCGGGCGAAGGTAGATGCCACGTCTGCGGAACACGACTTACCGCAACATCCACAAAACCTGCAGCGGCCAAAACACGCCTCGATTCCTCTGCGTCGCTAAACCGGAAGAATGGAGGCCCAGGCGGTATAGCTACATTCAGATCGCCATATTTCTGGATGGCTGAAAGAACGATGCCAAATCCGATCGTCTTGTCTGGAGCATCCCAAACCGTAAATGCAACTCGGCCGCCAGGAAACAGCACCCGGTATGCTTCAACCAAAGCCTGCTCGGGCCGCGCAAGGTGCAGCATCCCGAAGTTCAGCACCAGAGCGTCGAAGCTCGAATTCGAAAATGCGAGTTGTTCAGCGTCGCCTTCCCGGAATTCAATTCCCGGGTAACGGCCGCGAGCTTCCTCGACCATTTCGGAGGAAAAATCCACGCCAATCGCGGTAGCTCCGCGCGCCGCCGCCGCTGCTGCCGCATAGCCGGGACCGCAGGCGACGTCGAGCACGCGTGTGCTTTTGCCCACCCGAGCCGCGTCAAGCAATGCCGCAACGGATTGCGTGGTTACATTCGCAAAACCCTCATGATATCGGGATGCAATGTCCTGCCAGCCTTTATGTTCGAATCGACGAAAGGCCGATGGGTCGATGATACTCACGCCGTCTGAGTTTACGCTTTGGGGAAGCGTTGACGTCCGCGTGGCACGTGGCGGAATTGGGCAATGTCATCGCCCGTTAGACGAATGCGGAGAGGCGCCTCGATCTTTTCCCGGTTCAGTAGGACGCGGAGTTTCTCATAACAGATTTTCGCGCTTTCTTGAAAGGTGATTTTGTCGACGCCCGTAAACATCAGAGCGGGTATGACGAGGGACACGCGTGTCGATTCCCGGCCAGCCCCTGTGATGGCAAAATCAAACTTCCGCGCCCCATCTTCGATGCTTTCAAAACCCAAATAGCGGATGTTCTGCTTCGTGTCTTTCATAAACGCCGTTTCATTATACTTGATCTCATGATGCCGCCGTCGCCGAACCGCGACATTGCGCGGACATGGAAGTACCACAATGCCACCAAACATTCTGAGTGGAGCATCCGCGCCAGCCCGCACTATCTTGATTGGCAGAACCACCCCTTTCCCTTCAAGATCTATACGACCATTGATCCGAATCCATTGCCGAAAGACGCAGATCAAACCGGCATTGTTGCCCTTTCGGCGATTGGCGCCAGTAGCGTCCCCGGAGATGCTGAAAAAGTTCCGGCGCTCGGAGACCTCGCCCGGATACTGTATTTTTCGGCCGGTATTACCAAAAAGAAAACATACGCGGGCGGCGAAATTTACTTCCGCGCCGCTTCTTGTACTGGGGCGTTGTATGAATTCGAGCTGTACCTGGTGTGCAACGATCTTCCGGATTGGAAAGCAGGTGTCTACCATTTCAGTCCGGGAGATTTTGCCTTGCGATTATTGAGAGCCGGAGACTTTCGTGGCGTCTTGGTCCATGCCACGGCCAGCGAATCGAGCATCGCACGCGCGCCGGCCATCATCGTTTGTGCGGGCACGTACTGGCGGAATTCGTGGAAGTACAGGACGCGGACATATCGTCACTTTGGATGGGATAACGGTACGATCCTCGCGAACATGCTTGCGATGGCGTCTGCGCTGCGGCTGCCGGCAAAGGTCGTATTGGGCTTCGTCGACTCCGAGGTCAATGCACTGCTCGACTTGGATACCAGCCGCGAGGTCGCGTTTTCAATGGTGAGCCTCGGTCGGATAAATGGCGAGTCACCTGCGACGCCGCGTGAACTGTCGAAATTGAATTTCCCGACGATTCCACTTTCGAAAAGCGAGATCGATTATCCGGGGCTTCGCGAGATCCACGAGGCATCATCCCTCGAAACTCGCGAAGAAGTTGCCGAATGGCGAAGCGCCGCGTCCCGCTGGGAGAGGGCGGCGGCCCGCGCAACGCGAGTCCGGCAGGGCGATGCCTCAAGAGGAGGCGGCCGAGTGAGGGACTCCGGTCCGACAGATCCCATCGAGCAAGTCATCCTGCGGCGCGGATCCACGCGGAAATTCGAACGGCAGCCCATCACGCTCGATCAGCTTCTGACCATCCTTACAACGTCCACACAGCCGATCTGGCCCGGCTTCTCCCTGCTAAATAATCTTTATCTCATCATCAATGCGGTCGACGGCCTTGCTCCCGGCGCCTATTATTATCACGTAGCGACGGCAGATCTTGAACTGCTCAAATCCGGCAACTTTCGCAATGAAGCGCGTTACCTTGGGCTTCAGCAAGACCTTCCGGGCGATGCTGCAGCCGACGTGTTCTTTCTCGCGCCCCTGGATCCGATTCTCGACGTGTTCGGAAATCGCGGATATCGCGTAACGCAACTCGAGGCCGGAATGCTTGGCGGCAAGATCTATCTCGCTGCATACGCTTTGCGTCTGGGAGCAACCGGATTGACGTTTTTCGATGATGATGTCACACAATTTTTCTCACCTCACGCCGCGGGGAAAAGCGCGACCTTCCTTGTCGCTATCGGCAAAGGCCGAAAACCGCCGCAGTAAGTCTCCCTGCTAACTTAGGAGGGGAGTTGGCCATCGTAGACCGCCGCTACAGCCCGATGGTAGACTCTACCCCCACTTCTTCATGGAAGAGCGAACTGAAATACAGCGGCGCCGGCCCGCAGATAACTATCGCCTGAACGTCGTCCAAATTCCGATGTTACGTGCATTGGGATTGGGCATTCTGTGCGTGTACGTCCTTTTGTACGATCTATTGATTGCGCCGCCGTTCTCCTTATACGGATATCTCACCTTTGTCGCGATCTTCGCAACATATTGTCTGGCATCGTGGCTCATCCTACGGAAAGGCTATAAGAAGGTCAGACCGGTCGATTTCTCGCTGGTATTTCTTGTGGTCGATCTGTCTCTCTGGCTGCTCGTCGTCTATCGGACCGGGGGCGAGAAAAGTCTGTTGTTTTTCGTCGGTGTTGTCTTGGTCTCTCATCAAGCTTACACGACGTTCAAACGGATTTTGATCTTCGGCCATCTGGCGCTCGCGTCGTATCTGTCATTTGTCTTGTACCTCGCCATGATCGAAGGACGCCCGATCGATTGGGGAATCGAAGTTCTGAAAATGGCCTACATCTATGGCGCAAATCTCTATCTCGCGTTCACATCACGGCCGGCTACAGCGCTGCGCAGACGCAGCGCTGAAATCACGAGAGAGGCGAGGCGTCTGAACTGGCAATTGGTCAAGAAGTCCAAACAACTCGAAGTAGCGAAGCGGAAAGCGGAAGCGGCGAACCGGGCGAAGAGCGAATTTCTTGCGAATATGAGTCATGAAATCCGGACGCCGATGAACGCCATTCTGGGCATGGCCGAGTTGGCCATGACTTCCGATCCCACATTCGAGCAGAAGCGGTATCTTGCAACCATGAAGGCTTCCGCCGATGTTCTGTTGCAACTCATCGATGACGTTCTGGACTTTTCGAAAATCGAGGCCGGCAAGCTTGATGTGCATCCCATCGCCTTTCGGGTTCGCGATACGCTGAACGACACACTCGAAGTACTCGCGGCGCGTGCGGGACAGAAAGACCTCGAATTGGCCTGTCAAGTATCGAACGTTGTGCCTGATTTTGTAATCGGCGATGCGACTCGTCTGCGCCAGGTTCTGATGAATCTTGTCGGAAATGCCATCAAGTTCACCGACAAAGGTGAAGTATTTATCCGCGTTGACACTACCGAGGACGACCGAGCCTCAACTACGGCTCTGCCAGAGGAAGAGGGTTCTCTTGCCTTGCACTTTGTCGTTACCGATACCGGCATCGGAATTCCGAAAGAGAAGCAACAGATTATCTTCGAATCTTTTGTGCAGGCCGACGGTTCGATGACTCGGCGGTACGGCGGTACTGGCCTGGGATTGGCGATCTGTTCACAACTGGTCAAGCTGATGGGTGGGCGCATCTGGGTCGAAAGCCAGGTCGGACTGGGCAGTTCCTTTCATTTCACTGTTCGATTGCTTACCGATCAAGGAACAACCGGCGAGCAAAAGCCGGCGGAACCGGTCTTCAGGAAAGCTCTTCACCCGCTGCGGGTTCTTCTTGCAGAAGACAACGAAATCAACCAACAAGTCGCCGTCGAATTTCTGCAACTTCGAGGACATCAGGTCCGAGTCGCAAACAATGGTAAAGATGTCCTCCAGACCCTCGCGTCGGAACGATTCGATGTCATCTTGATGGATGTGCAGATGCCCCAGATGGACGGTTTCCAAGCAACCGCTGCCATTCGAGAGAAGGAAAAGACCACCGGGATTCATGTCCCGATCATCGCAATGACCGGTTACGCGATGAAGGCCGATCGGCAGCGATCTCTCGACGCGGGCATGGATGGATACATTTGTAAACCTATTCGTTCTCAAGAACTCTACGAAATCGTCGAAAGTTTCACCCCGGCGGACACGAAGGCAAATAACGATTTGGCACCCCTCTTGCTCGATAACGAGTAGGAAGGAACCCTATTACGAATGGCATCGTTCGACCGAGACGTCGCTCGATTATGCCATCACGTTCGATATTCGGCCGGATAGCGGCTTGACCAAGAGCAGCCGCGCATCCAGGTTTCTGTGGCCCATGTCGCTCTTCGGGAAAACGGCACGGCGCGAGATCGAGTTCACGGGCGAGTTTCTGGACTTTCGCATATTTCGCGACGGAACGTTAATCGAACCGATTATGCCGGGTCGCCAGGTGATCGAAGCAAACTCCGACCAAAAGAAGCGCCGGTTCATCGATCAGGCCTACGCGGGCAGTTTACGTCTATTCGCCCGAGGAGCTCATGATGGGCGACGAATTTAAAGTGCAAATCATCGACGCGCGCAATCCGAATTCAGTCCACAAAGAATTGATATTCATGGCCGACTCGAAGTTGATCAAGCAGCTCCGTGCCGATTTCACCTTTGCTCCGGCCGTGCTGATCACGAAGGCGCCATAGCATTGAAATCGAGCCGACAAAAGGGTAAGATGCTTCTCGTTATATGCCGAAACTGGTTTCCCCAATAGTCCACTCCTTGCTATCTCTGTGACACCTCGCCGCACCGAAGTCTTATGAGCTTTATTCTAAGGAGTTCGATGAGGTGACGATGGGCGTTCGCCTTTTTGTCGGAAATCTCCCGTACGATACGACCGAGGATGAGATTCGCGACCATTTTTCCTCCGTCGGCAACTTATCCTACGTTTCGATTCCACTGGATCGGGAAACGGGAAAGAAACGTGGGTTCGCATTCGTCGAGTTCGCTGAGCGGGAACAGGCAGAGGCAGCGATCCGCCAATTCAACAATCAACCTTTTAAAGGACGGCCGCTCGCGGTAAACGAGGCGCGGGCGAAGGACACCAGTGCGCGTCCCCCAAGCGGATTTCGCCCATCCCCCGGTCTTCGGCCCGGCCCCGCCCCGATGCGCGGCCCGTCGGATTTTGCCGATCCTTCAGCCGTAGAACCTCGCAGCGATCGCCGGAAAAATTTTGGTCCGGATGCGAAACCCGCCCGCAGCCGCTCCCAACGGTTCAAGCCTGAAGGTGGAAAGAAAGCATTCAAAGAAAAGTTCACGGGTCAGATCTTTGGTGTCGACGATGGAGAGGACGAACGGGATCTGGATATCGATAATTTCGCAACGGGCTTAGATCAGGAAGAAAAGAAGTAAATCTAAGGACGAACGCCGCGTTTGCTGAGGGCAGGATCAGAGTCTCAAGAATCGTAGCAACTCCGGAGTTGTCGCGCTCAAATCATTACCGGTCGAATGCCCCCAGGTCCGGCGCGCTCCCGTTATAAGGAAGACCTACATTCGTGCCTTTGCCCAATAACCGGGGAATCCGATTGGAGGATCGGTTAGTCGATGTCATCACCATCCGAACGCCCTTCGCAATCGGAGCGGTAGGACTTCCAAAAGCGCAAAGTCGCACCTCACCCCCCGCCGCCCCACAACGTCGAGGATATAACAGCCGGCCATTGGTTTCAGACTACGGCGCCCGGGCAATGCCTTCGCGCTCGCCGTCAAACGTGTAGCCCGTAGTGGGCGAGTCTAGCGGGGCGATGCCTATCCTATCGGCGCTGCTGCGTAAAAATCCTCGAACATTTTCAACACCCGACATTCCGGACTGCATCAGGCGCGCAACAATTCCTGTGACATGCGGGGCAGCCATGCTCGTTCCCGACATCCTCGTCGTCCCACCTCCCAACTGAGTGGAAAGTATTCCGAGAGACGAGACGAGGCACGCAAGGTTCGTGTCCTCTTGTTCTTCTCCTGGAGCAGATATTGTTACTCCGATACGCGTATTTCGATCATAGTGTCCGTCGGTTGTGAAATACGACGCTGTGTCGGCACGAATCGCGGTGCTGAACAGGCAACTGTTTTGACCGGAAGCAGCGGTAGTCGCGGCTATGGCTAGAACTTCGGGATAACCCGCCGGAACTTGTTGGCTGACCTCAACGGAGGAATCGTTGCCTGCCGCAACCACTACAACGATGCCAAGATCGTAGAGTCTGCGGAAGGCGGTTCTCAATGCTGGATCATCGTCCGGTGTGCCGCTTCGTCCAAGACTCATATTCACACCGCGAATGGTAGGCGACACGATGGCATGATTGCGGAAAACCCAGTCCAGACCCGCAATGACGTTGGAATCCGAACCTGCGCCGGTCCTATCCAGGACTTTCACACAGTATGGTTTCGATTTTGGCGCGACGCCAATAACATCGACACCGTTGTCGAGGGCTGCAACGATCCCAGTTACGTGTGTGCCGTGGCCGTGATCGTCCTGGCAAGATGTGCCGACCGCTGTGAACCACTGCGCGGCGGGTGCAAGATCGCGATGGCCGAAATCAATACCGGTATCGATAATTGCGATGCCGATGCCAGCTCCATCGGATGACGGTCTCGGCACTCCCACCCTCTTGACGCCCGCAGGAATGGTTTGTGTTCCGGAAGGACTCGGCCCTGGAAGTATCGGCGGCAACTGAGGGGCAACTCCATAGATCGGCCAATCCGGCACAATAGCGATTACCGATCGATCCTGCTGCAGAATGGCGAGCGCGTTGGCATCCACCGCGTCTATGGCGATGGCGTCGACGATCGAATAGTTGAATCGCACAACCGCTGCGGCGCGCTGGGCCGAATCCGCTCTAGCTGCCTGCGTCGTTCCCGGTTGGAAGATGACGATGAGCCCCCTTGGAACCTGAGCATTCCCTGCCACTGCGAAGGTAAGCAATGCTGACAAGATGACGACCGCAGTGCACAACCTTCCCTGTAGAATCCGACCCGGAAATCTTTGCGACTCTTCCATATGTACCTGCCTTGAGCTGGTTTAGGTCTTGTCCTCTGCTCGCATTTCGGACTCGCAAGACCTCGCGTTCTTCAGCAACGACGGTACCACTCCCGAGCGTGCTAGGGAAAATCGCTCTGTGTTTGGTGCGCGGACTGGGTTGAACAGCCTGAGGACGTTGAGAAAAGGATTCGTTCTGGCAGAAATGAATAGAGGCCGAGACTGTTTTGTTTTTGGTAGCGATGGCAACGAAGGACCACTAATGTGAACGGTCGTTCATGTAAATGTGTGAAACCGTATTCACAAAGAACTACCGTTCACATCGCGAATGCTCCAACACCGTCATCAAAGGGAACGCAGAAAATTCAGAATGTCCTGCCTTTGCGACGCGGTCAAACGGTGGAACAGTCCGATTACCCTGGAGGCTTCAGATCCCGGGCTGGCATGAGCATAGATGGCTTTTAACAAATCGTTCGTTCGGCCATCATGCAGAAAGAATGCTCGTTGACCGATACCCCACAACGGAGCCGTGCGAAATTCATCGGGCCCGGCCTTGCCTTGGATAATGTCATCGGCGAGGCCCGAACCCATATGGTGAAGGGCGAGATCGGAGAAGAGTTTCGCCTGCTTTTGATTGAGGGCCTCAGTGTACGACAAACCGGTTGGCAACGATGGCGTATGGCAGCCGCTACATCCAATCCATTCGAACAGTGCCCGACCGTTGACGACAGACGGGGAACAGGTCGGTTGGCCAGCCGTACCGCATGCTGGTGTGGGCTGATCCATGAAGCGCACGAAGGTCATGAACGCCACAAGATTGGACGGTTCGGTTTCGGCACCAAACCCCGTGCGATTCTCGGGTAAAGGGTTCGTCGCGCATTTCGGGTCCTCGCTTCTTTCATTTGGGAAAAACTCATTGGTGACACCCATCTCGACGTTATACGCCTCACCGGAGAACAGTAGTAGCGACTTGTTCTGCGCCTTCCATCCGAAACGAGTGACCGTTCCATCGTTGCCGTTCGTGTTCACAGACCCTCTTATGCCGAGGAGGCGCTTCAGGCCGGTCGGATCGGATGCGAGATTGTTTTTGATTGTCGCATCCGTGATGCTTTCAATCAACCCAAGACCGAACAGCGGTGTGGGTATGCGAAAGATCATGTTGCGGGTGTCGGAGAAGTCGGGCTGTTTGATCTTGCAGCCTTCAGGATTGTCGGAACGTCCGACAATCGTAAAAATGTTGTGAACTTGACCGTCGAGCGGTGCATTCGATTTTCGAGCTTCATCTTCATCGTCGTGTCTGTCTGAGCGTCGACCCCGTTCCGAGTTCACTTGCGTCTGGCGGATAAACCGTACCTCTCGAATAGGTCCATCAATCTTGAGAAAAGATGGAACAGTACTGCCAGGCGCCATCGTCGGGGCGCGCATAACTAGAGGATTATTCATCGGTGGACTGGACCCACCGATAGCCGGAAACAAATGGCACCCTGCGCACGAATCGAGATTGAAGCGCGGTCCCAAACCATCCTCTACCTGTTCAATTTCATTGAACTCCTTCACGCCGACGTCATTGAAGAACGCCAGTTCGCTGCCCGTCAGCCCCGTAGTAAAAGGCAGGCCCGCTCCCGGAGCCCCGCCGCGTATTCCAGGGTCGATCTGAGCGTAAGCACCAGCGGTAACCTGTAAAAACAAGAATACAGTGATGCAGGACCACGAGATGGGATTCCACACCAAGCCTCGTTCATCCTTTCGAATGTAATACATAGGCCTCCTTTGATCTCTTTTCGGTGGTGCGCAGCAGTCGCTGCTTCGTAGCAGGGATGGAAACCGCAATCACCCTTCCTGCGGCAAGCCGGCCTAAGTGCCTCTAAATACGGGAACAAACCCGATTGAGGTACACCAACTTGATGGATGAGTCAAAATCGCGGTGAATTCAAGGGCGGCACGACGAAATCGTCACTGCGAAGCCAGCAGGCAGGATCGACTGATGAGCTACTTCGTTGATTCTGCGAAAAACCGGCGCTCATAGAGCGCCGCTACAGTAAGAACCGAACCCGCTATTCCGTAGTTTTGCAACACTCTCAACTTAGGAGGGGAGCTGTCAGGTGGTTTTGGAGTCTCAACGAGTGGTCATTCAGGTCCACTTTTATCAGAACACCTTCCGAAAAGTGAGGTTGATTCGAACATTGCCGGTCAGCACATGCTGCCCGTCACTGAGCGGAGCGACTCCGTGATAAGCGAAACGGGCGGGACCGCCCCAAACGGCGATATCGCCGTTTTCGATTCGCAGGCGGCGCACGGGCTCCGAGCGGTGTTTGCCGCCCCACAAAAACACAGCAGAAAGGCCCAATGAAACCGAGACGATCGGGGCAGACGCATCTTTTTCGTCGCGGTCCTGATGAAGGCTAAGTTTAGCGCCCGCGATATAACGATTGATCAGACAAGCGTCGGGATCATAGTTGGCAAACCCCGCCTCTGCAGCGGCGCGTGAGGCGATGTCGAGAAATGCCTCCGGCATGGGAGGCCAGGATAGTCCGGTGTCGGGATCCAGAACATCGTAGCGATAACCGCTTCGGTCCGATACCCAACCGACACGTCCGCAGTTCGTCATCGCTACAGACATTGTGAAACCACCAGGCGTGACCAGGTGGCGAAAGGCCGCCCTCTGCGCTATACGCTCCACTTCTTCAACCAGCAACGGCGCTTCGGTTGCGGCAAAGCCTCGCAGTAATACCGCGCCTTCTTCGAGCCTCTCACGGGAGCAGGGCACCGGGTGGCTATCGAAAAGAGAAGTCATCGCGATTCTGGAGTAGACTTGTACTCGTTCCTATTCTAGAACGGACGTTTGATTCGTATGTTGACAAAATAGAAAACTGGAGGGAAGCATGAGCCGTCGAGTTCTTACCGCAACCGCGCCAGTCGCCCTCATACCTGTGGTCCTGTTGCTGATGTCGGCACCGGAGGCCGCTGGTGGTCAGGGTGCCCAGGTCTCGTCATCCGCTGATGCGAAATCGAAGGCCACCACAAAGCCGTGGATACCGCCTCGGACGCCTTGGGGTCACCCGGATCTGCAGGGCGTGTGGGATTACCGCACCATTACCCCCTTGGAACGGCCCAGCGCGCTGTCGGGGAAAGAGTTTTTGACCGACGACGAAGCGGCGGTTTTTGAACGGGAAGAAAATCGACGCCAAAATCGTGATCTCATCGACCCCGCGAAGGGCGGCCTGCAGTACCCGCCCGGCGGCGTTGTGCCCTACAACGAGTTTTGGTACGACCGGGGAAAGTCGGTTGTCGGAACAAGGCGCACGTCGCTGATTGTGGATCCACCCGATGGCCGGCTTCCTCCTCTGACGCCGGAGGGGAAAAAGCGTGCGGATGCCGGCGCGGTAGAGGAGCGTGAAACCCAGCTCGGACGTCCTCGTGCCGACTCTTACGAAGACCGGCCGCTGTCGGAGCGTTGCATTCTGTCTGCCGGCACCGTGCCCATACTTCCGGGCCCCTACAACAACAATATTGAAATTATCCAGACTTCCGGATACGTGGCGATTCTCAACGAGATGATCCACGAACATCGCATCGTTCCTCTCGACGCACGCCCACATGTCAGCCAGAACATCCGCCAATGGGTGGGTGATTCCCGCGGGCATTGGGAAGGCGATACGCTTGTTGTCGATACCACGAACTTCTCCCCAAAGGTCGATTTCCGGGGGGCCGGCCCGCGTTTGCATGTGGTTGAACGCTTCAGACGCCTCGCCGCAGACACGCTTCAATACGAATTCACGGTCGACGATCCGACGATCTGGACGACGCCCTGGACCGCCGTCATTCCCATGCAGAAGAGCTCGGAACTGATCTATGAATACGCGTGTCACGAGGGAAATTTCGCCCTTAAGAATATTCTCGCTGGTGCTCGAGCTCTGGAGAAGCGGCCTAACCGTTGAGACTCGCCGGCAGTGTTGCTTTTTCAAAACTAACACTGGAAACGCCGTAGCAGTGTTGCTTTTTCAAATCCAACACTGGAAACGCCGCAGCAGTGTTGCTTTTTCAAATCCAACACTGGAAACGCCGCAGCAGCGTTGCTTTTTCAAATCCAACACTGGAAACGCCGCAGCAGCGTTGCTTTTTCAAATCCAA
>QHWY01000087.1:0-69661 GCA_003223875.1 Acidobacteriota bacterium | reverse complement strand
CAACGTTGCTTTTTCAAATCCAACACTGGAAACGCCGCAGCAGCGTTGCTTTTTCAAATCCAACACTGGAAACGCCGCAGCAACGTTGCTTTTTCAAATCCAACACTGGAAACGCCGCAGCAGCGTTGCTTTTTCAAATCCACCACTGGAAACGCGGTAGCAGTGCTGCCTCTTTAAATCCTAGATACGGTCGCATGTGGGGGATCTCCACTCCAGTTCCGCGTAAGTTTCAGGGTATCGAGCACGATGGCCTCCAGCGATTCGGGTACTCGGGACTCCATCTCGACCGCGAATGGCCGGCTGAGATTCTGCGTAAGCCCATAAGCGGGTTGGCCGTGTAATGAAGAAGGTTGGCATATTTTCGCTGAGGAAACAGGCGAAGCTAGAGAGCCGACAAAAGATCACATGTCGTCATAGATCGTGAACTTGCATGCGGTAGCGCTTGGGTGCTCGCGATCGCTATACTTTTGCGCGGTAGATCCCGCGTCTTGCCAGGCGGGATAGTCTGGGAGGTGTTGCTGGCTATGGTGTTCTCACGCGCTTCTGTCCTCCTTCGTACTTTTCTTCTCATACATCGTAAAGCCCGTCGAGCAGATGCAGCCCTCCAGGACTCGAAGTTGCAAGGCAAACACCAAGCCGGCCTGTGTATTTTGCGTGAGCAACAAGCCATAAAAGCCGCTGCTTCTTCGTGGCGGACTTGAATAAACCGAATTTTGTCGGCGCGCTTTCGGAGCGCCTCCATGATTCCGTTGATCCCATCCCCTGGCAATCCAAAAACCACATCGACGCCCCAATCTTGAATGGAGTCGATCAACAAGTCAGACGCCGTCGTTTTCATGCAAGAGTCCTCCTTCATTGTTGGACTTCGGGCGCAGGCATTTGTCATGTAAACTCCTGCTTACTGTAGAAGCGGCGGTCTATGACCGCCGGCGATTCCAGGCTCGTGACATCCTTGGCGGTCATAGACCGCTGCTACAGTTGGTAAGGAGCGGTTTTATGCGAAACATATTGCGGTTAACAATCACAATTCTTCTGGCATCTTCTTCATTCGCACAGACAAAACGGCCGATGACGGTTGACGATCTGATTACCGCGATACGAGTGTCGGAGCCGCGCGTTTCGCCGGATGGCAAACAGGTTGTCTTTACGCGTACGACAACGGCGTTGGACAGTGGCCGCAGAAACGCCGATATCTGGACGGTTCCAGCCGACGGATCGGCGCCGCCCAAAGAATTAATCGCTGGAGAGAAGGCTGAAAATTCGCCGAGGTTTACTCCCGACGGTAAGCATATTGCATTCATCTCGAATCGTGACGGCGCGTCGCAGGTCTACTTAGCCGATGCCGACGGCCGAAGTGTCAAGCAAATTACGAAAATCTCGGGAGGGGTACAGTCTCCTCTTGTTATGTCCCCCGACGGGAAAAAGATCGCCTTCGTCTCGGACGTCTATCCGCAATGCAAGGATGACGAATGCAACCGGCGCACGCGCGAGGCGCTCGAGAAAGATCCGGTCAAGGTCCGGCTCTTGACGGCTCTGCCATTCCGGCATTGGGACGAATGGCGCACGAATATTCGCCATCATGTTTTCGTCGCCGATCTCGACACCGGAGAAGCGCGCGACGTTACGCCCGGAGATTTCGATTCGCCCCCGCACTTTTATGAGGACGGCGCAATCGCCTTCGCTCCGGACAGCCGTGCCATCGCATTCGTTTCCAATCGCGACGGTAGGGATCGCGAAATGTTGAACACGAACCGTGATGTCTGGTTGGTTCCTGTGGTCGGAGGGGAACCCAAAAAGATCACCGCGAATCCCGCGGCAGATAATCAGCCGGTGTTTTCGCCCGACGGAACGCTTCTTGCCATCTCAGCTCAACGGCGCCCGGGTTTCGAATCGGATCGGTGGTATATCGACGTCTATGATCGAGCAACTGGTTCAAAACGCACGCTGTTTGAGTCGACGGATATTTCGGTAGACGAGTTCACCTTCTCTCCAAACGGCCATTCCATTTTCTTTACCGCGAGCGAGAAAGGGACGCTCAACTTGTATGTCGTTCCCGTGGCCGGCGGCACGCCCAAACCGATAAGCAAAGGCGGTAGCATCAATCAAATCCACGCTGGTCCGGATTTCATTCTGTTTTCAAAATCAACACTGACGGCTCCTCCGGAATTGTTCCGCGCTTCGCTTGATGGAAGCTCAACAAAGCAACTAACGAATGAGAACTTGCGATGGCTGAGTCAAACGGCAACGTCTCAGACCGAGAGTCTGACGGTCACGGGTGCCTCAGGCACTCCGATCCAATACTGGTTGCTTCAGCCGCCGAACTTCGACGCTTCGAAAAAATATCCGGCCGTTTTCCTCATTCACGGCGGCCCGCAGGGCGATTGGTCGGACTCGTGGTCGTATCGCTGGAATCCCGCGCTTTGGGCTGCGCGAGGTTGGATTGTTGCAGCGCCGAATCCTCGCGGTTCTACGGGTTTCGGGCAGAGATTCGTGGATGAAATCTCGCAGGATTGGTGCGGCAAGGTCATGATTGACCTCAATGCCGTTTTCGATGCGGTGACGAGGTTCGGATTCGTCGATCCACAGCGAATGGGTATCGCGGGCGCGAGCTACGGAGGATATGCGGTCGATTGGCTCATCGGACACACGGACCGTTTCAAGGCCGCCGTCTCCCACGATGGTGTTTTCAACCTCGAGACCATGTCGTTCGAGAGCGAAGAACTCTGGTTTACCGACTGGGAATCCGGTGGTCCGCCCTGGAGTCCCCCGGCGCGAAGGCATTTCGCACGATGCTCGCCACATTTGTCTGCGGACAAAATCAAAACTCCAACATTGGTTATCACTAACGAGCAAGATTTTCGCGTGCCGGTCGATCAGGGCCTCCAGCTCTTCACTGCGCTCCGCCGCAACGGAGTGCCATCCGAAACCCTTGTTTTTCCCGACGAGGGCCATTGGGTACTCGGAGCGCTCGACAGCAAACGCTGGCATGAAACCGTGTTCGGGTGGATGAAGAAATATATCGGGCAATAGGGGGAAACGTGGCACCACATATCGGAATTTTGCATCCGGGTGAAATGGGAATCTCTATCGCGGCGTCTGCACAAAATAGCGGCTGCGAGGTCTATTGGATTTCCGAAGGACGCCGGCAACAAACACGCGAGCGTGCGGCGCAACTCCACCTGCATGATGCGCGAACTCTGGCGTCGCTGTGTGCCGAATGCCCGATCATTATCAGTGTATGCCCGCCCGACGCGGCCGAATCGCTCGCCAACGATGTAGCCGCTGCCGGATTTACCGGAATCTATGTCGATGCGAATGCCATAGCGCCACAGCGCACCATCAAAATCGGTGAAACCATGTCGGCAGCGGGTGTGAGCTTCGTCGATGGAGGTATTATTGGATTCCCCGCTTGGAAGCCGGGAACAACTTGTCTGTATCTCTCTGGACAGGGCGCGGCGGCCGTCGCCGATTGTTTTTCAGCAGGTCCATTGGATGTGAAAATCTTGGGATCTACGATCGGCAAAGCCTCCGCGCTGAAGATGTGTTACGCGGCGAACACAAAAGGAACCGTGGCGCTGCTCGCCGCCATTTTGGCAACGGCGGAAACTCTCGGCGTGCGCGAAGAATTGTTTGCCCAGTGGAAACGCGACGATCCGGTTTTACCTGAACAAGTGCAAAAGCGAATTCAAGCCAATACATCGAAAGCCTGGCGATTCGTTGGCGAAATGGAAGAGATTTCCCGAACCTTCAGCGAAGCCGGATCGCCGGGCGAATTCCACGCCGCGGCCGCAAACATCTACCGGCGTCTGGCCCGGTTCAAAGATTCCGGCACGCCACCCACACTCGATGAAATCCTCGCTGCGTTAACGGAGCACTCACGGCTCTCGCGGAGCAGGCTTTGAGAGATACTCCTTCGACTGGGCTTCACTCCTGAGCGGTGTCGCCTTATCCGGATCGATCCGAACCATCAAGTAATCGATGTGATCATCGATCTTCGTAAACCAGTGCCCTGTGCCGGCGGGAATCACAACCACGTCCCCAACCTTCAGGTCGTATGACTTGCCGTTTCGAATTTCCGAACCGTTATTGCCCGGGCCGTTGAATTCGATAACAGTCCGCAGCGTGGCGGGACGTCTCTGCCTGTTCGTAATATCGGGACCGAGAACGAGAGTGGCCGAACCGGAGACGATGTGGTAAACCTCGCTGACCAGGTCATGCTCGGCGACGGAGCTGGACGCGGGCTTGTCCAGCTTTCCGCGGTGGACCATACCGATACCGACATGAGCCTTTCCGATCTCGATATCTCGTACTTGCTGGTCAATCAATTTTTCTGCAATTGCCTTTTTTGTGTACGCCTCCAGTTCAGACACCGGTATATAGGTTCCCGGGCACATGTTGCAGGTCGGTTGCGGGTCGGTCGGATTGATCTTGCCTTGCGCCATCACTAAGACAGCGAAACCCGCAACAATGGTGAGTCCCAATAGAAACTTTTTCATGTGAACCTCGTCGTTGGGCGATTGAGTTAATTGAATCCCAGTGCCTTGATTATTGCCGTCTGGTCCCGGTTGTCAACCGAGAATGTCAGGCCGTTTCGATACCCGCAGCTTCTTCAAGGCCCAGTTCTTGAATCATGATTTCTCTCATTCGAAATTTCTGGATTTTGCCGGTGACCGTCATCGGAAACTCACTCACGATCTTGATGTAGCGCGGAATCTTGAATGATGCGATGTTTCCTTTGCAAAATGCTTGAATTTCCGCTACCGAAAGCATTGCGCCAGGTTGCAGCTTGACCCACCCCGCCACCTCTTCGCCGTACTTCGCGCTGGGAATCCCAATGATTTGGACTTCGCTAATGCCGGGGCAGGTGTAGAGAAACTCCTCGATCTCACGCGGATATATATTTTCGCCGGCACGAATGATCATGTCTTTGACGCGGCCGGCGATCCGGCAATAACCGTCCTCGCGCATGACGGCGATGTCGCCCGTATGCAGCCAGCCATCCGCGTCGATGGCACTCCGCGTAGCTTCCTCGTTCTTGTAATAGCCCTTCATGACGCAATAGCCGCGCGTGCAAAGCTCGCCCTGCGTTCCTCGCGACACAATTTTCCCGCTGGGATCGATGATTTTGACTTCGGTGTGGGGGAGCGCCCTTCCCACTGTCGTTACTCTCAATTCGATCGGATCATCCGTCGTGGTCTGTGTAATGACAGGGGACGATTCGGTTTGTCCATACGCAATGGTGATTTCGTGGCAATGCATTTCGGCCACAACTCGCTTCATCAACTGGATCGGGCAGGGTGAGCCGGCCATGATTCCTGTGCGTAACGAAGTGAAATCGAAACGGCGAAACTCGGGATGCTCCAATTCCGCACGGAACATCGTTGGAACCCCATAAAGAGCGGTGCACCGTTCCTCGGCCACGGCCTCGAGGGTTTTGAGAGCATCAAAATGTGGAGCAGGAATGACGATTGTGGAAGCTTTCAAAACTGCTGCCATGTTGCCCATTACCATTCCAAAGCAATGGTAGAACGGCACCGGAACGCAAATGCGATCACCAGGCGCGACCCTCATGCACTCGGCTACGAGCAGCGCGTTGTTGACAATGTTGTGATGACTCAGGACAGCTCCCTTCGGTCGACCCGTGGTTCCCGAGGTGTACTGAATGTTGATCGGCTCATCGAAAGAGAGTGTCGCCTCTCTCTGCCTCAATTCGTTCAGAGTGACGCGATCGCCCATCGCGACAATCTGATTCCAGCCAAAGAAACTATCCGGATGGGTTTCGCCGATCAAAATGAGATTTTTCAAGAACGGCAACTCAGCCGCCGATAATGCTCCCGGTTTACTGGCTTTCGCTTCCGGGCACGTTTCGAAAAACATCGAAACAAAGTCGGCATTGTTGAAATTCGGAACCATGATAAGCGTCTGACATTCCGATTGCGCTAGCGCGAATTTCAATTCATATGGCCGGTATGCCGGATTCACATTCACCAGAATGGCTCCGAGCTTCGCCGCGGCAAATTGCGCAATCACCCACTCCGAACAATTGGTAGCCCAAATCCCCACGCGATCGCCCTTCTCGACGCCCAGATGCATGAGACCACGCGCGAATTGCTCGACGGCGGCATGCAAATCGGCAAACGTGAACCTCTGATTTTGATGACGCGAAACCAGTGCAGTCGACTTAGGGTAGGTTCGGGCGGTCGTGTCCAGCGCTTCACCTATTGAGCAGCCGAGCAGTGGCGTTGTGCCTGCGCCGGAAGCGTAGCTCAGTTGAACTCTCGGTTCGTCCGTGCTCATGGTGCCTCCGAAAAATCCTCTTCGAAAAATTCCAGCGGCGCGCGGGACCCGCTTGCCCGAAGCTGCTGTTCACGCATTCGCAGTTCGACGCGGCGGATTTTTCCTGAAATTGTTTTTGGCAATTCGGCGAATTCCAGCCGGCGGATCCGCTTGTACGGAGCCAACGTTTTTCGGGCATGGCCGAAGATGTCTCGAGCGATTTCAGGTGATGGAATGTAACCGGCTGCCAAGACGACAAATGCTTTTGGCACGGTGTGTCGAATCGGATGCGGGCTCGGAACAACCGCGGCCTCTCGAACCGCAGGATGCTCGATCAACACGCTTTCCAATTCGAACGGGCTGAGCCGGTAGTCGGACGACTTGAATACATCGTCGGTGCGGCCGACGAAGGTGAGATAGCCGTCAGCATCCCTGTGGGCGATATCCCCGGTGTGATAAAAGCCATCGTGCACCGGTTCGGAACTCCTTATCTCCTCTCCTGCGTAACCTGGCGTAAGGCCAAGAGGGCGACGGCCGAGATCCAGGCAAATCTCCCCATCATCTGCGGGACGGCCATCCGGACCGAGTAGCACGACATCATAACCAACCAGCGGACGTCCCATGGATCCCGGTTTGACGGGCTGCCCCGGCGTGTTCCCGATCATTGCGGTGGTTTCAGTTTGTCCGTAACCGTCACGAATCGTCAGTCCCCATGCCGCCTGAACGCGCTCGATGATCTCAGGATTCAGCGGCTCGCCCGCGCTGAGCGCCTCCCGCAACGATACACGATATCGCTCGAGCGGCTCCTGTACGAGCATTCGCCAGACTGTAGGAGGGGCACAGAGCGTCGTAATTCGGTACTGGATCAGCGCGTCTAGAATCGCTGCTGCTTGGAACCGGCTGTAATTGTAAACAACAACCGTCGCTCCGGCGATCCATGGCGCAAAGAAGCAGCTCCATGCGTGCTTCGCCCATCCGGGAGAACTGATGTTCCAATGCCGATCGCCCTCTTGAAGTCCGGACCAGAAAAAAGTCGAGAGATGGCCGGCAGGATAACTTTGATGGTTGTGGCGCACCAATTTCGGCTTCGAGGTCGTCCCGGATGTGAAGTACAACAGCAGGGGATCGGTCGCCCGAGTCTCACCATCCGGAATAAACGTTTCAGCGGACCGATTGCTGTCTTCGTATCGCTTCCAACCAGTGACTTCGCCACTCACGGCGATTCTAGTCAGATTTTCCGGAAAGCCTGCGAACTTGCCGATGTGAGGTGCGCCGGCGACGATGTGCCGCACATTCCCACGTTCGATTCGGTCCGACAAATCGGCTGGTGTCAGTAGAGGAGTGGCGGGCGTCATGATGGCGCCCAGTTTCATGCCGGCGAGAACCATTTCCCATAACGCGATCTCGTTGCCGAGCATGAGCAGTAGGCAATCACCCCGCCGCACTCCGCATTCGAGGAGGAAGTTAGCGACTTGATTCGAACGCACCGATAGGTTTGCAAATGAACGCACACATTGGCGTCCGTCTTCTTCGATAATCTCCAGAGCTGTGGTTTCATTACCATCGGCATACCTGTCGAAGTAGTCCAGAGCCCAATTGAACCGGTCGAGGGAAGGCCATTGAAATAGCCTTACGGCTTCGGTGTAGTCCGTCCGGTGTTGCGCCACAAAATCCCGCGCGCGGACGAAGGCTACTGCGGACTCGTTGGGAAAAGACGGCGGCATGGCCCTACTCTGATGCCAACGCGAACTATAGGAGAGACGACAAGAGGAGTCAACGGTCCGTGGTACGCTCTAAATATGAGCGAGCGGCCTCCGGAGCGAGTGATCATTCGGGGGGTGAAGCCTGAACTCGAATGCGGGCGGTTTCCGATCAAACGGGTTGTCGGGGAAACGGTCGCTGTTGAAGCGGATATCTTCGCCGATGGGCACGAGGCGATTGAGGGCGTTGTGCGATACCGCCACGAGGATGACGAACCGTGGACGGAAATTGCCATGGAGCTGCTCGGCAACGACCGGTGGAGTGCTGAGTTTCCGGTTGAGAAGCTCGGCCATTACATATACACCATCACGGGTTGGATCGATCCTTTTCAAACCTGGTACAAAGATTTCCTCAAAAGAGTTGCCGCCAATCAAGATGTCACGGTCGATCTTCAAATCGGCGCGGAACTGCTAAAGGCCGCCAGTGAGCGCGCGATGGGCGCCGATGCGCAGAAGCTCCACCACGCCGCTCGGCATCTTCGAATCGAAGATGTCGATGATCGTCTCGCTGCACTCGCATCGAGCTATGCGGACCGATCCAGGGCCTCCCATTATCGGGAGCTAAGGGTTGCAGTCGATCCGGTTCGTGCGCGCTTCAGTACCTGGTACGAAATGTTTCCACGGTCCTGCGGGACATTCAAAGATTGCGAGCGCATCATTCCCGAAGTCGCTGAAATGGGTTTCGACGTTCTTTACTTTCCTCCTATTCATCCGATCGGGCACACCCATCGCAAAGGGAAAAACAACGCGCGCGAAGCCGCGCCTGGCGAGCCCGGAAGCCCGTGGGCGATCGGTTCCCAACAGGGCGGACACAAGGCCGTTCACCCCGAGCTTGGAACTCTCGACGATTTTCGGCGCTTTGTAGCGGCTGCGAAAAGCAGGGGGATCGATGTTGCGTTGGATCTCGCCTATCAATGCTCGCCGGATCACCCGTACGTCCGGCAACATCCGGAATGGTTTCGATGGCGGCCGGATGGAACGGTTCAGTACGCGGAAAATCCTCCGAAAAAATATGAGGACATATATCCCTTCGAATTCGAATCGCCACATTGGCGATCGCTTTGGGAAGAATTGAAGAGCATTGTCGAGTTTTGGATCGAGCAGGGAGTCCGGATTTTCCGCGTCGATAACCCGCATACGAAACCCTTCGACTTCTGGGAATGGATGATCCGTGATCTCAAGAAGAAAAATCCCGATCTGATTTTGTTATCGGAGGCCTTTACTCGTCCCAACATCATGTATCGGCTGGCAAAGCTGGGGTTCACTCAGTCATACACGTACTTCACGTGGCGCAACACGAAAAACGAAATCATCGAATATTTCACAGAGTTGACGCAAACGGAGGTGGCTGAATTTTTCAGGCCGAATCTCTGGCCCAATACGCCCGATATCCTCCACGAATACCTGCAGCGCGGCGGACGTCCGGCCTTCATGGTTCGCCTCGTGCTGGCGGCTACGCTCGGCGCAAATTACGGGATATATGGACCGGCTTATGAGCTCTGCGAAAACGTGCCGCGGGAAACGGAAAGTGAGGAGTATCTGAACTCTGAGAAATACGAGATCAAACAGGGCAATGTGTACGATCCGTCGAGCCTCAGAGCGTTCATCTCCCGCGTGAATGCAATAAGAAGAGAAAATCCGGCGCTCCAATCGAATGAGCATTTGCACTTCCACCCAATCAATAACGACCAGATTGTTTGCTACAGCAAGCGAACTCGGGACAAGCGGAACGTCATTCTGACCATCGTTAATCTGGATTCTGTCTGGACTCAATCTGGATTTGTGGAGTTACCCGTGGACGATTTGGGAATCGACGTGCGACATCCCTATCGAATGGTGGATCTGCTGACGGGCGCTAGATTCACGTGGCAGGGTCCGAGGAATTATGTGGAGCTGAGGCCCTATGAAGTGGCGGCTCATATATTGAGGAAGGAGTAGATTCCCCTCCTCGCAGAGGAGGGGTGGCTGCGCCGTAGGCGCAGACGGGGTGGTCAGACCGGCAACATTCCGCCGAACTGACCACTCCGCCCTTCGGGCACCCCTCCTCTGCGAGGAGGGGAATTTACAGACCCATGCGCGAAATCACCGAAGGTTTCACCCTCGAAGACGATCCGCTGTGGTACAAGGACGCCATCATTTACGAGTTGCATGTCCGCGCGTTTTACGACAGCAATGATGACGGCATCGGAGATTTCGCGGGCCTGACTCAAAAACTCGACTATCTGCAGGATCTCGGCATTACCGCAGTCTGGTTACTTCCGTTTTATCCATCGCCGCTGAAAGACGATGGATACGACATTGCGGACTACACCGCCGTCCATCCTTCATACGGGACGGTGCAAGATTTTCGAGCGTTCCTTCGCGAGGCTCACCGGCGGGGCATTCGGGTGATATCGGAGCTGGTGCTCAACCACACCTCGGACCAGCATGCCTGGTTCCAGCGCGCCCGAAGAGCGCGGCCGGGAAGTCCGGCGCGCAAGTTCTATGTATGGAACGACACAACGGATAAATACAAAGAAGCGCGCATCATATTCAAAGATTTCGAAAGCTCCAACTGGACTTGGGATGCCATTGCGAGCCAGTATTACTGGCACCGGTTTTATCATCACCAGCCGGATTTGAATTTTGAGAGCGCCGATGTCAGGCGCAGCTTGCTGGCCGTCGTCAACTTTTGGCTCGGAATGGGTGTGGATGGCATGCGATTGGACGCGGTGCCATACCTGTACGAGCGCGATGGCACGAATTGCGAGAACCTCCCGGATACCCACCAGTTTCTGAAGCACCTTCGTAAGCAGGTCGATCAGCGGTTTCGAAATCGTATGCTGCTTGCCGAAGCCAATCAATGGCCCGAAGATGCGATCGCTTACTTTGGCAACGGGGATGAGTGTCAGATGGCTTTCCATTTTCCAGTGATGCCACGCATGTTCATGGCGCTCCGGATGGAAGACCGGTTCCCCATCATTGATATCCTCGCGCAAACCCCTCCGATTCCCGATCTTTGCCAGTGGGCGCTCTTTCTGCGCAATCACGACGAACTGACGCTCGAGATGGTCACCGATGAAGAGCGCGACTACATGTATCGCGCCTACGCGCACGATCCGCAAATGCGTATCAACCTTGGCATCCGCCGCAGGCTGGCCTCGCTGCTCGGGAAGGACTGGAACCGCATCGAGTTAATGAATGCACTGCTTTTCTCGTTGCCGGGAACGCCCGTGCTCTATTACGGGGACGAGATCGGTATGGGCGACAATATCTATCTGGGTGATCGCAACAGCGTGCGCACGCCCATGCAGTGGAGCGGGGATCGGAATGCTGGATTCTCCAAGACGAGCCCGCACCGCCTGTATCTGCCGATCGTCATCGATCCCGATTCACACTACGAAGCGTTCAATGTCGAAGCACAACAGAACAATCCCCATTCGATGTTGTGGTGGATGAAGCGGCTCATTGCCATGCGGAAGCGATATAAAGCATTCGGACGCGGCACGCTGGAGTTTCTCTATCCGGAAAACCATCGGGTTCTGGCGTTCATTCGCCGCTACCAAGATGAGGTCCTTCTCGTTATTGCGAACCTTTCACGCTTTGTTCAATACGCCGGTCTGGATTTGTCGGCATTCAAGGGAACGTCGCCGATTGAATTGTTCGGCCGTGCGCAGTTCCCGCCGATTGGCGATGCGCCGTACTTTCTTACTCTAGGACCACACTCCTTTTACTGGTTTGCATTAACACCTCTGGGCGCCGTTTACGACCGCCCGGCCGCTCTTAGAGCGCCGTTACAATTGACGGTACAAGCACCTTGGACGAATGTCTTCTCCGGCAAAGCGCGTCTTAGCCTAGAAGACCGCCTGATTGGGTATGTTCAGACGCAACGGTGGTTCGGCGGAAAAGCGCGTGGGATCAAAGCTGCAACATTCCTCGAGACCGTTCCCGTCAGTTTCAATTCGGCGAAGGCTTGCATCACACAAATTCAGATCGAATACACGGAAGAAGACCCGGAAACCTACATTCTGCCGCTATCATTCGCGACCGGAGAGCGAGCGGAGCAAATCCGGCAATCATCACCGAAGGCGGTATTGGCAGACGTCACCGTTCGTCAGAAAGAACATTTCCTCGAAGGCCTCCTATATGATGCGGTGCTCGATCAGGACTTTTGCAGATCACTGATCGACATGATCTCGCGGCGCCGGCATCTACGTGGTGTGGCCGGTGAATTTGTTGCAGCACCAACGCGCGTATTCCGAGACGGCCCGACGGCGGCAATTAGAAATCTTGAAGTCGCCTCGATGCGGGCCGAGCAAAGCAATTCTTCCGTCGTTTTCGGCGATCAACTCATATTGAAACTTTTTCGCCGGGCCGAGGAAGGTACCAATCCGGATCTCGAAATCGGATATTTCTTGACCGAACGGATTGGCTTCCCCCACGCTCCGCCTGTTGCCGGCACGATCGAATATCGAACACACGAGGGCCGGGCTGCGGCTGTCGGCATCCTCCAACGGTACGTCGCCAATGAGGGAGACGCCTGGCGGCACACGCTGGACCAATTCAGCCAGTATCTTGATCGAGCGGTCACGCGGCCTGCTGACGAACTGAAGGATTTGTTGCGCCCAATGCCGTTCGTGGACCGACTGCAATCAACGCCGGTGCCGCCGTTCGCGCTGGAACTCATCGGCCCGTACCTGGAAAATGTGAAATTGCTCGGCCGGCGGACCGCAGAGTTGCACCTTGCATTGGCTTCGAATATCGAAGATCCGGGTTTTGCGCCGGAACCTTTTTCTCTGCTGTACCAGCGATCGTTGTACCAGTCGATGCGGAACTATTCCGGTCAGATGTTTCTCTTGTTGAAAAACCGGCTCAGTGCGTTGCGCGGTGTTGTGTTCGATGAAGCATTGAAGGTGCTTGATCTACAGCAAGAAGTGCTGAATCGTTTCCGCGGCGTGCTTTCGAGAAAGATCACCGCCAAGCGCACGCGTATCCACGGCGATTTTCATCTCGGCCAGGTCCTCTACACGGGAAAGGATTACGTGATCATCGATTTTGAAGGAGAGCCGGCTAGACCGCTCACGGAGCGGCGGATCAAGAGGACACCGGTTCGCGACGTTGCCAGCATGCTGCGATCGTTTCACTACGCGGCGTACACTTCATTGTTTGGCCATTTGGGAAGCGCCAATGTCAGACCTGAGGATCTAGTGGGACTCGAAGCCTGGGCACGCCTTTGGAACGTATGGGTCTCTTCCACATTCCTCAATTCCTATCTGGAACACGCGGCTTCCGGTGAATTTCTGCCCGAAAATCGTGAAGAACTGAACATCCTCTTGAACATCTACCTCTTCGAAAAGGCGCTTTACGAACTGGGCTATGAATTGAACAACCGTCCGGATTGGGTACGAATCCCGCTAACCGGAATTCTCCAGTTACTCCAGACGACGGAGGCGACTTGAGGCGTGGGGGGACCGGCCGATGGCCCTTCAAAGAGGCTGCCGATGGGCTTTGCACAGAAAGTCGAGAATGGCCACTGTAGAAGCGGCGGTCCGCGAAGCGCAAGCGCGATAGCGCGCAGCCTCAAGAAATGACCGCCGGCGATCTCGCAAATTGCTGTATTGTCGGCGGTCATAGACCGCCGCTACAGCGGGAGAGCCCGACATCATGCACTTTTTGCAAAGCCCTGCCGATGGAAGCTATACCGGCAGTGGGCCGGCTGGTGGGCCCGACGCTGAGGTGAGGCGGGAACTGTTCCAGTTGGCCCGGCTCTACGGCATTCAACCCTCGTACCTCGATATGACCAAGCAACGACGAGAGGCAGACCCTGAGGCGCTGCTCTTGGTCCTACGCGCGATGGGCGCAGGAGTGGAAAAATTCGGCGATGTCTCAGAGGCTTTGGCGCGCCGCAAAGACGAATTACGCAAACGCACGGTGGAACCGGTGATGGTCGCGTGGGACGGGAAGCTGGGCAGCCGGAAATTCGAGTTTGGGTACCATCGGGCCGAGGTCCAAGGCCAGGAAGTGTTCGTGATCTCGGCGCCAAGGAGAGCGCATTTGTCTTTACAGAAACACTGGGGCATCTTTGCTCCGATTTACGCTCTGCACTCGAAGCGGAATCCCAGCGCAGGCGATCTCACCGATTTCGAGCATTTGATGGATTGGGAAAATCAGCTCGGCGGAAGCGTTGCGGCAACGCTTCCGCTGCTCGGCGCATTTTTGGACGAACCGTTTGAGCCGAGCCCCTACTCTCCGGCCACGCGACTTTTCTGGAATGAGTTTTACATCGATGTCGAACGCGTTCCCGAATTTGCGCGCACTGAGCCGGGCGAGCCCCCGCGCAGAACGAAGCTTGTCGACTACCGCGGCGTCATGACATACAAGCGGGGCATTCTCGAAGAGCTTGCGCGTCAATTCTTTTTCCAACCCAGTTCTCAACGCCTTCACGCCTTCAAAAAGTTCGTCAAGGAAAACAAGCACCTCGAGAGTTATGCCGAATTTCGCGCCGTGACTGATCGCCAGCGGAAAGGGTGGACCGGTTGGCCCGCCGCGTTGCGGAACGCGAAGCTCAGCCGAGCCCACTACGACGAGCGTACGAAAAAGTATCATCTCTACGCCCAGTGGATCATTCAGGAGCAACTTGGAAGGCTTGCGGATAAGGCACGTAGACGCGGTCAAGCGCTTTATCTCGATGTTCCGCTCGGACTGCATCCCGACAGTTATGATGTCTGGAGGTATCGGGAGTTCTTTGTACCTCACGTTACCGGCGGAGCCCCGCCGGATCCGGTATTCACGAAAGGTCAGAATTGGGGTTTTCCGCCCATGAATCCCGAAGCGATGCGCTTGAATCGGTACGAGTACGTCATCGCATTCTTGCGAAATCACTTTCGCTGCGCACGGCTCATTCGTATCGATCACGTTATGGGTCTTCATCGGCTTTATTGGATCCCGGAAGGATTCACCGGGGACAAGGGCGTTTATGTTGAATATCCCGCCGACGAGCTCTATGCGATTCTCTGTCTCGAGTCACATCGGTACAAAGCGGGAATCGTTGGGGAAAATCTCGGAACAGTGCCTCCTGCGGTGAATCGGGCGCTTGCCAAACATGATGTGCACCAGATGTACGTTGTACAGTATGAGATCATGGCTGACCCCGACAAACCTAAACTGCGGCCGGTTCCCGGCAAGAGTGTCGCGAGCTTGAATACCCACGATATGCCTCCTTTTGAAGCCTTTCTTAAAGGTCATGATATTGATGATCGCTTGGACCTGGGTTTTCTGGATGAGAAGACCGCAAAGAAAGAACGGAAGCAGCGGGTGGCCATGAGGCGGAAGTTACGTTCCATCATCTATGCCACTAATTTTTTGGCCAAGAGTATGGCCGAAATCGTGCTTGTCAATATGGAAGATCTCTGGCAGGAGACTCTCCCGCAAAATGTCCCAGCAACCAACAAAGAGCGTCCAAACTGGCGCCGCCGGATGCGGCCAAGCATCGAGCAGATCCGAAAAATGTCAGGCGTCGCTGAGGTACTCGCCGATGTCTTTGCTCACCGATCACGACCTCTATCTCTTTAACGAAGGCAGTCACCTGAAGCTGTACGAGCGCCTTGGCTCGCATACACGTGTCATTGAGGGAACCGAGGGCACCAACTTTGCCGTCTGGGCGCCGGACGCCGACAAGGTGTTTGTGATGGGTTCATTCAACGACTGGGATAAGACGAGCCTGCAATTGTATCCCCGCGGCCAATCGGGAATTTGGGAAGGATTTGTTCCCACCGTTCGGCATGGCGATGCGTACAAGTACCATGTCGTATCGCGTTACCACGGCTATAACGTAGATAAGGCGGACCCGTTTGCGTTTCATGCCGAGACGCCGCCGCGAACCGCATCGATCATTTGGAATCTCGATTACGAATGGCATGACCAGGACTGGATGTCGTCGCGCGCAAAGCGAAATTCGGTACACGCGCCTATTGCAATTTATGAAGTCCATCTCGGATCCTGGCGTCGCATTCCCGAAGACAACAACCGATGGCTGAGTTACCGTGAGATTGCTCCGAAGCTCACCGAGTATGTCCAGGAGATGGGTTTCACCCATGTTGAGTTTCTGCCGCTGACGGAGCATCCTTTCTACGGCTCGTGGGGATACCAAACAACGGGCTACTTTGCGCCCACGAGCCGGTACGGCACACCACAGGATCTCATGTACCTGATCGACTACCTCCATCGGCATGAGATCGCGGTGATTCTGGATTGGGTCCCGTCACATTTCCCAACCGATGATTGGGCATTGGGCTACTTCGACGGCACTCATCTCTACGAGCATTCCGATCCGCGCAAAGGGATTCACAAGGATTGGGACAGTTATATCTTTAATTACGGCCGGCACGAGGTGCGCAGTTTTCTGCTGAGCAGCGCAATGTTTTGGCTCGACCGTTATCACATTGATGGCTTACGAGTCGACGCCGTCGCATCGATGCTCTATCTGGACTACTCGCGAAAAGAGGGCGAGTGGATTCCTAACGTATATGGCGGCAATGAAAATCTGGACGCGATCGACTTTCTTCGTCGCTTCAATGCCGAAGTGTACCGGGACCATCCTGGCATTCAGACGATCGCGGAAGAATCGACGGCCTGGCCCATGGTGTCACGACCGACATACGTAGGTGGCCTAGGATTCGGTTTCAAATGGGACATGGGCTGGATGCACGACACACTCCAGTACATGAGTCATGATTCGGTCTATCGCAAATACCATCACAATGAGCTGACCTTTCGAATGCTCTACGCGTTTCATGAGAATTTTATCCTTCCGCTGTCGCACGATGAGGTCGTTCACGGCAAAGGATCTCTCCTTGGCAAAATGCCCGGTGACCGGTGGCAGAAGTTCGCGAATATGCGGCTGCTGTTCTCATACATGTACGCGCAGCCGGCGAAAAAATTGCTGTTCATGGGTGGCGAGTTCGGCCAGTGGGCGGAATGGTCCCACGATAATAGTCTGGAATGGCATCTGCTTCAGTATGATTCCCACCGGGGACTTCAGAAACTGGTTGCCGCTCTGAACCGAACGTACCGGCACGAGCGCGCGCTCCATGAACTAGATTGCGATCCCGCGGGCTTTGAGTGGATCGACGGGAGTGACTCTCAGCAAAGCATGCTTAGTTTTATGCGGAAATCAAAAGGCGTAGATGAAATCATCGCCGCCGTTTTCAATTTCACACCTGTACCGAGGCACAACTACCGCGTCGGCGTCCCGCGCCGTGGCTATTGGCGGGAAATCTTTAACAGCGATTCGAAAGAATACGGCGGAGCGGACTTCGGAAACTTGGGCGGTACGGATGCCCAAGATGTCGCCTGGCACGGAAAACAGTACTCCCTGAGTCTGATTGTCCCGCCACTCGGCGCCGTGTTGTTCAAAAGCAGTAATGAGTGACCTTGGAGCGGTTTGGTTGGACGACAACCGGTGCCGATTTCGCGTCTGGGCTCCTGTCTCCGACGAAGTGAAGCTGCATATCACGTCACGGGAGTAAGATCATTGAGCGCTCCAACGCCGCGCAGCGGCGTCAGAAAATAGCCCAGGGCGTCAGCCCTGGGAAAACGTCTGGCCCATGAAACCGCAGCCCCAGAGGGGCGACATATGGGCCAAACCTTCTCCAAACTTCTCTTTCACATTATCTTCAGCACAAAAGAGCGAATGCCATATCTCGGGCCCTTACGCGAGGATCTGTTCCCCTATATGGGCGGGATCATTCGCGGAATTCGCGGCAAGGCGATAAATATCAATGGCGCGAACGATCACGTACACATTCTGACTTTCCTACCCACCAATGTCTCCGTGGCGGAAGCTGTACGTACCATCAAGGCGAACTCTTCGAAATGGGTCCACGAAACACGCCGCGAGCGACGCGCATTTGGGTGGCAGGCCGGATATTCGGCGTTCAGCGTGAGCGAATCCAATTTGGAACACGTTTCGAAATACATCGATGGTCAGGAAGAACATCATCGTAAGCGGTCATTTCAGGAAGAATTGATGGCGCTCCTGAAGAAGCATAATCTACCATACGACGAACGATATGTGTGGCGGTGAGAGTTCTGCCGCCCCTTCGGGGCTGGACTTCTATTTCCATCCTGTCACCCAGGGCTGACGCCCTGGGCTAATCTCTTGCCGCCCCTTCGGGGCTGGACTGCTTTGTCGATTCTGTCCCCAGGGCTGCCGCCCTGGGCTGATGTCTTGACGCCGCTGCGCGGCGCTTACAGTAGCGTCCCGCGGAGAATGACGCTGGCGACACTGAAGTAGATGACGAGGCCCGTGACGTCGACAAGAGTGGCAACGAAGGGCGCGGACGCGCTGGCTGGGTCGAAGCCAAGGCTGCGAAGGATGAATGGAAGCATCGAGCCGACGACGGTGCCAAATAAGACCACGCCAATCAGGCTGCAGGCCACGGTAATGGCAACCAAAAGGTAGTGGGGTCCATAGAGACCAGGACGTACGGTTTGCCACGCGAGAATACGGATCATTCCGATCGAGCCCAGCATGCACCCAAGAGCAAACCCCGCGGCGACTTCCCGGCGTACAACGCGCCACCAATCGCGAAGCCGGACTTCACCTAAGGCCATTGCGCGAATAACTAAACTTGTCGCCTGCGACCCCGAGTTTCCGCCGCTGCTGATGATCAAAGGAATAAACAGCGCAAGCACAACGGCTCGTGCGATCTCCTGTTCGAAGAAACCCATGGCAGTCGCGGTCAGCATTTCTCCTAGAAATAGGGCAGCCAGCCACCCGCCTCGCTTTTTGACCATTTCGGCGAACTGCACTTGCAGATACGGTCCCTCGAGAGCCTCCATACCACCGATTTTTTGAATATCTTCGCTGGCTTCTTCGGTAACGACGTTGACGATGTCATCCGCCGTCACGATACCCTTCATCCGGCCTTCCTTGTCGACGATAGGCATCGCGAACAGATGTTCTTTAGAAAACAGTTTGGCAAGCGCTTCCTGATCCATTTCTTCTGAAGCGGCCACGAAATCGGTCCGCATGATTTCACGGACAGTCTGGTCTTTGCGCGCCGACATCAACCGGCGCAGCGGTACGATTCCCAGAAGGTGCTGCTCCGAATCGAGCACGTAGGCGTAGTGAATCGTTTCCACCTGCTCAGCTTGCCTGCGCAGATAAGCGATGGCCTCGTCCACCGTCATATCGGGACGAAGACGCGCGAAACGCGGGCTCATCAGACCGCCGGCATCATCTTCCGCATAAGCAAGCAGCGCACCCACTTCACGCCGCGTGTAATCGTCCATGAGGGCCATTAGTCCCGCCCGTTCTTCTTCAGGCGCTTCTTGAATGAGGTCGGTGGCGTCGTCGGGCGGAAGCAGGCGCGCCCAAATGCGCCGTTCACCCGGCGGAAGCGAGAGGATCAGTTCCGCCTGGTCCCGCGCGCTCAAGGCGAGAAAGAAGTCGTCTTTCTCCGCGTACGGCAACTGCTGGAACGTGGTGACCCGCTCCTCCTCCGCCAGCGTGTTCCACGCATCCAAGGACGTTTGAAGTTCGTTTGTGATCCCGTCGCCCATAAATCAGCCCGGACTATATTAAATCGATCTCGCATATATGAACATGCCATATCCGGCGCTGCCTCCGAAATACCTTCAATTCGATCGTAGTGTTCGCGGACGGATTCGGCTATTGTGGAGTCCATGGCAGAAGTCGTTTATGTTTCAACGGTTCGTCTGGAAAGACGCAAAGGACCACTCCGCTTGGCGTATTTGCCAGGTGAAGAAAGGCCAATCACGTTCAGCGTGCACGGCGGTATCGCGAAACACTACGGAGTCGATGAGAAGAAACTAGGCGAATCGCACGCGGCAACGATCGATTACGTCGTTGCCGCCACGGCCGGCTGAATGCTGGGCACTTTCGGAGGCGCGCTGGAAGCGCGCAAAATTGACGCGAGCGACGGCCGGCTCACCGCCTCCGTCCGCGGCGAGATTGAAGCTGACCAGGGTGTGCTGGTAATTCGAAGGATTCACATCGACTTTACGCTTCGGGCGCCGGAAAGTACGCGCGACACAGTGGAACGCGTACATGGGATTTTCGCAGACAAGTGCCCATTGTTCCGCACTCTACATACGGCGATCGAAATCACATCGTCGTACACGCTCGAGGAAAATTCGCGAACAGAGGGCTGAGTTCCCTGTCTATGTTCAGACTGTTTTCGCGAAAGAACCTCGAGCGTATCAAGTATGTTTGGGGCTCCGGCCGGATCTGGGGTGGAAGTCAGGTCCAGCACTGGCTCGAGCACCCGCTAGTCCAGGAACGTATCAACCTCAAGGTCTCGGGCACGGCACGACTGAATCGTCTGGACGAATTCATTGGACCGAGCCGATTCCAATGGACGGATGCGCAAATCCAGACTATGAATGAACAACTTCAACAGCTTCCGAAACATCTTCGCCGGCTCATATCGGATCAGTCCAAATTCAAGGAACGTATCGTTCGGAAAACTGTGGCCTATATGGCTGCTGCGGATCCTTCCGAGGCCGTTCGCTCATTGGAGATCGTGCCGCTCCTGGCCCAATACTTCAGGATCTTGGAAGTCAAAGGCTACGGAGGGGCGATCCTGCACGAACTGTTGTATGACATCGCAGGAAATTTTTGCGAGGAACACACCGGATCCTTGGATTACTTACGAAGGCTTTTCGAAACGGAAGATCAGTTAACTGCATCTCAAAAAATCCGCGACGACTTTGCAGTCATCATCGTGAGGAGCCGAGAGGCCTGATCGGAACGACAAAAATCGCGTAGGACAAATACCTATCAGCGAACTCTTTCGCTACCGATTTGCAGTATCTTCCCGCTCGCTATACTTCTCCAGACAATCAATTGGAGAGGAACCCATGACAAAACTTTTCATTGGAAATATACCCCATGCTTCCGCCGACACAGAGCTGCAGGAGTGGGTAGAATCACAGGGATTTCAGGTGGAATCGGCGCAAATTATCCGCGATAGGTCCACTGGACAATCTCGCGGTTTCGGATTCGTCGTATTGAACGAAGAATGGAAACTGAAGGATGCGATCAACGCTCTAAACGGCCAGCGCATGGGGGGCCGAGTCCTTACCGTAAACGAAGCATTGCCCCAGACACCGCGCTCTGACGGACGAGCGCAGCGGCCCTCGGAGCCGCGCGATCGTCGGCCATAGCATCCAGATCTCTCAGCGCTCCCCTAATGTGACGTTCAAGGGATTACCTTGCTGGTTGAAAAAACGGAGCAAGCCGGAATCGCTCTGCCCCGGCGTGCCGCCAACAACGACGAATTGCATCGTATAGCCGCCGCCTTCGGCTAGATGCGGAAACACAATCATGCCAGGCACGCCCGCGTTTTCGACTAAAGGTCCCGTGGTGATAAAGAGCGCATTTCCTCGCTCATTGAATATAGCTCGGAAACCAGCGCCGGTGACACCCGGGCCGGAAACGGCGGTAACTTGCAAAATACCCTCGAACGGCGCACCGAGCGTTTCAAATCCCGGAACTTGATTCAAAAACATCGTGACTTGGCCAAATGCGGGAATAACGAGCGGCTGTGACGTTCTCAGCAGAACACCATCAAGACCTCGCAATTCCAGCCGCACGCTCACGAGAGAGTCTGACGGATTCGCCAGAGCAATCGCGCTCCGAGTCGAACCAGCAATGCCGGCGTCAAAATCGCCTACCGATTCGGTGTAGACGCGAAAAGTCTGTAGCGGCCTTTCTGCCTCCACAGAAGTTTGGAATATGAGAACCCCTCCCTCCTTTCGGCTTAGGATCGCATGCGCATGGGGAGTATTGAAGCCCGCGAAGGGGACCACCTGAATTGAACCCAGTTTCAGTGCAGTCACCTGCAGCGGAGATCCATCGGTTCCTAAGTAGTGAAGAATGCCGCTCACATTGGCCACGCCCGGCCCATTAATTAAGACGAATTGTGTCGTATAGCCGGTACTGTCGGTGATGTAAGGAAAGACCAAATGGCCCGGCGCGCCTGCGCTTTCGTTCAGGGGCCCTGTCGGAGTGACAAGGTAATCCGAACGTTCGTTGATGAGGACGCGCACCGCCGCCGCAGTGACTGGCATCCCCGAAACAGCATTGAGCCGCAATATTCCCTGAAACGGCGCCTTCACAAATTCCATGCCGGGAATCTGAGAAAGAAAAAAGACGATCTGGCCGTAGCCGGGGATTTGAACAGGCGATGAAGTCGCCAACGTTGACCCACCAAAGGACGTCAGTTCCAACCGAACCGTCGCGACACCACTGGATGGATTTGCGATCGCAATGGCGGTGCTCGTGGACTTCGGTTTACCAGCATCGAAATCGCCAACAGCCTCGGCATAAAAACTGAAGGTCGTGGCTGGAATTTGCCCCTCAAACGACGTCTGATAAATCGTGTTTCCTCCAGCTTGCTGCTGGATGATCGCATGTGTATGCGGTGTCCCGAAGCCAGGGGAGGGGTGGATATAGATGGAACCGAGAGAGAGATTGTCCTGCGCGCCATTTGTCTCGAGTCGATAGAAACTGTGCGGCGCGATGCCATATTCAAAAACGGTATCTGTACCGACTGCTGTCCCAACCAGAACGCCTTGAGGAGGTTCCGTTGGCGAACCTTGGCCCACGAACTGGATGACGCCTTGCATCGGTTCATCGCTGTTGTTTACGAGGATGACTTTGCTGCTCCAGCCTGCTCCATCGGCGAAGTCTGGAATGACGACGACCTCGGTTGCCACGTTTGCATTATCGGCTATCGGAATCGAGCTCAGAAGGCTGTCGTTTCGCTCATTCGTAAAGAAGCGCAAGGCGCTGACAAAAACTGGCAGGGATGCATTGAAATTCAGCGCTCGAGCCTGCCCCGTGGGCACGCTGATCGGAGCGTCGGCAACAAACGCCGAATACTGGCCGCCGGCGGGGACAGTGACGCTGACCGAACCTGTCGATGTTCCCGCATCATCGGTCAGGTAAAAATCAACTGCGACATCTTGATTGTTTGGATTGGCGATGGCGATCAACGACCGGATCTTGTCGGTAACTTCGACAAGTAAACCGCCGCTTTGGCGAAGAGGAGGCGCCAGTACACCGGCTTCACTCTGAGTGACACCGGTTTGACGGTACTGCAGGATTTCCAATCCCGTGAGCCGCGCGTCCAGCGCCACGGTATCGGCAGATGCCCATCCCGATATCTGGGTTACTCCACCACCCGGTGTACTGAACGACGCGCCGCGATTTACCGCAAATGGAACCTCCGAAGCCGTTGCGTTGCCGGCGGTGGCGATCTTCTGAAAGCTGCGAGGCGGAATATTGTATTCCACAGCCGGAGCCACAGTGGTGCCATCGCCGATTCCGAGTTCAAGCGGACTTCCGGCTTGAGATCCGCTCCCTTGATCAAAGAAGCGCACCTCCCCGTTCATTTGATCTTCGCTGGTGTTGACGAGCACCATATCGGTGGTCCATCCGGCGCCGTCGGAAAGCTCTGGGATTGTGACCGTTTTATCGCCAAAACCGGCCGAATACTGAAACGTATTTACGATAGGTGTGCCGCTGAGCAAAAGCTCGCTGGATTCGTTGGTAATGGTGAAGAACGCGGTTGCCGCGACCGGGAGAGATGATGTGAAATTCAGCGTTCCCGGAGCATCGATCTTGAGCGGATCATCCGTAACGAACTTAGAAAAGTGCTGGTGCGCGGTGACCGTCACGGTTACAAACTTTGATGAATCTCCTTTGTCATTCGTGTAAAAAAAATCGACCGTCACGTCGCTGTCATTCGGGTTTGCGATCGATACGACCGAACGGCCGCTCGACGATACGTCCACAAACAGACGTCCGACGTCCAAAAAGGGCGGCGCCGGCACCGACACTTCACTGACGGTCGCGCCATTTTGCCTGCGGTCGACGATCGCCAACCCGGCGAGCTGCGTGCCCGGCGCTGATTCTGCCGTGGCATAGCCAAATACTGCATCGGTCCGTTTACCCTCGGTAATTAATGATGTGGCCCCCTGGGGCGCAACTCGAAATTGTTGCGAGGAGACGATATCTGCTGAGTTTAGCTTTGCAGTAAAGGTATCTGGTGTACCGGCGTTTGTCTCTTGAATCGGATTGGCAGTAGGAAAATTCGTTGAATATGTGAAACCTGTGACGTAAGCGTTCCCTGCATTGTCCAGAGCCAAACCAACAGCGGACTCAGAGGCGGCCCCTCCGAGAAATGTGGAAAAAACGAGTATGTTTCCAGCCGGATCGAATTTTGCCAGGAACGCGTCGCGCTCTCCCCCTATGAAAGACTGAATTGCATTGGCTACAGGAAGATCGAATGAATTGGTATAGCCGGAGATATAAATATTGTGCCCTGCGTCAACAGCAATACCGGTGCCGCTCTCGTGCATGGAGCCGCCGAAATAAGTTGAAAAGATTAACGACGCGCCGTCCGGCGATAGTTTTGCGACAAAGGCATCAAAAGGCCAAACGCCGTTAGCATCAGGAGAGCCTGCAATCGTGGGTTGGTAGGCATTGACGGTCGGAAAATTCAGGGAGGAGTTCGTGTATCCCGTAATGTACGCGCTCCCTGCTTCGTCCACGGCGATCCGGGTTGCTTCGTCGGAGCTGATTCCACCGATGTATGTGGAATACTGCAGTGCTGTGCCTGCGGGGTTCAGTTTGAATACGAAAACATCATCGGTACCACCGCCGAAGCCGTTCTGTAAAGCATTAACAAGCGGAAAATTGGGCGAACTGGTGAAACCGGTAACATACGCCGCTCCATTGCCGTCAACCGCAATGGCGAATGGGTTATCGTTGCCGATGCCCCCCGTGTACGTGGAATAAATCAGATTTCCCGCGGAGCCGATCTTGGTCACAAAAGCATCGGCGAATCCTCCCGCGTAGTTGCGCTGGTATGGATTAGCGATTGGAAAATTGCCGGACCTTGTAGTTCCGGTAACGTAAATGTTTCTGCCTGCATCAAGAGCAATACCGTACCCTCGGTCGTCGTCGGAGCCGCCCAGGAAACTCGAGAATAGAATCGCGTTACCCGCCCTGTTCAGCTTCAGGACATATGCATCCAAAAGCCCACCACGTGTTCTCTGAAAGCCATTGATAATTGGGAAGTCGTTAGAAGAGCTGAACCCCGTCATGTAAGCGTTGCCGCCGGTATCGACGGCAATCGAGTGCCCTTCATCTGAGCTGGAACCGCCAATATAGGTCGAGTACACAATTTGGGTCCCAGTTGCATCGAGCTTGAGTACGAACGCATCTGTGGTCCCGCCGGCATACTTGCCCTGCGTGGCGGACGCGACGGCGAAATCTACTGAAGTCGTGACACCAGTCACATATACGCTGCCCTCGACATCGACCGTGATGGCATTTCCTTGGTCGGGACCAGAGCCGCCAAAGTACGTGGAGTAGACGAGCAGAGGATCAATGATGAGCGGCTTGGTCTTGTCATAGTCGCCGATATGGAATTTCACATGGTTGGCGGAAAGGACGTAGGATACGTCGACGGTTTTCTCGAGCCCCTCGATCGTCTGATACGCACGAGGTTTACGTTGAAGGATCGGGTCACCATCCGTTGTAAGTACAAGATCGCCCGCAGTGTCGAGCGACGTCGAACGGATCCCCGAGAAGCCGAGCCGGATTCTGTTTGGATCGGCTCCAGGACTAACCACGAAATCGTACTCGAGAAGTTGGCCGTTGCCGTGGTAGATGACATCAATTCCGGGATAAACATCCGAATATCGGACTTTTCTGTATCGTGGTATGTCCGTGGTCTGAGACTGTGCCTTGAGATAATTCGCCGAGCCCGGGAGCCGGTCCATCCCTTCCAACTGCGGATGTCTGTTTTGGCCCAGCAGTTTCATCCGAACCGCCGATGTCTTCGGAGCTGTAAGTCCAACAACCGCTTCGTCTTGGGTGAGAAAGACCGTATATCCGCTTCCGCGGCTGAGAAATTTCACGCGGTGGGCAGCCTGCCCGAGGTTTCGCTCGAAAGCTAAATCGAGCTTGCCATAGATGGGATTAGCCGAAGATGCAGCTGTCGCGGGCAAGGCCCTGAACAACAGTATTACTAAGAGGACTAAGAACAAACAATTACCTCCTCAATTTGAGGCTTCGCCCTGCCGGGCTCGCGCTTCGCGCGGCAAACCCAAAATGCTAGCCTGTTTTGGACGGCCGGAGCAAGACGAGGGAAGCGGAGAATGGGAGGGGGGCACCCCGAATTCGGTTGAATTCGGGGTGCCCCCCTCCCATTCAGATGAGTCCCCAATCACGCGGCCGGCGCCGTGCTTCTCGGCGAGGCGAAGAATGTCCTTTGTCGAGCATCAAGCCTCCCAGAGGATCTCCGCGACGCGAGTCGAAGCCGGCTGAGATGATGGTCAGGGCGGGCGGAAATCTTCCCTCGATATCGCGAATGGCATCGGCGAATGCCTGCCGGTGCTCTCGAGCCGACGTGTCGGCCGGCAGAGGAATGTTCAATGTAAACCCTTCTCCTTTCCCGCCTCCTTGCTCACTCGAAGAAACGGCCAAATTGTGCACCGTTTTCTTGAGGCTTCGCCCTATCGGGCTCGCGCTTCGCGCCCTCTCCCACAGGGAGAGGGTAGCCCTCTCCCACAGGGAGAGGGTTATCGAGAAATCATGTACGTCATCTTTGCGATTAGAGCGCGGTCGATCAGATTGCCTGTCACCGAGTCGCGATGTTCGTTGTACACAACGAAAATGTCACTTAGTGGCCGATGGATGATGTTGAATCGCACGTTCGAGCTCCACTGCTTGTTATCGCTGTTGTACTGGATGAGCGCATTCAAGAACATTGTCGTCGTGAATCCATAATTCACGCGTGTCACCAGCAGATTCTGCGTCACGCGGCCTTCGGCTAGGCTAATGTTGTTGTGCGTGTACTGAAAGGATGTCGTTAGCTTGTAATTGAATCGCAAGGCCCCTCCCGCCAGATATGAATGTTTGTAGCCGGAATAAAAACGACCAGTCGAAAATCGCCCGTTCGCGGAGAGGCGGCGGCTCGTATCGGTAGTTCCAAGAATGAAATAATCATTAAATTTGTATTCACGTGGCGTGATCGCCGTGCCGGAAAGCTTCAACGGCTGTGTGAGATATTCGAACGTCGGGTTCTTACCCATTTCGATATTTGCGCCGTTCTGAAAGTCGAAAGGAAGATGAAGGTCGACATACTTAGTTTGCAGACGCCCGGCCGAATCCACGACATAGTCGACTTGCCAATGAGGGCGAATATCGCGAATGTGGCGGTGCCATCGCCCCGGACGCCAAGTATAACTGGTGATGCTCGCAAATCTTCGAATGCCCACGCGCGGTACGAAGCCCATTTCATTGTGATAGTTCGGCTGGATGACCGTGTAGGTGCCGCTGAGCTGCCACACTTTGTCCTGATACTGCATCGCGATGCGACCGGCCAGATCTTTTCCGGAAAGATCAGGCGTCATGGTCTTCGCCACGAAACCGTTGAGGCTTAGGGATTGCCCAAACCGGAAATTGGCGTCCGCTCCTATGCTGCGATTGTAGCGTGAGGAATTGTTCACTTCCTTGTTGGTGACCATGAATCCGAGATCGGAATTCTCCAGTACATTCCGGCGAAGACGGCCGACAAAGAAGTTTGTTGCTTGAATTGAGCCCAACTGTCGCTGCTGAATATCAAGAAAGCCGACTTGATAGCGTCCTACGCTGCCCGTGAGCCGCGAGCCGCCGAGAATAGGTATCGCATCACCGGAATCAGAAAGGCCGATGGTCCGGCTAAAAAACTGAATCAAATCGTTCCGAACGGCATTCGGCCGGGGGTTCAATAGAGTAAACACGCTTTGACCTGTACCGCCTCCGCCGCCGAGACTTGCATTGGGGACACCGAACTGAAAGATGCCCGAGTTCTCCAGAAAGAAATCTCTCTTTTCAGGAAAGAGCAGGCTGTAGCGGCTGAGATTAATTTGTTGTTCGTCGGCTTCGACTTGCGAGAAGTCGGTATTATAGGTGAAATCCCACGTAAGACCAGAAGTCACTCCGTACTTTAAGTCAAGCCCTCCGTCAGCATCATATTTGTGAGATTGTGGCGTGCGGTTTTGCGCAAAACTGGAAATGACGTAGGGTTTGATCTTGATGTTGGAACCGGGCTCGATCCCTTCTAATCCTTCAAGCGTGCCGGCCAGCGATACTCGCTGAACTGTATAGATTCGCGGAACGGGTGCCCACAGACTCTCTTCGTTGCGCCGCCGAATCGTTCGCTGGAAGTTAATGCCCCAGGTCTGCGCAGCAGCGCGAGGGAATTTTAGCGTCCTGAAAGGGACGGCAATCTCGGCCGTCCATCCATCGTCCCCAATTCGTGTCTTCACATACCAGACGCCGTCCCAGCTCTGATTGACGTCGCGTCCCTCATTGGCAATCTGCGCATCCCACTTTGCGCCAGCCGGATTGATGATGAATTGATACGCATTGCGTTCGTCGTGAAACGTATCGAGAACGATCTGGAACGAATCACCGGTATCGACGGTGAAGTCCTTCTTCAGTTCCGAAATAAGGACGCTACGAACGTCCGAATCATTGGCGACAACGCCGAAATAAATGTTGTCACTGTCGTAAAGCACTCGGATTTCTGTGCGCTCCGACACCGCCTCGCCTTCATCAGGGTCTTTCTGAATAAACTCGGTTGTCCGCGGCGCGTCGGTCCACACGGGTTCGTCCAGTCTGCCGTCGATCGTGATTTTGTCGGTAATCTTGACCGCGCGAAGCCGCTTTTCGAGACGTGCTGTTTCGTAATTGATGTCTTTTCCATAGAAATCGGGAGCAAACCACAAGAGGCACAAAGGAAGACACAAAAAACACAAAGATTTCATATTGGCGTTCAACATTATATGCGGGCGTTGGGAATGAGATGAACCGCGGATGCTTTGAAGACCGCGAAAATCTCGGTGCCCGTTGATAACTCGAGGTCCGCGGTAGCCTGCCGCGTTACTAATGCGACGAGCTCGAACCCGGCGTCGATCGTAACTTTCGTGAGAACTCCTGCAACGGAAATTTGTGACACCGTGCCGCGCAAGTGGTTTCGCGCGCTGCTCTGTTCGGCACGGCCCTTTTCCAGAGTCACATCTTCACCGCGAATACAAACATAGAAGTCTAAGGCGTCGCCGCCCGGATCGGCAGCAACCAGTTGTGTTGATCCGATGTCGAGCAAAGCAACTCCGGCTTCACGCCGTCGGATGCGCCCTGTGACCACCGTTTCCACTCCCACCGCCGACGCGACCTCGGGATGCTGCGGCCGCTTAAAGACTTCCGGCGGAGCACCAACTTGCAAGACGCGCCCACCGCTCATGACCAGCATTTGATCGCCGAGCGTCAATGCATCTACCCAGTCGTGACTCACAACAATCGCGGGAATACCGAGATTGCGAAGGACCTGCGCGAGCTCCGCTCGCACATGGTCACGAGTGGCCGCATCCAGAGCCGATAGCGGCTCGTCCAAAAGCAGCAATCGCGGTTCTCGCGCCAGCACCCGGGCCAGCGCCACGCGCTGTTGCTGTCCACCCGATAGTTCCGAAGGCCAGTGATCGAGAACATCATCCACCTTAAGCATCGAGGCGATACTTTTTATCGACTCACGTGATTGCTTGCCCGCATATCCGATATTTTCCGAAACCCTGAGATGCGGGAACAATGCGTAGTCCTGGAAGAGATAACCAATGGGTCTCTTGTGCGGCGGCATGTTCGTCCAATCCTGACCATTGAAGATGATTCGGCCGGCAGTTAGTTTTTCCAATCCGGCGATGCATCGAAGGACGGTGGTTTTGCCGGCGCCTGACGGGCCGAAGAGAATTGTTGTAGAGGGACCATGCGGAATACGAACCGAGGCCTCGACGGATAATCGGCCTTTAAACCGCTTCTCGATGTCGGCGATCAGCAGCAAAGAACCACACTCTTCGATTGAGTCCATAGATGATCGATAGGATCACGAATGAAATGACAAGCAGCGTTGCGGAAGTCAGAGTAGCCGAAGAGTAATTCAAGGCTTGCACTTGATCGTAGATGTCGATCGAAAGGGTGCGCGTCACACCTGGGATGTTTCCACCAACCATCAGCACTACGCCAAATTCGCCCAGCGTATGCGCAAAACTCAAAACGAAACCCGTGACCACACCGGCCCATGACTGAGGAATGATGACCCGAAAGAACGTCTGCAAATTGGAGCTGCCCAGCATCCAGGAAGCCTCAATGTATTTGCGCTCGACTGCACCGAATGCTGCCACAATCGGCTGCACTGCAAATGGAAGACTGTATAGGACGGACGCGATCACGAGGCCCCGAAATGTGAACGCGAGGCCAAAGCGTCCCATCGCGATGAGGACATAGAAGCCCAATACCGTCGGCGGCAATACGAGCGGCAAAGCCACGACCGCTTCGATAAAAAATTTCCATCGCCACTCTGAAAATGCGAGCCAGTAGCTAAGCGGCAGTGCAATCCCCATCAGGATTACTGACGTAGTCGATGCGAGCTCAAGCGTCGTATTCAGTGCTTCCCAGTTCATTCGCCAAAGTCATGAAGCGACGTTAGACAAATATCCCAGGGCGCCAGCCCTCTTGCTCAAAGCCGCGAAGCGGCAACACTAGCCCAGGGCGTCAGCCCTGGCTTTGATTTCACAGCCGACACAAGCCGCGAAGCGGCGGCAGATGCTTCAAATCTGCCGCCCCTCCGGGGCTGTGACATGGACGAACACAAACCCCAGCGCTCGCGCGCTGGGCTATCTTCTGACGCCGCTTCGCGGCTGGGGCAACACGCCCTGACGCGCTTCGCGGCTTGCGGCAAAGCCATAATTGTCGAAAATTCTCCGTGCTTCAGCGCTGCGAAGCCATTCGTGAAAGGCTTTTCCCACTGGACCGGCGTGTTTCAACAGCACAGCAGCTTGTTCGAGTCGGGGGTAAGTATCGGCCGGAACCGCCCAATATCGGCCGCCGTCGCGCATTGGCCGAGATAGCGCAATCGACATCGCGACAATTCCGGCGTCCGCAGCACCCGATTGGACGAATTGCGCGGCTTGCGAGACATTTTCTCCAAGTACAAGCTTGCCCTTGACACGATCGTAAAGCTTCGTATGTTCCAGAGCGGCAACCGCCGCGCGCCCGTACGGTGCGTGTTCCGGATTCGCAATCGCGATCTTCCTAATCGAATCATCTAGCAAAGCGTTCATTCCAATTTTATCGAGATCCAGAGATGATCGGTTCGGCACCCACAATGCAAGTCGGCCGACACCATAAGTAAATGTTGAGCCGGGCACCGAGTATCCTTGTCTCTCGAGTCGCTTCGGATAGTCCATATCGGCCGAGAGAAACACGTCGAACGGTGCCCCATTCAAAATCTGGGCATAGAAATTACCCGAGGAGCCGAGCGTGAGACGAACCGTATTGCCTGTATTGTGTTCGAATGATTTGATGATTTCCTGGACAGCAAAATTGAGATCAGAGGCTGCCGCGACGTTGACGCTCTCAGCCCGAAGTGGAATGGCGGCCGTCAAGAAACACAAAATCCATGGGGCCGCTTTCATAGAAGCCCGAAGAACACCCAGCAAACAACCGCACCAATGACACTCATCGATAGTCCCCAGATCATTAGCTTATTAAACAGCCTCTTCCGATCCTCCGAAGCTGCCGCGTTCGCAATACAAAGCGCGCCCAGGGTTGAGAGCGGAGAGACATCGACTAGGTGAGCACCGACATTTACCGACGACGCGATTGCCATGGCATTGCCGCCACCAATCTTCTGGATTAGCCCCGGAATTGTGGGCATGAACGCTGGCAGGACCACGCCCGAAGAACTGCTGTATACCGAGATGACTCCCGTGACGAATCCCATAACTCCGGTCACGGAAGTCTGCGTCGAGAAACGCGCGAGAATCGTTGTGAATAGATCCATGCCGCCCTTTTTCTCGAGAATGGAAATCAACACGGTCACGCCCGACACCATCAAAATAACGTTCCACGGCATGACTTTCACGGCTTTCTCCTCATTGGCTGCACGCGCCAGTGTCATGATTGCAGCAGCAATGATGGCCGCCATTCCCACGTCGAATTTAAAATACGACACCGATATCACCATTGCGCCAATCAGAACCAGCGTAAGTTTCTGCTGCCAAGTGAACGGTCCCTCGTGCGCAAGTAAGGCATCATCGGCCCGCATTGCCTTGACAGGGGCGGTGCGCGACATCAATTTATATCCGCCCAGCAGGAAATATCCCGTTAGCCCTACGAATCCTTCAGCCAGGAAATTGTTGTAGAACGTGGGCCACTCCTGGTTCGTGATACCGATGCGGGCAAGCAAGCCATTCGCGATAACACCCGTGGGCGCAAACGGCGAAAGCGCGCCCGAATTCGCGCCACAACACACGACAACCGTCATCAGAAATCCACTGATCCCCATGTTTCCAGCAACCGTCATCGCAACTGGGGCCAGTAATGCGGTTGTCGCGATATTTCCTGCACCGATACTCGCCAGTCCGGCCGCGAGAAAAAAGAAAATGACGGGAATCATACCGACGTTGCCGCGCGCGAGCTTTACGCTGTGTCTCGCGATCTTATGCAACGTCCCGTTTACGTTGGCCTGACTGAAGAACAGCGTAACGCCGACCAAGATCAAGAACAGGCTCGTTGGGAAACCAGCCGCCACGTCGGTAGCTTTCATTCCTCCAAAACCCACCCCGATGATGAATGCAAAGGCGATCGAGAGAAACCCAACATTGATTTCTGAAACGCAACTAATAATGATGGCAACCGCAAACGCAATAACGGAAAGCACCGCAAGGTTCATGGTTGGAGGACTTTAGCACAATTGGGAGAAAATTCGGGGTCAGACGGGTGAATTCCCTATTTTTGCAGTTCAAAATAGGGAATTCACCCGTCTGGCCCCGAATTTTCTCGAATGTTGACAAGTTCGATCAAAAAAGAAAGAATTTCGGTGGGGATACCACGGACACCCGTCCCTGAGAGGTTCTGGAATGCCCACCTGGAAAGAAAAGCTCGTCGGCAGGATGGATCAACAGCTTGCCGAAGAGATCGACATCTTCGAAACGCAGATGGTATTGCGCCGTCAAGGTAAGCTCGATGAAAAGATCTTTGCGGAAACTCGCCTCCGCAGAGGCTGTTATGGACAGCGTTACGATAATGGGCATCGGCACGATGGCATTCGCACCCAACAGCTCCCATATCTGAGCGATGTAACCAAAGGCCCCGAAACCCTTTGGGACGCGCCCGGCATGCAGCGCATCAAAATCCCATTCGGAGGTGTCACCCCGAATCAACTGGATACTCTGGCGGACCTGGCGGAGGAATACGCCGACAGTGTGCTTCACGTCACCACTCGCCAGGACTTCCAACTTCATTATGTCCATATCGAGGATACGCCAGACCTCATGCGAAGGCTCGCGGCTGTTGGTATCACGACGCGCGAAGCATGCGGCAACTCCGTTCGTAACGTTACGGCTTGTCCGCTCGCGGGCGTGTGCCGCAGCGAAGTCTTCGATGTGACACCTTATGCAAAGGCCTGCTCGAAGTTCTTGCTGGGTCATCCCGATACGCAGGGCTTCGGCCGCAAGTTCAAAATCGCCTTCTCCGGATGCAAAGACGAAGCCTGTGCTTTGACCAGCATGCACGATATGGGCTGCATTGCCGTGAAGCGAATTGAAAACGGCAAAGAGCGGCGCGGTTTTGAGCTATACGTTGGAGGCGGCCTGGGAGCCGTGCCCCATCAAGCCAAACTGTTCGAGGAATTTTTGCCCGCGGAAGAATTGCTACCCATCGCTCAGGCTATTTCACGCGTGTTCGCTCGATTGGGGGAAAAGAAAAATCGGGCTGCCGCTCGAATCAAATTCCTTGTCACGAAGCTCGGCATCGAGGAGTTCCGGAGAATCGTGCTGGAAGAGCGGAAGATCATGCCCGCGGACGACCGGTGGACGGGCTATCTGAGCAATGTCGATCGTTATCAGGAAACTCCAAAGAGACAACCCGCCCGCCTGAACGGCCACGATCGGCCCGAAGGTTTTGAAGCCTGGTCCCGAACCAATGTTTATGCGCAGCGCCAGGCCGGGTACGCTGTGGTCACGGTGACGCTGCCGTTGGGCGACCTATCCGCCAGCCAGTCGCGTCAGCTCGCCAAGATTGCGCGCCGTTTCAGTGGCGATAACATCCGCACAACGGTGGAACAGAACATCGTTCTACGCTGGATCAGCGAGGCAGATCTGCCCGATCTCTACCGTGAATTGAAACGTATTGGTTTGGCACAACCCGGAGCCGGGACAATTGTGGATGTGACGGCATGCCCAGGCACCGATACGTGCAAGCTAGGCATCGCTTCATCGCGAGGCCTGGCAGCGGAGATTCGAAATCGGCTGAGCGAGAAGTTTTTCACGCTCGAAGACGCGGTCAAGAATCTCCACATCAAGATCAGCGGCTGCTTCAATTCCTGCGGCCAGCACCACATTGCAGACCTCGGCTTTTATGGGACCAGCCGGACCATTGGAAATCGCAAGGTACCTCATTTCCAGGTCGTGCTAGGCGGCAAGTGGCAGCAGAATGCGGCGGCATATGGACTCGCAATCGGCACGGTTCCTTCCAAACGCATTCCCGAGGTCGTGGAGCTTCTGACCGAACGCTACGTTCGAGAACGCTCCGGAAACGAGAACTTCCAGGAATTCGTGAAACGGATCGGCAAACCGGAACTGCGTCGAATGCTCGAACTTTTCATGGACGTTCCTTCGTTCGAAAGCGATCCCTCCTATTATTCCGACTGGGGCGACCCACGTGTCTTCACCATCGGCGACCTTGGAATGGGCGAATGCGCAGGGGAAGTCGTCTCAACCGTGCAATTCGATTTAGCGAACGCAGAGCGGCTGGTATTTGAAAGCCAGTTGAAATTGGATGAAGAAGACTATGCGGAGGCCGATGCTCTTGCCTATAAGGCGATGCTTCAAGCGGCCATTGCACTCGTCAGAACCGAATTTCATGATGTTCCTGATCATCCGAACACCATCGTGAACGAATTTCGAACACGGTTCTACGATACCAACGTGTTGGGCGATCGCTATGCCGGCAACAAATTCGCGCAGTATCTTTTCCGGCGTCATGAGGCTCCGACCAGTGTTTACACGCGCGACTACGCTCACCGCATCGTAGAGGAAGCTCAGTTGTTCATCGAAGCCGTTTACGCTTGCCACGATTCCCTTAGCGAACGCGGCACGGTAGGCATTTCTGCGAAAAGCCCTGTTCAGGTTGGGAAAGCCACCCCGTAATGGACCTGTATCGGCTGGGGATTAAATTTTTCGACGTTGCCGGCGAACGGATTGAGCCCACGGAATTCATTCCCATTTTCCATGAATGGATTCAGAAGCAAACCATTGAAAACCATCTTCTGATCGACGTCCACAATTACAGTCACATTCACGATGGACCGGGTATTTTGCTCGTCGCGCATCAAGGCAACTTCAGTATAGAGAGGGCCGACGATCGAATAGGTCTCCTTTACTACCGCAAGCAGCCAGTCCAAACCTTCACCGAAATCATAAAACCCGCTGTGCAAGGCTGCCGCCTGCTTGAAAACGATGCCAGGCTGCGCCCCCGCTTGCGCTTTCGCACCGATGAAGTGCTCATCGTCGCCAATGATCGTCTCCTTGCTCCAAACGACGACGAAACGTTCTCGGCTCTCGAACCCCAGGTTTCCAGCGCCCTCAATCACGTTCTTGGCAAATCCTTCGGGCTCACCCGTATCAGCGACGACTCGAAAGAACGACTCATTATCCGCGCCCAAGCTTGATTACAGGTTGCTGAAGAATTTATTTATATCGGCAAACAGGACGGTGTGATCAAAACCCGTGAAGCTGCCTTCCCGGACAATCATCTCCGCGGCGCGAATAAAACCTGTCCAGGCGGTGCGCGCGAGTGAAGAACCGACACTGATTCGGCGCGCGCCCATTTCCGCAAGATCCACCACCCGGAGGCCGATGTTATTGCTGATGAGAATGTTCACAGGTTTAGGTGCCAGTTCGGCAACGAAGGCCTTGATCTCTTCACGCTGGACACCCGGGGCGTACAGCACATCCGCGCCCGCCTCTGCGTACCGTTGAAGCCGGCGAATCGATTCCTTGAACGGCTCGGCGTGTCCAACGAGATAGCATTCGGCCCGCGCGGTAAGTAGAACGCCGGTCTCGGAGCTATCAATAGCCGAACGCGCCGCCTTAATGCGCTCGACAGCGAGAGGGATCTCATATAATGGCTTTGCGCGATCTCCCGTGTTGTCTTCGATCGAAAGACCCGCTACACCAGTGCTGATGCACAAGCGAACGTTTGCGCCAACGGTTTCCGGATCGTGAGAATATCCGGATTGAAAGTCTGCATTCAGGGGCACGTCGACTGCAGTGGCGATCTCGGCGATGTTCCCGAGCATGCTGTCGCGAGAAACAGCCGATTCGCCGTCCGGCAGCCCCCGTGAGAACGCAAAACCCGCACTCGTCGTTGCCAGCGCCTTAAAACCCAGGTGCTGCAAATACCGCGCGGAACCAGGATCCCATGGATTCGGGATCACAAAACATCCGCTCTGGTGCAGTTTCTGGAAGGCCTGACGTCGCGCAGTGAAGTTGGAATCGGACATGAGTACCTGAATATACTACCGGCGCGGTGTCAAACCTATCAATCGTTGTAACTTCAGCGACGCTCTCCCCTCCTAAGTTGAGGGTGTTGCAAAACTACGGAATAGCGGGTTCGGTTCTTACTGTAGCGGCGCTCTATGAGCGCCGGTTTTTCGCAGAATCAACGAAGTACCGGCGGTCATAGACCGCCGCTACAGCAGACGAAAACCGGTTTGCGGCAGTTTTGCAACACCTCAAATTAGGGGGAGTCGCGCACCCAATTTGTTCACGAATGCCAGGTCGGTACGCCGCCGCTAACCCCGGTAGCACGGATATGTCCCCAAAACGCGTACCGATTTCGCTTGGGCGCGGAGTTCGTTGAGAGCGTCCGACACTGGTGCCGTCTCGGCACGTCCGATCAGATCCAAATAGAAGAGGTATTCGAATGGCGAGCCCCGGAGCGGGCGGCTCTCGATCTTCGCCAGGTCGATGCGTCGCTCGGCAAAAGGCCGGAGCGAGTGATAGAGTGCCCCGGGAACGTTTCCCACACTGAAGACGATCGTCGTTTTGTACGGATCCACCGCCGATTTTGCCGGGTCGGGAGATTTCGACGCCGTGATGAGCAGGAATCGTGTGTAATTTTCCGAGTGATCATGAATCGATTCCGCCAAAATGACACCGCCATACACTTCGGCGGCACGGCGAGTGGCAACCGCAGCGGAATCGCCGGACCCTTCGCGGATCACGTGTTCCACCGCGCCTGCCGTGTCATAAACCGGCACAGCCTGGATGAGCGGATGTTTCCTGAAGAACTGCTCGCATTGGGCGAGAGCCACAGGATGTGACAGCGCTTTCCGGACCGAGCTCAATGCCACACCCGGAGGGGCAATTAGCGCAAATAGAATGTGCCTCACAGTCTCGCCGACGATCTTCAGGTCATGTTCAAACAAAAGGTCGTAGCAGCGGTGGATCGATCCAGCCAGTGTATTCTCGATGGGCACGATACCATAGCGTGCTTCTCCGCGCGCCACCGCGGCGAAAACATCCTCCAGCGTGTCTCGCGGGAGAAGCTTGGCGCCCTTGGAAAGCAAATCGATCGCCGCATCTTCGCTGTTCGCGCCCCTTGTTCCCTGGTAGGCAGCATCGTACTCGGAAGGCATGCGTGCATCATACACCGCTGGTCGGCATGCCGCGTCCAGGGTTTTTGATAAACTCGGCTTATGGCGCAGCCGCTTGAACAACTCACGATCGCCATCCTGGAGCATCGCTTCACAAAGGAACTCTCGACATTGTTCGAGCGATTCGGCGCCAAAGTCTATGCATGCCCGCTGCTCGAAGAAAAACCTGTCGAAAATCGAGAAGAGCTCGAGGAATTTGTTCGCCAACTTGCCGCAGGAACCTTCGACGCCATGATTTTTCTGACAGGAGTTGGAGCGCGGTTCCTCGTTTCCGCTGCCGAATCTGCCGGTCTAAAGAATGAATTTCTGGAAGCACTCAATAAAATGACGATCGTTGTTCGCGGACCCAAGCCGGTCGCGGCTTTGCGACAATTCGGCGTTCACGTGGATGTGATCCCCGAAAATCCAACGACTGAAGGTGTCATTGAGGCGCTGCGAACTCGAGACCTCGCGGGCCGGCGGGTCGGTGTTCAACTTTACGGCACACGGAATCCGCAGCTAGCCTCTGCGCTCGAAGCCAAAGGCGCCAACGTTACGCCTGTACAGGTGTACGCTTATGGCGCCGCTGCCGATTCGGGTGCCGTCGACGCATTGATCACTAGAATTCTGAATGGAGAGATCCAAGTGGTTGCGTTTACAAGCGCGCCTCAGGTTCGGATGTTGTTTGATTTCGCTCAACAACTTGGCCGTGCCGAAACGTTGGCAAACCAGTTAAGAAACAAGGTTGTTGTTGCATCTATAGGAGAGGTCACCAGCCGCGCCCTTGGAGAACAAGGTTTAACGCCGAAGATCGTGCCGAATCAGTCGAAGATGGGAGTACTGGCTCAGGCAGTGGCGGATTATTTTTCGAAGAAGTAAACGTGTTTTATCCGGTATACCTCGATTTAAGAGGCAAACGCGTGGTCGTTATCGGCGGCGGTGAAGTCGCCCAGCGAAAGGCGGCATCGTTGTTAGATACAGGTGCGTCTGTAATCGTGATCAGCCCTGAAGTGACTCCTTATCTTGGTGCGCTCGGTGACCAGAAGCGGATTGAATTGCGCAAACGTCAATACGTTCGCGGCGATTGCACGGGTGCGGTGCTCGTTTTTTCGGCAACGGATGATCCCGAAGTGAGCCGCAATGTTTATCGGGAGGCGATTGCACTCGGGATATTTATCAATACCGCCGATCAAGCCGCGCTTTGCAGTTTCATCATGCCGGCGGTTGTCCAGCGCGGTGACATCGGTATTGCCATTTCGACCAGCGGAACGAGTCCGGCCCTGGCTTCGCGGTTACGGGAAAAAATATCGAAGATTGTCGGCCCGGAATACGAGCGCTTCGCCGAACTTTTATCGCGGGCGCGATCCGAAATTCGCCGCCGCGTCCGAGACGAACAGGACCGCAAGCAGCTTCATTATCGAATTCTGAATTCGGATATTATGGCTTTGCTAAAGGCGAATGACCTTGCAGGTGCGGAACGGCGCCTGCGGGAACTTGTCGAAGACTCTGTATACGGACAAAGGACACCATGAAAGCGTTGGGAACTGTCTTCATCGTCGGCGCGGGACCAGGAAATCCCGACCTCATCACAGTCCGCGGCCTGACGTGTCTCCGAGAAGCCGACGTGGTGATGCATGATCGTCTAATTGATTTACATCTACTCGAAGAGGCTCGCCCGGATGCGGAAATCCTGAACGTCGGCAAACAACCCGGCGAAGAGACACTCCAACAACAACACATTGAGTGGTTGATGATCGAAAAGGCCCGGCAAGGCAAGAATGTCTGCCGCTTAAAAGGCGGCGATCCTTTTGTCTTTGGTCGAGGAGCCGAGGAAGCTTGCGCGTTGGCGCAAGCCGGAATTCCTTTTGAGATCGTTCCCGGTGTGTCGAGTGCCATCGCTGTCCCTGCCTATGCCGGCATCCCCGTAACGCATCGGGATCACGCGCATTCATTTATGGTGATTGCCGGAAGCCGGTCACACGATCTCCGCTCGACCCAGTGGCTCGCCGCGTCGGCGCTGGTAAAGGCGGGCGGAACAGTCATCGTCCTCATGGGATTATCGCGGCTTGGCCCAATTGTTGCGCAGCTTCTGTCCAACGGATGTGACGCTACGACTCCTGTAGCCCTGATTTCGCGGGGAACTTATTTGATTCAGGATTGCCGCACTGGAACTCTCGCGAGTATTGAGAAGGAGAGCGAGGGGCTCAAGCCACCTGCAATTATCGTTATTGGTGAGGTCGTTTCGCTCAGAAACACTATTCAATGGATGGAACTCGCCGAAAAAATTGAATGCGAATGACGCTCAGCGACTTCCGGCACATCCGCGCTCGCATTCAGCCGCACATCCGGTTAACTCCTATCGTTCCAAGCGAACTCCCGAATCTATTCCTGAAATTGGAGAACCTTCAGTACACGCATTCGTTCAAAGTCCGTGGTGCTTATGCCTACATTTTGGAGCTCCTTCAGACGGGCAACACAAAAACGGTGCTTACAGTATCGGCTGGGAATCACGGACTGGCAATCGCCCACGCGGCGGCGATTTTCAAAATACCTTGCGTGGTCGTGGTGCCGGCCAACACCCCGCGGACGAAGATCGAAGCGATCCGAAGAAATGGGGCCGAATTCCGAATTGAAGGCACCAACTACGATGAGGCCGAGGCCTGGACTCTGCAGTTAGCGAAACGTACGAACGATTATGTATTTGCCTCTCCCTACAACGACCACTTCGTGATCCTTGGTCAAGGAACGTTGGGCTTCGAAATTTTAGAACAGCTTTCAGGCGTATCCACCATCGTAGTGCCGATTGGCGGCGGCGGTCTGGCGGCGGGTGTCGCAGCCGTCGTGAAACAACTTAGGCCGCGAGTCCGCGTGGTCGGTGTCCAAGCAGAGGTTTCAGCGGCAATGTACCACTCCCTCGAGGCCGGCCGCATGATCACGGTTGCGGACCACTCGTCCATTGCCGATGGAATCGCAGGCAACATCGATCTTCAGACAATGACGTTTCCCCTCATTCAGAAATACGTGGATGACGTCGTGCTCGTCTCCGAGGACGAGATCAAAACGGCGATATACACCCTGTTGAATCGCGAAAAGCTGGTCGCAGAAGGTTCCGCGGCTGCGGCGTTCGCCGCGGTCACCACCGGTAAAGTCCATAGCGTTGAACCAATCGTGGCTATCATTACTGGCGGCAATATCGATCTCCCGCCGGTGTGCTAAACTGTAGTTTTTTGTCACCATGAAAATGCCTGATTTAGAATTCACGGCTTCTGTTGACTTTATTCGAGAGCGTGTCGCCGAAGATGTCAAAGTAAAGAAGAACGGCGGACGTGTACACACGCGATTTCCTCCAGAACCCAACGGCTATTTGCATATTGGTCATGCGAAATCGATCTGTCTGAACTTTGGCGTTGCAGCGGAATTCAAAGGCCTTTGCAATCTTCGGTTCGATGATACAAATCCCAGTAAAGAAACCGTCGAGTATGAAGAATCGATTCAGCGCGACGTGCGCTGGCTTGGTTTCGACTGGGATGATCGAATGTACTACGCTTCCGACTATTTCGGGAAGTTGTACGAATACGCCGTGCAGCTCATCAAAGACGGGAATGCCTACGTCGACAGTTTGAATGCCGACGAAATTCGCGAATACCGTGGAACATTGACGGAGCCCGGAAAGAATAGCCCCTACCGGAATCGATCGGTCGAAGAGAATCTCAATCTATTTGAGCGGATGCGTGCTGGAGGGTTCGAAGACGGAACGCACGTATTGCGGGCGAAGATCGACATGGCTTCGCCGAATATCAACATGCGCGATCCTGTGATCTTCCGCATCATGAATGTGCCGCATTACCGTCAGGGATCGAAATGGGTCATTTACCCCATGTATGACTATGCCCACCCGATCTCCGACGCGCTCGAAAACATCACGCACTCGCTTTGCACGCTCGAATTCGAGGACCATCGTCCTCTTTACGACTGGTGCCTGGAAAAGCTGCCGGTTCCGTCACGTCCCGTCCAGATTGAGTTTGCGCGATTAAATCTGAGCTATACGGTGCTCAGCAAGCGGAAGTTGCTGACCCTGGTGACAGAAGGCACGGTGAATGGCTGGGACGATCCGCGAATGCCGACATTGAGCGGACTGCGCCGGCGCGGATATACACCCGAAGCTATCCGGAGTTTCTGTGAGTCGATCGGCGTGGCCAAACGAGATGCGATCGTCGATGTTGCGCAACTCGAACACGCGATTCGAGATGACCTGAACAGACGCTCGCAGCGCGTAATGGCTGTTTTACGGCCACTGCGCGTCGTGATCGAAAACTATCCGGAAGGGCAGGGCGAGGAACTCGATGCGATCAACAATCCGGAGGATGCCAGTGCGGGAACTCGCAAGGTACCGTTCAACCGCATTCTCTATGTAGAGCAGGACGACTTCCGCGAAAACCCGCCGAAACAATTCTTCAGGCTGGCGCCCGGACGAGAGGTGCGGCTGCGATACGCTTACTTCATTACATGCAAGGAAGCCATCAAGGACGCCGCGGGCAAAGTTGTCGAATTGCGATGCATGTACGATCCGGCAACTCGCGGCGGCGATTCGCCGGATGGCCGTTCGCCGAAGGCAACGTTGCACTGGGTTTCAGCCGCGCACGCGCTTCCGGCAGAAGCGCGTTTGTACGATCGGCTCTTCAATGAGGAGCGGCCGGATAACGATTCACCAATCAACCCGAATTCGCTCGAGCTGGTCCGCTCCTGTCAAGTTGAGCCCAGCTTGAAAGCTGCAAAGCCGGGCGACCGTTTCCAATTCGAACGTATCGGGTATTTTTGCGTCGATCCGGATTCCAAGCCGGGTGCTCTCGTGTTCAACCGCACGGTCACACTGCGTGACACATGGGCAAAGATTGAAAAATCTCTGAAGAAATGATCCATGGCTGCGAAGAACTGGTTTGTCGGCATTCGAACGATCGATATTCGTTTGATCGCTGCGGCTGGAGCAGCGCTGCTGCTGATCGGCGGGGTGATGTGGACTATACCGACAACACCGGATTCGAACAGTTTCACGTTCGATCAACCGCGGCGTGACTTCTCCAGTGCAAGACCGCTCGAAATCAACAAACCGGTTCAAGGACGAATTGTGGACGGAAGCGATGCCGATTATTACCGGTTCCGTTCCGGATCCGGCGGTCGCGTTCAAATTCACGTTCGCAATGACTCGGGTACGTTAATTCCAGCTCTGGACATATACGACACGACAAAGAAGCTCATCGATGAAAAGTTAGCCGCCGACGATAGCCTCCTTGCACAAGCGAACACCATTTACTACATTCAGATTTCCGGTCAGCGCAGCACCACGGGGCCATACACTTTGATTGTCAACGATTCAGCGGACTCTCAATGAGATTCTCGATTGCAATCCTTTGTTTCGTCACGCTGGTCATTCGAGCAAGCGCTCAGACCGACGACGCGCCATCGCCAACAGCCGTTCCTTTCACGCCCGAGCCACGGCAGTCCCAATGGCGGATCGGATTCAATATGGGCAATGTCACGATACTGGAAACACCCGAGTTGAATCCCGATAATGACTTCAAAGCCGCTGTTCGCGAAGCAGAGCGCCTTCTGCCTCGACCTGTGTTGAGTTTCGGTCTGGCATTGCTTCCCTTCATGAAGGTGAACGTCGACACTCGGCAGTTGGTCAATCCTCGGCAATGGACAATCCTGGACCTCGAGGGAAAGTCGACGGCCAAAAGTTTTCAAGGCATTGGTATTTTCATGGGAACACAGATGACATCGACCGAGGGCGGCTATCATCTGGTTTCAATGGCTTCGATGCCGAGCGATCCGTTTCTCGGCGTCAGGAAGGAACCTTTCTCTGGAAATTTGATCTTCGGCATTGCGGGCAATGTGAAAACAAAGCACCTCAGAACAAAGCTCTTTGAAACGAAATGGGAGAACCTGTTGCCTGTCGAAGATCCGGCGACTCTACCCGCCGGTTATGAAGCCGCGAAAGAATTGCTTGATGACAAGAATTCCTCACCCCAACAACGATTCATCTATGGCACGTCAATCGAGGCGCTGGTTCGAGGCCGTGTCGCCAAATTGTGGCTTCTCAACTATAGCCATCCCGATACAACGATGGGTACCCATCCCTGGGGAATTTTTCTCGAACAATCGGGTCGACTCGAGCCGCTTTACATCAACAAGCCATCCGTCTCTGACGAGCAATATGTCGCCTATTTTGTCGCCTCGCTCGATCTCGATGGAGATAGTACTGATGAACTTGTGCTGGAGGCGAGCTACCGCCTCGGAACAGCGTTCAAAGTGATTTCCGCTTCCGGTGGGAACTATAGGGAAACGTACACCTCGTATTACCGTGGGCCCGCATAGAAGATGTGAACAAATTGGAATCAAGCGGACATTCCCCTCCTTGCATCACCGCAAGGAGGGGTGGCCGAGCGATCAAGAAAATATTGCGAAGCCTCCGCTGATCGCGAAGCCGGGGTGGTTTTCCTCTTGGATTCATTCGAAAACCACCCCGGCTGCGTCAGCTTCGGTGGCTTCGCGGCATTTCTTTGATGACGCAGCCACCCCTTGCGGTGATGCAAGGAGGGGAATGGCGCTTCACCACTTACTCTTGCTTCTTACATACAAACACTTCGCGTCCCCACGGATCTGCCATGGCGCGTGGCTCAAATCCGGCTTCTTGAAATAGCCGCAGCCACGATTCACGAGGGAAAATCCCGAACACATGGGTGTCATGGACGACCCGCACAGGCCCATTCTTCTCGCGAAGCAAGTAAGCGAAATCGACGGTATATGTGGTATCGGCTGGATCGGAATCGAACGTCCATTCGATGTACCGGATGGCGCGCCCGTCACCGGCAGTGCTGTCATGGCCGCCATGCGTGGTCAGCGACACAAAGGTTTCGCGAATAAGATCCGGCATGAACAGGGCGGCACCGCCAGGCCTGCAATGGACAAATGCGGTTTCGATCGCTTGGCGGAGATCCTGTTCGGAAGTCATGTACATGATCGCATCATGTATGAGGACGCTATCGAAGATCCGTCCTAAGCGAATGGTTTTCATATCTCCCTGGAGGTGCTCACAGTCAGCATTAATCGTCTGGCTCAAATCGAGCATTCCCTGAGATAGATCGACAAGCATGATCTTGAAGTGTGCCTTCAAATGCGATGCATTGTTTCCCCCACCGGAGCCGAGTTCGAGCAGCGTCACGGGCACTGTGCTTGAGGCGTCGACAAGCAATCCGCGGGCAAATTCTGCTTCTTCGGCATAATCGGCGGGGTCAGACAACAGATGGAACCAGGAAGAAAGGTCACTATAAAGTTTTGGAAGTTTTGGGACCTTCGGCAATTCAGACACGGACGGCGTGACCGTAACCTGTAAGCGCCTGAATGGCGAGATCAAGCTGCGGTTCTTTGATTAAGACGTAATCGGTATCATGCGTCGCGAGCGGAAAGATGGATACGCCTGCATCCGCAAGCGGCTCAGCGAGAGAAGCTATGATACCGGTCAGCGTGTAATCGAGGGGGCCCTCACATTTCAAGATTCGCCACCCTCTCGAGCAGGACGCCTCTTGTGGTAGGTTGCGTTCGGGACAAACGATCGACAACTCATCGCGTGTGCGCGAGATCGACACGAAGTCATCTCCGATTGCCCACTCGGGCACAGGCGTTTTTGGATCCAAACGGCAGATTGCATACCGGTCAGGTAGCACAGCCAATGTGAGAAGTGCTCTAGCACTCATTTCGTTTTACCCGTTTCCTGAACAGCGAGAGCCATTTCTTTCATCATCTCAGCCTCTGAAAGGCTATTCCAACAATGGCCACGGCCGCGGCCATAAGCAATTCGCGCGTCAGCCGGAGGATCCGCGTTCTTAAGGAACTCGTCCAGCATGTGGACAGCATTATTCAAATAATAGCTGTCCGCCTCACCTACGGAGATATGGAATTTACCGCGCAGCTCGGAGCCGAGGATCTCCCAGTTTTGCTGAAGGACAAGACGAAGATCATATCGCTTCCAGTGATCGATGGCTGATTTGTTGATAACACCTGTTTTGGAATGCCACAAAGGGACGGGACGGCCATCTGCTCCTCGCGGACCATATGTGGCGTTCCATGCACCCCATTGCTGACCTGAAAGCGTCCAGCTATCGCCTTCGCCGAGAACGTTTTCCATCTGACATTCGTCACGAATCGTAAACTCGACACGGCCATCGATATTTCGCTTGCTCGGACGTTCTGAACCGTAATCGTCGAAATAGGCATTCCGGTGGCTATAAACATTAATGAGCTGGAGTCCGCGAAAATCTACGCCGTCGGGACAGGAAGACCAAACGGCATTGAAAAACTCGGGGTAAAAGATCTTCAGAGCGAGGGAAACCCAGCCGCCCGTCGACTCCCCATCGAGCACACGCGCGCGCGGTTCTGGAATCGCACGGAATCGTTTTTCGATGTAGGGAATCAACTCTTTCGTCAGCGCGTCGCCATACGGACCGTTGTTGTCGGAATTCACCTGGTATGGATCGCCGTACGGACCAGCGCCATCGAGTTGGACGTAAATCAAGCGAGGTGTATCGCCGGAAAGCCACAGCCTTCGAAAATCAGAACCGGGGGCCATCGAACGCTCGATGGCAGTATAGCGAGTACCATAGCCGCCGATGTGAATCCGGAGGGGATAACGCCGATTTTCATCAACAGCGTAGTCCTTCGGCAAAATGATTCCTGCTCTCACGTAGATCGGACGGCCGTGAAATCGCGACAGAAGGTCGGATTGGATTTTGATGTACTTGATGAACTCGTTCTCCGCCGGTAGTTCTTCGCTAGAAATCGATTTCGTCAATTCGAGCCTTACGGTATTCCGGGAGCGAGGGTCCAGATGAACACGCAGCGTGTCGCTATAAAGGTTGCCCGGTGCATTTGGAGACTTGAGATCTCGGTTCGACGCGAGAAGCGCCTGGACATAATATTCGCCGGCCCGAAGTTCATCCAGATTCTGAATCGGAAATGCAGCCGCCGTGTTGTCGATCGTTGCAGCAGCATTCGCGCCAAGGTTGTTCACCTCACGGCCAAGCATTGTTGAAGCGTTTGGGCCCGCATCACCAATTGTATTTCGCGGCTCGGGACGTTCCGATTTCGCAACGACGACCAGAAGACGACCCGATGCTGGGGCAACCCGGTTGGTAACCTCGAAATGAAGTCGTCCGGCAGGAGAGGTTTGAAATAGCAAAAACGTCGAAAGACCGGCTATACACGCGGCGCGCATCACTTTATCAGATGCGGCATTGGCTGCGGCGTAATGGTTATTTCCGGCGCGCGTTCATCTTTGTGGGGGATGAACGGTCCGTCGGCAAAGCGAAACTTCACGATATAACCACCCGGATTCTCTTCGAGCGTCGCCATTGCCATAAAAGTGCCGACCGCTTGCGGCGCCAATTCCTCGGGCTGAACGGGAACTTCTTGGGTTTGAGGAAAGCGGCCGGTTGTATCCTGCATCTCGACGACGGCAAGAACATTCGATATGGACACCGCCGTGCGATTCATAACCGAACCGCTGACCGAAATCGTCTTGCCATCGATTTCGTGCCTGAGCGAGTTGAGCGCCAGCGGCTCTGCGCCGTCGGGGGCCGGGGGTATCATCACGAGCAAATATTCGTCACTCATCGGGAGGATCTTGGAGGCGAGAGTCGTTGTCATCGTCAGGATGATCAAGACAATCAGCGCGGCGGCTGCGCCAATGCCGATCGGCCGGGCATAGCTCCTCTCCTGAATGGAAAAAGTCAGGTCGAGATGGGGGCCGTCATTCTCGGGTGACACTCTATAAGTATAAAAATAGCCACCAAAAGACACAAAAGACTCCAAAAAATTTCTGACTCTTGTGCCTTTTTGTGGCTATTCCCTCTTGCCGGCAGCGGCCAGAACTTCACGGATGGCTTCCGCGCTCGGGGCGTGACTCCGAAAGTTCAAGCCGACCCGGACACCTTCAGCGACTTGCAGGGGAGTCTGCTTGGCACTATTCGGCTGGTTCCAGATCTCGATTTTCGCGCCGTTTTGAGCCAAAAACCGTATCACAGAAGGAGCGCGCTTATGAGCGGCGCCATGCATCGCCGTGTTGCCATTCTTATCGACTGTATTGACGTCACCTCCGTGTGCCATTACGAGCTTCACGGCTTCAAGGATCTCGGCCTCTGTTCCGGGCTCTTCCTCAGCTGAATTCGTACCGACTCCTGCCGCTGCCAACAGCGGGGTTATGCCGTATTCATTGGCTTGCAGCGGATCAGCTCCCAAGTCGAGCAGAAGACTCATGAGGGGAATATCGGCAGTTCGGCAAGCCAATAAGAACGGTGTCGCCCCAGTCGTGCGGAACTGGGGGGTCACACCCATACTGACTTGCTTGGTCGCCCGAGCATTGACATTCGCTCCATGCGCAACAAGTTTGCGGACGAACTCGAGGCTGTCCATATTTCCGGATCCTTGCGGAGCTGGATTGTTGTCGCCGCTGCCCGGCCGGCGTAGCCAAGTAATCTGATGTAATGCTGTAAATCCGAGAGGCGCAGAGTTCGGATCGGCCCCTCTGTCTAACAGGAAGGCAGCAAGTTCGTAATGAACGTTGTCGACAGCCAGCATGAAGGCATTGAGTCCCGGTTCCGCATCCGCAGCCGCCGGCCCGCCGCCTCGACGCACAGGCAGCGATTCGTTGAGGTCCGCTCCAGCTTCAAGGAGCGTTTTCACGGCGCCGATTTTGCCTTCACGGACGGCAAATAACAGTGCTGTAAAACCGCCGTTCGAACGAGCACGTACATCCGCGCCATGCGCGACCAAAGCACGGATGACCTCGGCATGCCCTTCAGCCGCTGCCCACATCAGCGCGTTCTGCCCGCGCCAGGCTTCCTTGCGGTTGACGTCCGCACCACGTGCAATGAGCACGTTCACAGCGTCGACGCTCCCGCTGCGCGCCGCGGTCATCAACACCGTTTCACCTTCAGGCAGCGCCGAGTTGGGATCGGCGCCTGCCTTTAACAGCAACTCGATCATCCCCGCGTTTCCATTTGTCGAGGCGAGGTAAAGCGGCGTCACACCGTAACGATTTGCTGATTTGACGTTGGCGCCGGCGCGAACCAGCATTTCGGCAGCTTCGAAATCATTCGTGCGAACTGCCCAGTGCAGCGCCGTCGTTCCGTCGGGCTCCGCAGCGTTCACATCCACCCGCTGCTGGAGTAATGTCTGAATCGCGGCTCTATCAGCGGACTTGACGGCATCGATCAAACGGACAGGTGCAGCACTTGCATTGACGGCGATCATTAACAACAAAATGCAAAGAAGCGCAGAACCCTCTCCCTTTGGAAGAGGGCGGCGCGACAGACGCAAGTCTGACGCGCCGGGTGAAGGTCGCAAATTTCGCCAAATCCTGAGACCCTCACCCTGCCCTCTGCCAGAGGGACAGGGTGGTGTTTGGCTAGACTCCCACAACATCACAGCAGCTCCTCGATCCGTCCGGTGCTATTGCTAAAGCCCTGTTGGTGAATACCCGCTTTTTCCAGCAGCGTCAGGTGAACGTTCGCCAAAGTCACCGGCTCAGCGTATTTGATGTGCCGTCCCCCTTTGTGCCCACCAACCACGACGCATGGCAGATTCGTATGGTTGTGGAGAGACGGATTGCCGAGACCACTGCCAATCATGTAGGTCGAGTGATCTAGCAATGTGCCGTCACCATCCGGCGTGGCTTTCAGCTTGTTCAGGAAGTAAGCGAAGAGCGAGACATGATACGCATTGATCTTCGCCAGCTTCGCCAGCTTCTCCGGATCGTTCGAGTGATGCGATGTGGGATGGTGCGGCTCGGGCACGCCGATCTGCGGATAGGTCCGCGTGCTGGTCTCGCGGGCCATCTGGAAAGTAGTAACGCGCGTGATGTCGGCCTGCAGAGCCAGAATCTGCAAATCGAACATCAGTTTTACGTGATCTTCCCAGGCTGCCGGTACGCTCGCGGGACGATCCAGATCCGGCAACACGGCCTCACCCGCCTGTTGTTCCGCCTTCTGGATACGACGCTCGACTTCACGTACGGAATCGATATACTCAGTGACCTTCGTGCGGTCTCCCGAACCCAGTTTCCTTTGAAGCCGCGCCATGTCTTCGGTGACCCAATCCAGAATGCTCCGATTCTTTCGCAGTTCCGTCTGGCGGTCCTTTGCCGAGCCACCATCACCGAACAAGCGCTCGAAAACGATGCGGGGATCTGCCTCGGTGGGAAGCGGATTCGTCGGGGACGACCAGGACAAGTTGTTCTGATACACGCAGGCATATCCGTTATCGCAGTTACCGACCATCGCAATGAGATCGGTTCCTAGCTCGAGCGACGGGATCTGGGTGTCCCTTCCGATTTGTTTTGCGATCACTTGATCGATCGACGTCGCCAATACGTAATCGTTGCCTTCGGTTCTCTTGGCGAGGGTGGCGGTCAGGAACGACGAATTGGCGGTCGCGTGATTGCCGGCAGAGTTGGCCATCTTCAGTTCAGTGTTGGTGATGACCGTCACTTGATCCATAACCGGCATGAGCGATGCGAGAGAAGGCGATAGTTCGGAGATCTTGCCTTCAGCTTTAGGTATCCAGGGTGCCGGGTTCATTCCCATGGGGATGTAAACGAACCCGAACCGCCGCACCGGATTGGTGGCCGGCGTCATTGCGGAAAGTGCTGGAACCATTGCATCCAGCAAGGGCAGAGCTACGGTGACCCCCATGCCTCTCAAAAACGTTCGCCGGGGCAGAGCTTTTTTCGTGACGATCATTGGTTGATTGCTGCGCCCTGTCGGGCTTGCATTCGCTGTGCTCATTGGGACCTCCTCATCTGAAATGGTGCGCTTTTCACAACGCCCAAAATGAGCGCCGAGAAGCGAAAGTCATTATTGCGGGCTTCGCGCACGATCGCGCGAACTGCCGGAGCATCGTAGTAATCCATGCCTCGGCCTAAGGCATACGTGAGCATTTTTTCCGTGACGGTTGTGGCAAACAACTCGGGGCGCGCCAGCAACGCTTTCTTAAGACCAGTGACACCTTCAAATGTAACGCCGCTTGGCAGCGCTCCCGCTGCGTCGATCGGAACATCTCCTTCGCTTTGATTCCGCCAACGGCCGGTCGCATCGAAGTGTTCGAAGGACAAGCCGATCGGATCCATCAGCTGATGGCAAGCCGAGCACGCCGGATTGGAGCGGTGTTGGGCCATGCGCTCACGCATCGTCAGGACCTTACCCACCGGATTGTCGTCCGTCAGAGGCGGCACGTTTGGCGGCGGGGGTGGCGGCGGCGTCCCAAGGATATTTTCGAGAACCCATTTTCCGCGCTGAACCGGTGAGGTGCGGTTGGCGTACGAAGTGACCGTGAGAAGGCTTCCCTTTCCAAGCAGACCGCCGCGAATGCTGTCATTCGGCAACGTCACACGCCGGAAGTTACTTCCGTACACATTCGGAATACCGTAATACTTCGCCAGTCTTTCGTTCAGGAAGGTGTAATTAGCACTCAAAAGATCGATAACACTTCGATCCTCTTTTATGATGCTTTCCAAAAACAACTCTGTCTCTTGCCGGAACGCTTGCCTCACATTGTCATCGAAATCGGGGAATATTCTGCCATCCGGACCCGCGTCCGCCAGGTTACGGAGGTACAACCACTGTCCGCCGAAATTTGTAACCAATGATTGCGAGCGAGCGTCGGCCAGCATTCGCCGCACCTGCCGTTCCAGTATTGCCGGCTCGTGAAGTTTCCCTTGAGCCGCCAAATCGAGCAATTCGTCGTCGGGAATACTGCTCCACAAGAAGAACGATAAGCGGGATGCGAGCTCGATATCACTAATGTGATATGGCCTGTTCGGTGCAACACCCTCCGGGTCGCGTTCAATGCGAAATATAAATTCCGTGCTCGTCAGAATCGCGCGCAGCGCCATTTCTATACCGGCTTCGAAATCTCCTTCGGCGCGAGCGTCCTTGTAAAACGCCAGCGGCACTCGCAGATCGTCGGTGTTGACCGGGCGGCGATAGGCGCGCCGAGCCAAAGTCGAAATGATAGTTGTGGCGCAGCGCTCTTCTTCGGAAGGTCTCGCGGGACGGCAAACGAAAATGCGGCGGCGGCTCGGCGTGTCGGTCACCCCGCTGGTATCGAAAGGTCCCGTAATCGCGACAGAGTAGACGGCGGGCTGAATTCTCGGATGCCGGTAGTAGTTAAAGTGCGCCTGATAAGGCTGCTCGGTGGTCTCGATCAAGGCTGAGTCTTTCTTGATGAAAGTGGCGCCGATCTCGTGCGGTCCGGCCTTCACCGCCAGGCGCACTTTCAGGTTACTGTCGACGTCAGCATCCGTGAAATCGATGCCCCGCGTGTTCGCCCGTTTGGGATTGACGGTAAATACTTGCACACGGTTTCCGTCCAGGGTGAGATCCATCTGATGCGGTTCGGTGAGACCCTCGATATGCTCATTGCGGTCCCGCATCAAGCGAATCTGGATGTCATATTGGGCATCGACCGGAAACGTGTAGGGGACAATCGTTCCGCCGCGGGTTCCGAAGGGCAATCCGTCAAGATGGTCTTCCTGAGTGAGATCCGGCGGGACGAGCACAATGTTAGAAGCCGGTGTCCGCACAGGGCTGCCCAAGGCAAGCCGGCTGATTTTCTGCGCTGCAGCCAGGTATCTTTCGAGCAGTGTCGGCGAAAGACCCCCGACACTCACATTATCAAAGCCGTAGCTGGCGTCGTCCTTCGGCAGCAGCGACGCAACATCAACATCCAGCGTCAACAGATCGCGAATCGCGTTGTGGTATTCGGTACGATTCAGACGGCGGAACGTCTCGGTGCGTCCCGGATCCGGATTGGCAGCAGCAGCCCCGTCCAGCGACGTCTCCAGAGATGCGACCAGCGCATCATATCCGCGTTCATCCGGACGCGGTCGGCCCGGAGGAGGCATCATACGGCCGCGAAGTTTGCGAACCACTTTTTCCCATATCTCGGGATGTTCACCAGCGCGAGCGATATCTAAGCCGCTTAAAAAAAGCCCTCCGGTCTTCAACTTGTCGTTGTGACAACCGACGCAATATTGATCGATGGCAGAGCGCGTTGACGGCGCCTCTTGAGGTGCGGGTGCGCCAGATATGGCGGACGCAAGAAGGACTGACAGACAGGCAGCCGCCCACGCAAAAAACCGGTTTGTCATCGGGGCCTCCGATGCCAAAAATTGTAAAACTACACCGATGAAATAGCTACAAAAACGAAAGGCTGCGGTTATTTCAGAAGCATCAATTTGAAGTGCTTTTGCCTATCGCGTATTACCAGTTCGCTATCTTCGTCTGTACGAGCGAATAGATGCGCGTGGATCTGCGGCTTGGCCTTAGCACGGACAAATCCCGTCGATTTTTGAAGTGCAAATCTGACAAGGAATGCTTCCGAAGAGGCTACGATTTTTTCTAATCAGACCAAATCAGGGGCAGCCAATTGTATGAGCTCATCCACGTTGAAACTCTATTCGCATCCGATGGGAGGTGAAACAAAAGCGTTTAGCTGCTGACAAATCGGGCAATAGTAAAAACCGACTCCAAAACATTGTCTCGATAGCCCCTTGTCGCGGAGCTCTTTGGCGGACACCCCGGAGCCGCACTTCGAACAAACATTGAAGTAAGGGCGGTGTAACGGCGGCAAAGATGCGCTCTCTGCGGCGAACACAAAACCCCAGCCGTACTGGCTGATTCGGTATCCAAATAGTCGATCGATTAAGCGTGCGAGTGCATTGAGAGAAAACACAACAGCCGTGCTAGTGCCATCCGGAATATGAAACAAGAAACGGGCTGGTGGCGGGTAGTACTGGTATTCCTCAAGAGTGGGTTTTTTGAGATAAATGAAACTGCTGAAGAGATCCACCTCTTGTACCAACCTGAATCTGGTATGACGATGAACATCCTGTATCAACTGATCCCTAGAAAAACGATTTACGTGACCACCTCCCGAAAAGACAAAACGATAAAGTTCATCGTCCAGCCCAAAACCGTTAGGGACAGCGATCCAGACCAGTCCGCCATCCTTTAAGATTCGATTGATCTCCACGAGAGTCGTTCGATAATCATCAAAATGTTCCAGCGTATGATGACAAACTACTGCATCAACAGAATTGTTTGCGATCGGAATTTGCGCTGAATTAGCTTGAACAAAACTGACGTGTGAGCTTTTGATCCCGCTAGGCACCGTCAGATCAATTCCAATAACTTGGCACCTGTAAACTTCGTAATGAAAACTGCCCGTACCGCAGCCTAAAAAAAACGAAAGGCTGCGGTTATTTCAGAAGCATCAATTTGAAGTGCTTTTGCCTATCGCGTATTAATGTTTTCCATCGATCGCGCTTCCCGGTGAAACGGGTTTTGAGATATTCAACAGACGCCATGTTAACGCGTCGAGGAATAGCCGCGCGGCCGGAATTCTTTTGTTAGTCCTGAGATGTTTCGGCAGTCCTAGGAAGCGTTGGGCGAATTTCTTATAAAAGGCGAACTGAACAAGACTTTGCTGTCAAATACTTGAGCTTCGGACCGCAGGGTGTGGTCCATCGCCCAATCGGGTCCAGCTATTGAACTGACGTCGACCCCCGCACACACGCGAGGTGCAAGAAAATCGCTAAATGAACCTTACTCTTCCTTTTCTTCCTTTTCTTCCTTCTTTTCCTTGCCCGCTTGCTTCGTCTGCTTCTCTTTGTCTTTTTCCGCGCGTTCGGCTTTCTTCACTTCCAGTTCGCTGCCCAGCAATTCGATGATGGCCAAATCCGCGCCGTCGCCTTTACGGTTTCCGAGCTTGATAATGCGGCTGTAGCCCCCGTTGCGATCGGCGAAACGAGGGGCAATCGTATCGAATACTTTCTTTGCTACAGCCTCGCGAAGAAGAAATGCCTGAAGCTGGCGGCGGGCGTGAAGGTTGTCGCGCTTGCCGAGCGTGATCATCTTTTCGGCAAGCGGCCGAATCTCCTTTGCCTTCGGCAGAGTTGTCATGAGACGGCCGTGATCCAGAAAATCGGTAACGAGATTACGAAGCAACGCGCGGCGGTGCGACGTGTTCCGGCTGAGTTTGCGATGCGCGTTCCTGTGTCTCATATCACACTGTTTGCTCTGTCGAGGCGGGCATCACTGGCCGGCCGTGGTCATCCAGTTTCATGCCCAGTTGCAGGCCCATACTGCCGAGGATTTCTTTGATTTCGTTGAGAGACTTGCGGCCGAAGTTCTTCGTCTTGAGCATCTCGGCCTCGGTCTTGGTGACGAGTTCTCCGATGGTCCGGATGTTGGCATTCTTCAGACAATTGTAGGAGCGGACCGACAGTTCGAGTTCGTCCACGGACTTGTTCAAGTGCTCGATAACAGCGTCGTGCCGCACCTCAGTCTGCTCCTCCACGGGCTCGGGTTTCTCTTCGAATTGAATGAAGATCTGCATGTGGTCCTTGATCAGCTTCGCCGCCAATCCCAGCGCATCCTGGGGGGTAATCGAACCGTTGGTCCAGACTTCGATGGTGAGTTTGTCGTAATCGGTGACCTGACCCAAGCGGGCGGCTTCGACCCAGTAATTAACTTTGCGGACCGGCGAATGAACCGAGTCGACGGGAATGTAACCGATTCCAAGATCCTCATCGAAATTGCGGTCGGCGGAAACATACCCTCGCCCATTTTGGACACGCATTTCGATCTGCAACGCACCACCTTCGCTCACCGTGCCGATATAAATGTTCTTGTCCAGAATCTCAATATCGGGATCGTGTTCGATATTGCCTGAGGTGTAGGCGCCAGGCTGGAGCCCTTTAAGGTAAATCGTTTTACGCTCCTCGCCGTGCAGCTTCAGCGGAATCTGCTTCAGGTTGAGAATGATATCGGTGGCATCTTCGACGACGCCCGGAATCGATGAGAACTCGTGCAACACACCTTCGATTTTTACGGCAGTGATCGCCGCGCCCTCGATCGACGACAGCAGTACGCGACGGAGTGCATTGCCGATGGTTGTTCCAAATCCTCGCTCAAATGGCTGCGCTGAAAATTGAGCGTAGGTTTCCGTCGCGGGCGGCTCGCTCCCGACGGTCAGTCTTTTCGGTTTTTGAAAACCCTTCCAAAGCATTTTTCGGCCCCTTATTTAGAATAAAGCTCTACGATCATTCGTTCCTGGATCGGCAGGCTGATGTCGTCCCGTTTGGGTATTGTCAGAATCTTTCCAGTAACAGCCTCGGCGTTCAGCTCCAGCCAGTGAGGAGTTCCACGGCCACCCACCAACTCGAGCGCGCCGGCGACCTGAACATTTTTCTTCATCTTCTCTTTGACACTGATCTCCTGGCCGACACTGACCTGGTAAGAAGGAATATTCACTTTCTTTCCATTGACGAGGACATGGCCATGACGGACAAACTGCCTGGCCTGAGCATGGGTTGTGGCAAAACCCAGACGGACCAGCACATTGTCCAGGCGCCGTTCGAGCTGCGCCAGCAGGTTCTCGCCGGTAACACCCTTCTGACGGACGGCTTTTTCGAAATATGTCCGGAATTGATTTTCGAGGATGCCGTAGATGCGCTTCACCTTCTGCTTTTCGCGGAGCTGCAGCCCATATCCGATGATTTTCGCCTTTCGATCGTGGCCGTGTTGTCCCGGCTGAAAATTTCTCTTCTCGATTCCGCAGGACGGTTTGAAGCATCTCTCGCCTTTCAAAAAAAGCTTCATTCCTTCTCTGCGGCACAACCTGCAGACAGGTCCAATATATCTAGCCAAATTACACTCTCCTTCTCTTCGGGGGACGGCAGCCGTTGTGCGGTATCGGAGTCACATCGCGAATGGTGCGTACTTCGAGTCCCGCTGTCTGCAACGCCCGGATCGCGGAATCACGTCCGGAGCCCGGCCCCTTTACGTTCACTTCAAGCGTGCGCATTCCTGCCTCACGCGCGCGGTTTGCCGCTGTCAGCGCAGCTTGCTGCGCGGCGAACGGCGTTCCTTTCCGGGAACCTTTGAAACCAAGAGAACCGGCGCTGGACCAGCAGACGACATTGCCTTCCAGATCCGCGATCGTCACCGTCGTATTGTTGAACGTCGCCTGAATGTGCGCTATGCCCGTCGGCACAATCTTCTTTTCTTTTTTCTTTGCACCTTTTTTCTTAGGCTGGCCTGCCATCGATCACTCCCATTGATGTTCAGCTGTAGCGGCGGTCTATGACCGCCGGCGATCTCTAAATTGCCGGACTGCCGGCGCTCGTAGAGCGCCGCTACAGTTAACTATGTCTTTGCCGTGGCCTTCCTGCGGACGGCGATCGCTCCGCGCCTTGGACCTTTCCGTGTGCGGGCATTGGTATGGGTGCGCTGCCCACGCACCGGCAATCCACGGCGGTGCCGGAGCCCGCGATACGAACCGATTTCCATGAGGCGTTTGATATTGAATGAAATCTCTTTGCGGAGATCGCCTTCGATACGATATTGCTCTTCGATAACCTTCCTGATCTTGTTGACTTCGTCATCGTTGAGTTCTCGAACCTTTGTATCCGCGCTTACTCCTGCCGCGCGCAAAATATTGTTCGATTGCGGCCGCCCGATTCCATAGATATACGTCAATCCAATTTCGATTCTCTTGTTCGGTGGAAGATCCACGCCGGCAATACGTGCCATCTCAAAACCTCCGGTTATCCCTGGCGTTGTTTGTGTTTAGGGTTGACACAAATCACACGGACAACGCGCTTGCGGTGCACAATCTTGCATTTGTCACAAATTTTTTTAACTGATGCTCTAACCTTCATAGTACCTACTTATAGCGATACACGATCCGGCCTCGTGTCAGATCGTATGGCGAAAGTTCGACGGCCACTTTGTCACCGGGAAGTATTCGAATGAAATTTTTCCGCATCTTGCCCGAGATGTGAGCAAGGACCTGATGTTTGTTGTCGAGTTCGACGCGGAACATGGCGTTCGGCAAAGGCTCGATGACTGTTGCTATGACTTCAATCGCATCTTCTTTGGGCAAACGCTTACCTTCCTCCGTCAGTGACAGGCGTCATTAGTTTTTTTTTGTCGATGATATTAAGGATTTCCTCCGTTACCGCGTTTATCGGCCTCATCCCGTCCACCTGATGGTAAAGACCTCGCCCCTTATAAAACTCGGTCAGCGGGTAGGTTTCCTCGTGATAAGTCCGGAAGCGCTCTTTGATCAGATCTTCGCGGTCATCGGACCTATGAATGAGTTGTCTGCCGCACAGATCACACATCTGATCCTGCCTGGGCGCCTTGCTGAACTCGTTGTAAATCTCTCCACAGCCGGGACACATCAAGCGCCCGACAAGGCGTTTTTCTTTTCGCAGCCGCTCGGAATCCGCAGACAACTCGATCACAGATAGCCGGTCACTATTCTTTACGAGTTTCCTAAACGTCTCGGCCTGCGAAACGTTCCGCGGGTAACCATCCAGAATAAACCCTTTCTTACAATCGTCGCGTTTGATTCGCTCTGAGACGATACCATTAACAATTGAATCACTGACCAACTCGCCCGCATCCATCTTTTCCTTAGCCTCGCGGCCGTAAGCGGTTTTGTTCGCGATGGCCTCGCGGAGCATGTCGCCGGTCGAGATCTGCGGGATCCCCAGGTGCTGGACGATCGCGCGAGCTTGGGTCCCTTTTCCCACTCCGGGATGCCCCAACAGGATCACAATCTTGCGACCCATCAACCTCTTCTCCCGCGAATTCGGCCCTTCTTCAAGAAACCGTCGTAGTGACGCATGATTAGTTGTGACTCGACCATCTGAATAGTATCCATTGCCACTCCAACGACAATCAACAGCGATGTGCCGCCGAAATAAAAATTCACGCGGAGTCCTTGCGTCACCCACTGCGGCAGAACGGCATCCAGCTTGGGTCCCACAACAGGTATATTCTGGACGTGAAAGCCCGTGATCATGAACTCCGGAATGATCGCTATCAGCGCCAGATACAATGCACCAACCAGAGTAATTCTGGTCAAGATCGAATTGACATATTCCGCTGTGCGTTTTCCTGGCCGAATCCCAGGAATAAATCCACCGTACTTCCTCATGTTATCCGCGACTTCGTTCGGATTGAAGATGATCGAGGTATAGAAGTAGCAGAAAAAGATAATACCGAGAACGTACAACAGGTTATAAAGCGGCTCGCCAAACCGCAGCGCGTCGGTAATGGCGCTTAGAAAACGATTTTCCCGTACAACGAGCCCAAAGGTCTGCGGAAAGGTCAAAATCGAGGACGCAAAAATGACCGGAATGACTCCGCCGGTGTTCACGCGTAAGGGTAGATGTGTGGATTGCCCACCTAACACTCGCCGTCCAACGACGCGCTTAGCATATTGTACGGTGATGCGCCGCTGCCCGCGCTCTACCAGTACGATGAAGGCCACCACGGCGATCATGAGGGCGATGAGGATAATCAGTTGGAGCACACCCCATTCGTTTGTGCTGACCTTCTCGTATACATCGAGGATGGCCCGCGGCAATCCAACGACGATGCCGGCGAAGATGATCAGCGACATGCCGTTGCCGATTCCGCGATCCGTGATTTGCTCGCCCAACCACATGATGAACGCCGTCCCAGTCGTCAGCGTGAGCATCGTCATCAATGTGAATCCGATTCCGGGATTCACGACGAACTGCCCCTGACGCTGCAGCGCAACGGCTATGCCGGCCGACTGCACAGCACTCAATACGACCGTCAGATAGCGCGTATACGTCGTGATCTTCCGGCGTCCGAGTTCGCCTTCTTTCGAAAGCTTTTCCAAATACGGCCAGACGACCGTCAGCAACTGCAGGATGATCGACGCCGTAATGTAGGGCATGATGCCCAAAGCAAAGATCGTCAGCCGCCGAAAGTTTCCACCCGAGAACAGATCCAGGAATCCGAAAACCGTACCCTGGTTTTGAGCAAAGAAATTCGCAAGCGCTTCCGAATCGATCCCAGGCGTTGGAATGTGCGCGCCAATGCGATAGACGGCCAGCAGCGCCAGCATGAAAGCGATTCGTTTTCGTAGATCGGGTATGTTGAAAATATTTTGGATTGCTTCAATCACAGACGTATTACCTCGCAGGTTCCTCCCGCGCTGGTGATCTTTTGCCGGGCCCCCTCAGTGAAATAATGAGCGGAAACGTGCAGCACACGATCGATCCGGCCATCGCCGAGGATTCGCAGGCCGTTCTTTTCGAGTTTGCGAATAATTCCCGCAGTCAAAAGTTCCTGAGGACCAATTTTCGAGCCCTTGTCGAATTTCACGAGATCGCTAACGTTAACGGTCGAGAACTCCTTCTTGAAGGGCGCATTGGTGAATCCGCGCTTGGGCAATCGCCGGTGCAGAGGCATCTGCCCGCCTTCGAAACCGCGCTTTTGACTGCTTCCCGAACGCGACCACATACCTTTGTTCCCGCGCCCCGCCGTCTTGCCGTGTCCGGTGCCCGGACCACGCCCAATCCGTTTAGTCTTGTGCGTAGATCCCGGATCCGGCCTGAGTGTGTTTATACCTGCCATAAATATTTCTCTTCAATTTCCAATCTGCAATTTTGGAATTTGCAATCTCCAATAATTTGAAAGTCGAGATTCCAAGATTTCAAATTTCAGATTGAATCTATTCCACGATCCGCACCAGATGCGGGACCTTGGCAACCATTCCCCGAATCGACGGTGTATCGACGACTTCCCGAACCGCATTCAACCTCGTGAAGCCAAGTCCTTTCACAATGAGTTTCTGCTTCTCGGTAAACCCAATGGCGCTCCGATAGTACTGAATCTTCAGTTTCGAAGCTCCAGCCGCTTTTTTCTTCGTAGCCATCACTATCCCAAAATCTCTTCCAACGGTTTTTCGCGAAGCCGGGCGACGTCCTGAGGATCTTTGAGATTTCGAAGTCCCTCGAAGGTGGCCTTAATGACGTTGTGCGGATTAGAAGTCCCAAGCGACTTCGTCAGAATATTTTGAACGCCCGCCGCTTGCATAACAGCACGCACAGCACCGCCCGCGATGATTCCCGTTCCTTCGATTGCCGGCTTTAGCAGGACCCGTCCGGAACCGAACAGTCCAGTGACTTGATGAGGAATCGTATTGTTCGTGATCGGAACTTTCACCAGATTCTTCTTCGCCGCCTCGATTGCTTTACGAATCGCCTGGGGCACCTCCTTCGCCTTTCCATTGCCGTATCCGACATGACCGCTCTCGTCACCCACGACGACGAGCGCGCTGAAACTCAAATTTTTGCCGCCTTTAACTACCTTCGTGACGCGATTGATCGAGACGACTGTGTCCTTGAGCTGCAATTGTGAGGGATCGATTCTTGCGCTATTCATGATTAGAACTTGAGACCTGCTTCCCGCGCTGCTTCGGCTAAAGCTTTCACCCTGCCGTGATAAAGATATCCGCCGCGGTCGAATAGAACGGCATCGATTCCTTTCGCTTTGGCTCGTTCGGCGACAAGCTTTCCAACAGCCTTCGCTGCAGCCATATTGCTGCCGTTCTTTAGACCTTTTTTGGCGTCACCGTCCAAAGACGACGCTGCTATCAAAGTGGCGCCCTTGGAATCATCAATGATCTGCGCGTAAATATGTTTGTTGCTGCGAAACACCGCCAGGCGCGGCCGAGCGGGCGCCCCCAGCAAACGCTTCCGGATGCGTTCGTGAATCCTCAGCCTTACTTCATTTGAAGATACTTTCGGCATACTTATTTACCACCGGCCTTTCCGGCTTTCTTCTTCAAAACTTCACCGACATAGCGGATCCCCTTGTTCTTATATGGATCCGGTTTTCTCAACGCGCGAATATTTGCCGCAATCTGTCCGACCTGCTGCCTGTCTACGCCGCTGATGACCAAGCGCGTCTGCTTATCCACAGTGATATTGATTCCCGGCGGAATCGGATATTCGATCGGATGCGAATATCCGAGCGTAAAGAGCACGGAACTCTTCCTCTGCTCTGCGCGGTAGCCGACACCGACAATTTCGAGCTCTTTGCTGAAACCCTCAGTCACACCGCGGACCGCATTCGCCACCAACGCGCGCGCCAAACCATGAAACGCCTTGTCGGCGCCGGTATCGCCGGGCCGAGTGGCGACGAGTTGTTTGTCCTTCTGTTCCCATTTGATTCCGGGAGGAATCGGGTTGGTGACGGACCCTTTCGGTCCAGTAACGACGACAGCATTCGGTTTGATATCGACCTTCACCTTGTCGGGAACCGGGATAGGCTTTTTACCAATTCGAGACATAAAACTTTAATAAATGTTGCAAAGCAATTCGCCCCCAAAACCTTCTTTGCGGGCTTGCTTGCCGGTCATGACGCCGTGCGACGTCGTTAGAATGTTGATGCCCAGGCCACCGAGCACTCTGGGAATTTCGTTCTTCGAAACGTAGACACGGCAGCCGGGACGGCTGACCCGCTCGATCTTCGAGATCACCTGTTCGCCTTTCGGCCCGTATTTCAGAAAAACGGTCAAAAAGCTTTTGCCGCCTTCTTCCATGGTCTTGTAATGCGCGATGTAGCCTTCTTCTTTCAAAATCCGGGCAATTTCAATCTTCAAACGCGAAGCGGGCATATCGAGTTTCTGGTGCTTTCCTTGAACGGCGTTCCGGACTCGGGTAAGCATGTCTGCAATCGGATCAGTCATATTCGAAATTCCCTTTAAATTACCAACTGCTCTTGATCACTCCCGGGACTTCGCCCGCAAGCGACAACTGCCGGAAGCAAATACGGCAGAGCTGAAACTTTCGGATAAAGCCGCGCGGCCTACCACAGCGCTTGCAGCGGCTGTGGTACCGCACGGCAAATTTCTTTTTCTTTGCTTCTTTCGCAACGGCTGATGTTCGAGCCATCAAAACTCCGATTTCTGTAGCGGCGGTCTATGACCGCCGGCTATGTCTCACTTCCGAATCGTCGGCGGTCATCTCTGAAGGCTGCGCGCTGTCGCGCTTGCGCTTCGCGGACCGCCGCTACAGTTACTGCCTGAAGGGCATTCCCAACTGTTTCAATAACTCCCGCGCTTCATCATCGGTACGCGCAGTCGTCACAATCGTGACATTCATGCCCCGAACCTTATCGACCTTGGCGTAATCGATTTCTGGGAAGATCAATTGATCGCGCAAACCCAGCGTGTAATTTCCCCGGCCATCAAAAGACTTCGTGGATACGCCGCGAAAATCGCGGACGCGGGGAAGCACAACACTCGTTAAACGGTCGAGGAATTCAAACATCCGTTCGCCGCGCAGCGTCACCGCTGCGCCGATCGGCATGTTCTGACGGAGTTTGAAATTAGCGATCGACTTCTTCGCGCGCGTGACGACCGGCCGCTGGCCGGCGATTCGTCCGAGTTCATCGGTTGCGACGTCGAGAATCTTCGCATTCGCAATGGCCTCACCCAGGCCCATATTGATGACGATCTTTTCGAGCTTTGGCACGGCCATCACATTTTTGTAGTTGAAATGCTTCATCAACGCCGGGGCGACCTCTTTCGTATACCGCGTGCGCAGCCGGCTTGGCTCTTGCGGTCCTTTGGGTTTTGTTTTCTTCGCCCCCGCTTCTTTTGGAGCCGCTTCCGGAGCTTCTTTCGGGGCTTTCGCTTTCTTCGGTTCTTTCTTACTCATTCAATCGTACTCCCGCATTTCTTGCATGCCCGCGCGCGCCGGCCGTCCGCCAGCACCTTATGTGCGATACGTGTATGCTCCTTGCAGTTTTTGCAAACGATAGCGACGTTCGAAACATGAATCGGAGCTTCCTTCTCAACGATTCCGCCTTTGATGTTGCGCTGTGGATTCGGACGCGTATGGCGTTTGATCATCTGAACCCCTTCGACCACGATCTTCTGGTCCTTCGGTATGACGATCAAAACACGGCCGGTCTTCCCGCGGTCCTTCCCCCGCAGGATGTAAACCTCGTCGTTTTTCTTGATTGCAGGCATTGCCGGCATCTAAATGACCTCCGGCGCCAATGAAACAATTTTCATAAACCTTTTGTCCCGAAGCTCTCGAGCCACCGGTCCGAATACGCGCGTGCCGATTGGCTCGTGATCGTCATTGATCAGCACGGCCGCATTCTGATCGAACCGGATGTAAGTTCCGTCCTTGCGCCTCGTTTCTTTTTTGGTTCGAACGATGACGCATTTCACGACCGAGCCTTTTTTCACATTGCTATCCGGGCTCGCTTCTTTGACTGAAGCCGTGATGATGTCGCCGAGCCCGGCTTTCAGTCCGGTTGAGCCGCCGATCGGCAAAATGCATGCAAGCCGTTTTGCGCCGGAATTGTCGGCTACCTCGAGGATGGTTCTCATTTGGACGGGCATGGCGCTTAAACTCCTGTCGTCGCTGCACGAAGGACGTCTTTCAGAGTCCAACGTTTGTTCTTGCTGAGAGGGCGGCTCTCGACGATCCGAACCATGTCGCCCTCATGCGCTTTTTTGTGCTCGTCGTGTACCATGAACTTCGATCGTTTCGTAACAATTCGTTTGTAGACCGGGTGCTGAACTCGCCTGTGCACCTGAACGACGATCGTCTTCTGCATCTTCGCGCTGGTTACGATTCCCACCTTCTCTTGATGGTGGCGCGGTGACTCGCCGCCAGCTTGTTTCTCTTCGGCCATCATTACTTCTCGCTTTCCTTCTCGCGCAAAATCGTCAACATTCGCGCCCGATCCCTACGCAGCTCCCGGATCTTCTTGAGTGATTCGGTTTGCCCCATCGCCCATTGAAAGCGCAGCTTGAACATGTGTTCATTCATTTCGCCTTCCTGCCGTTGGAGTTCGTCGGCCGAGAGGTCGCGAAATTTCTTGACCCGGTCTGAGGACTTCACGACTCGCCTCCCTTTTCTTGGCGCATGACGAATTTCGTGTGCACCGGAAGCTTCTGAGCGGCGAGGCGCATTGCCTCGCGCGCCACGGATTCAGGCACACCTTCCATCTCGTAAAGAATGCGTCCCGGTTTGATTACGGCAACCCAATATTCTGGTGCACCCTTGCCTTTGCCCATTCGCGTTTCTGCCGGCTTCTTGGTGACGGGTTTGTCCGGAAAAACGCGGATCCAGATCTTTCCGCCGCGCTTGACGAAGCGGGCGATGGCGATTCGCCCGGCTTCGATCTGGCGGTCGGTGATCCAAGCCGCATCCAGCGTCTTCAGACCGTAGTCGCCAAACGCGAGCGACGACCCGCGCCAGGCCTTGCCGCGCATTCGGCCTCGCTGTTGCTTGCGGTACTTCACTTTTTTGGGCATCAACATACGTCAGATCCTAGCGGCTGCGGGACCCTGCGGTTGTTTGCTCGGAAGAATCTCGCCTTTATAAATCCAACACTTCACTCCGATGACTCCATAAGTCGTGTATGCCTGCGCGAAACCGTAATCCACATCCGCGCGCAACGTATGCAGAGGAAGGCGGCCTTGCAAGTACCATTCAGAGCGCGCGATTTCGGCGCCGTTCAAGCGGCCGCTGACGCGGACTTTGATACCCTTGGCGCCGAACCGCAACGCCGAGTCGACAGATTTGCGCATGGCGCGACGGAAAGCGATTCGTTTTTCGAGCTGCAGGGCAATGGATTCCCCAACAAGTTGGGCATCCAGTTCCGGCCGGTGGATCTCCTGAATATTGATGTAGACCTCGCGGTTCGTGCGCTTCTGGATATCCGCTTTGAGCTTGTCGATCTCGGCGCCCTTACGGCCGATGATGATGCCGGGGCGCGACGTGTAAATCGTGATACGAAGCTTGTTCGCCATCCGCTCGACTTCGATGTTGCTGACGCCGGCGTGGACCAATTGTTTTTTGAGATCGCGCTTCAGTTTTAAGTCTTCGTGCAATAGCCGGCTGTAATCGCGCTTGGCGAACCAACGCGACCGCCACGGCTTGGTGATGCCGAGGCGGAATCCATACGGATGTGTCTTTTGACCCATTTTATTTCCTCTCTCCAAGTTCGATCGTAATGTGAGCGGTACGACGCTGATAGCGGTATGCCCGGCCCATGGGCGCCGGGCGGATTCGCTTCAACCGCGGACCCTCATTGATGAAACATCGTTCGACAAACAGATTGTCGGCATCGATGTTTTCATCCTTCTGCGTCGCATTGGCAACAGCGGATTTGACGACTTTTTCAATCTCGCGCGTCGCCTTCGGTTTGTTCGTAAACTTCAACGTCATCAGCGCTTCGTTCACGTTCTTACCGCGAATCAAATCCATCGTAAGCCGCGCTTTCTGGGGCGACATGCGGATGAACTTGCTGGTCGCTCTGCTGACCATTTTCGTTCCTTCTTCTGTAGCGGCGGTCTATGACCGCCGGCTATGTCTCAATTCCGGATCGTCGGCGGTCACAGACCGCCGCTACAGTTAACCTGCTTTCGGTGGTGTTGATGCTGGAGCAGCGCCCCCGCCACCGCCGCCGGCCGGAGCTCCGCCTCCACCTGGTGCCGGCGGACCCGCCGGCACAACGGCTTTGTCTTTAGAGCCGGCGGCACTATGTCCTTTGAAAATTCGAGTCGGCGCGAATTCCCCCAACTTGTGACCGACCATGTTTTCAGTGAGGTACACCGGAATGAATTTTTTGCCGTTGTGTACCGCGATCGTGTGACCGACCATCTCGGGCGTGATCGTCGACCGGCGCGACCACGTCTTATGAATCTTCTTTTCGTTTTTCGCGTTCATCGCGAGGATTGCCTTCATGAGGTGATCGTCGATGAACGGTCCTTTTTTTACAGAACGCATGCTACTTGCTCTTCCTCTTCACAATGAACTTATCGGTTCGTTTGTTGTTTCGCGTTTTGTAGCCCAAGGTCGGCACACCCCATGGAGTCATGGGATGATACCCCTTCACGCGGCCTTCGCCTCCACCGTGTGGATGATCAACGGGATTCATAACAACACCGCGTACCGTTGGACGGATTCCCAGGTGCCGAGTACGTCCGGCTTTCCCCACCGTAACGTTTTCGTGATCGAGATTCCCGACCTGTCCGATCGTCGCCATACAATCAACATTCACCAACCGCACTTCACCCGACGGAAGCTTCACATGCGCATAGCCGCCTTCCTTGGCGACAAGCTGCGCCGCGGCTCCGGCGCTGCGAGCCATCTGAGCGCCCTTGCCCGGACGCAATTCGATATTGTGAACTGTCGTACCGAGCGGAATATTTCGCAGCGGCAGAGCATTGCCGACAAGAATGTCAGCTTCCGGCCCTGCAACGACTTTCATGCCCACTTTTAGTCCAACCGGCTGGAGAATGTACCGGCGTTCCCCGTCGGCATAGCTGAGCAGCGCGATGAATGCCGAACGATTCGGATCGTATTCGATCGTTTCGACGTTCGCTGGAATTCCAACTTTGTCGCGACGAAAGTCGATGATCCGATAATGTTTCTTATTCCCCCCTCCGCGGTGGCGGACCGTTAGATGGCCGTAATTGTCGCGCCCGTCGATCCGATTCTTCCGATCGAGCAGCGGCTTGTACGGCTCGTCGGTTGAGATCTCCTGCTTGTAATCAATAACGGTCTTGAACCGGAGCGAGGCGGTTTTCGGTCTAAAAGTCTTGATCGCCATTACAAATTCTCCCCGTATTCGATCATCGTTTCGCCCTCGCGAAGCGTCACATAGGCTTTCTTCCAGTCTGGACGATACCCGGTATATTTCCCCCGCCGTCGCATTTTTCCAGGAACAACCATCGTCCGCACAGCTTGAACCTTGACTTTGAACAACTGCTCGACAGCTTCCTGGATCTGCTGTTTGCTGGCGTCATCGTCCACCTCAAAGCAGAGCGTGCGGTCCCTTTCTTTTAGCGTCAGTCCCTTCTCTGTGATGATCGGGCGCTTGATGACGTTATAAATGGTGCTCATTTCGTCAGCACCTCCTGGAGGGCTTGAATCGCTGCCCTCGAAAACACGACATGCTTGGCGTTCAGCAGATGGTACGGCGTCACCTGAAGGTTCGCGAGCAACTGAACGTCGCTCAGATTTCGCGCTGCAAGCCGAAGATTCAGATTTTCCTGATGGTCGACCACCAAAACTTTCCGATCGAACCCGAGTTTGGCAAGAGCCTGCGCGAAGGGCTTCGTCTTATGGTTTTCGAGATTGAATGCCTCGACGACATTCAGTTGATTTTCTTTCAGCTTCAAAGACAGAGCGGATTTTAGAGCGGCGCGGAACATCTTTTTCGGCAGGTGGTATTCGTAATCCCGAGGCCGCGGACCAAACACTGTACCGCCTTTGCGCCACAAAGGATTTCGAATTTCACCGACACGCGCGCGGCCTGTGCCTTTTTGCCGCCACGGTTTTTTCCCACTGCCCTGCACTTCAGCGCGAGTCTTCGTCTTGTGGGTACCGGAACGCCGGCTAGCCAGATATTGCTTAACTGCTTGGTGCATCAGCCCTACATTGATCGGACCCGCAAACACTGCATCGGCCAGGTCGAGTTGGCCAACGACCTCATTGTTCAGATTCTTGATCTCGACACTGGCCATAATTACCGCCCTGATTTCTCCACCACAACATATCCGCCGGCCGGGCCGGGTACGGCGCCGCGAACGAATAGGAGGTTGTTATCTTGATCGACGCGAGCGACGCGAAGGTTCTGCACGGTCACGCGTGCATTTCCCAAATGTCCCGCCATCCGCATTCCTTTCAGAACGCGTGACGGATAAGCCGATGAGCCGATAGAACCGGGAGCGCGATGGAACATCGAGCCGTGAGTTGCGCGGCCACCGCGGAAGTGATGCCGCTTCACAAATCCGGCAAACCCACGTCCTTTGCTGGTTCCCACCACATGAACAAGTTCATCCGTGTTGAAGATGTTGACCATCACCTTGTCGCCTGGGTTTGCGCCGTCCTCGCCCTGAACACCGACTTCGCGCACGAATCTGGCCGGTGCCACATTGGATTTTTTAAAATGACCGGTCATCGGTTTCGTGACGCGTTTGGGTTTCACGAACTCGACCAATCCAAGCTGGACGGCATCGTAGCCATCCTTCTGCTTCGTCTTTTTTTGGACGACAACGCAGGGCCCCGCCTGAATCACAGTGACGGGAATAACGGTTCCATCATCAGCAAGCAGTTGCGTCATTCCGACTTTCTTGCCTAGTAATCCCGTAATCATTTCGTATGCTCCCGCCCAAATGCTTTGATCTCCACGTCGACGCCGGCAGGCAAATCCAGCTTCATCAGAGCGTCAACGGTCTGAGGCGTGGGCTCGAGAATATCGAGGAGCCGTTTGTGCGTGCGAATCTCAAATTGTTCTCGCGATTTCTTGTCTACATGCGGCGAACGCAGAACCGTGAATTTATTGATGACGGTCGGAAGCGGAATCGGACCGGCCACCCGCGCGCCCGTCCGTTTCGCAGTGTCGACAATCTCGGTCGCCGATTGGTCCAACACTCTGGAGTCGTACGCCTTTAATCGAATTCGAATCTTTTCGTTCAGCATCTTAAAAATTAGGAATCGCCACAAAAAGGCACAAAAACCACAAAATGTTTTGTGAATTTTGTGCCTTTTTGTGGCTATTTTTCCCTTTCCTCAGGCAATGATATCGGTCACCGTCCCCGCGCCGACCGTTCGTCCGCCTTCCCGGATCGCGAATCGCAGTCCCTTCTCCAGCGCCACCGGCGTGATCAACTCGATCGCCAGGTTCACGTTGTCGCCCGGCATCACCATCTCGACCCCTTCCGGTAACTCCGCCGTCCCCGTCACATCCGTCGTCCGAAAATAGAACTGGGGCCGGTATCCTTTAAAGAACGGCGTGTGCCGTCCTCCTTCTTCCTTGGTCAACACGTACACTTCGGCCTTGAACTTCGTATGCGGCGTGATCGATCCCGCCTTGGCCACCACCTGGCCCCGCTCGACTTCTTCCTTCTTCGTCCCTCTCAGCAGCAATCCCACGTTGTCGCCGGCCT